>JALYRC010000160.1 GCA_030855555.1 Pseudomonadota bacterium
GGTCGCATGGAAGGAGGGCACGTTGACGATGATATATTTCTGCCCGAGCTCGCGCGGCAGCCAGCGCCAGCGGTCCATGTTGAGCCGGATGCGGTTGAGCTTCGTCGTCTCGGTCTTGGGCGCAACCTCAAGCGCGTAGCGAAGCGCGCCATATTGCGGGTGCGTCGGCAGCAGTCCGTTCAGCGTTTCGGCAAGCGTGTTGGTGGCAAGCGCCTGGTCGAGCAATTGGCGCTGACGCGTGGAGTCGAGGTCCTTGTCGATGATATGCCAGCCCACCCGGGCAGCGCCGCGAACATGGCCGAGTGCGATATCGGACGACAATTTGTTGAACCGCTCGGTCGCCGCAGCCGACAGGGCAAGCGGGTTGCCGGCGCGGATCGCCCGATCGAGGCCGGCGGGATCGTAATCGCCGGGGTTAAGACCCTCGCGACCAACGGTGCGGATATAGGCTGCCAGCTGCGTGGCTTCGTCAGCTTCCCACACTGCGGGAGGCGGGGGCGGCGTTTCGACGACCGCGGGAGCCTGTACAGGAGCAGTGCCGGCCGGAAGCTGCGGGGACGGCGTGCTCGCCGGGCGTGTCGGGGATGCGGCCGATGGCAGCGCGGCGATCGGGTCGACCTGCTGGGCAAGCACAGCGGTCAGTGGCAGCAAGCTTACGGTCAGGCCAAGCGCCACCGGTGCTATCGATCGTACGCGCATCAAACTCTCCGAATATCCGCCGCTGTCGCAGCGGCCGTAAATGATCGCCTCATCATAGGCACCCGCGACATACACAAGATGAATGACAGCGACCAGAGACAATGGCGTCGAAAACCAATCCTTAAGCTGTTGCGAATAGGACGTAAGTCGAACCGAATTGGAGGTATCTGTGACGGCAGGGCTGAGTCTGAAGGGCAACATGATCCCGCGAACCGTCAAGCGCACATTCGACGAGCGTGGCGAGCCTCGCGCGGATGCCGGTGCCTCTGCCGTAATGGAATGGCGGGGTGAAAACCTCGCGGTGGAGGTGGCCAATATCTCCGCATCCGGGGCAATGCTCGTTTGCGACCAGACTCCGCACATCGGCGAGCAAATTGGGCTCAACCTGCCCGAACTGGCTCCTTTGCCCGCAGTCGTGTGCTGGGTCCGTGACGGACGCATTGGTATTCACTTCACCGCGCCGTTGAAGTAGCAGCGCGATGGAGATGAATTTTGTGACGATCAAGGCGCGTATATCCGAAATAAGCGACCCCTCCGACCGGCGGCGCAGTATGCGCGTCGGGGTGGAGATTGGCGCCAAGGTGCGCGAGCTTGGCAATGAAGGCTGCGAAGCGCAGCTGATCAACGTCAGCGAAACCGGATTCATGGCCGAAAGCGAAGGCGAATTCGAAGTCGGAACGCGGATCTGGCTGATCCTGCCCGGGCGCGAGCGTGCCAGCGCGCTGGTGCGGTGGACCGCCGGTCGCAAGATTGGCGCGGAGTTCGCCGAACCGATCAGTCTCGAGGGACTCGACCTCTAGGGTTTCGCCAGCGCGCCCTTCACCGTTGGCAGGATGCTGGTGACGATCGTCTTGATGCCGGCAAAGGTAGGGTGGATCCCGTCGCCTTGCATCATCCCTGCTTGCCCGACGACATTTTCGAGGAAGAAAGGGTAGAGGGTCGCGCCATGCTTGGCGGCGAGATCGGGATAAATCGGTTCGAACTTGGCGATATAAGCCGGACTGAGATTGGGCGCGGCGCGCATTCCGGCAAGCACGAACTTGATCTTGCGCCGTTTCAATTCGGTTAGGATCTGGTCGAGATTACTCCGGGTTAGCGCTGGGTCGAGGGCCCGCAGCATGTCGTTGCCGCCAAGTTCGACGATCACCAGATCGGGCTTGCGTGGAAGGCCGTCGAGCGTCCAGCCGAGCCGCGCCCGCCCCGCCTGGCTCGTGTCCCCCGATACGCCCCCATCGATGACGGTGGCGGAGATGCCGTGACGGCGCAGGCTTGCCTGGAGTTGAGGCGCAAAGCCCAGTCCACGATCAAGTGCGTAGCCTGCGGTGAGGCTGTCGCCGAACGCGAGGATCAGGGGTCGTGGAGGTGGCGGGGGTGCGGCGCTTATCGTCAAAGCGGCAAGCAGGATCGACCAAAGTCTCATGTCGCTTGATGTGGCGCCATTGCCGCGCAGCGACAAGCTTCCTAGCTAGTGGCGACATGAATATTCCACTCATCAGCGTCGCCGACGTCAGCCTGACCCTCGGTGAGGGTGAGGTGCGCACCCATATTTTGAAGTCGGTCAGCCTGACCCTTGATGCGGGCACGAGCGTCGCCGTGCTTGGCCCCTCGGGATCGGGCAAGAGCAGCCTGATGGCGGTGATCGCCGGACTCGAGCGGCCCGATTCGGGGCGCGTCGTCTTGGCCGGTCAGGATTTGGCCGGGCTGGACGAGGATGCGCTGGCGCGCCTGCGGGGACGGTCGTTGGGGATTATTCTCCAGTCTTTCCAGCTTCTTCCGACAATGACCGCGCTGGAGAATGTCGCGGTTCCGCTCGAGTTGGCGGGGGCAGAAGATGCACGCGCCCGGGCAACGGCCGAGCTCGAGGCGGTCGGGCTTGGCCATCGTTTGGCGCATTATCCGGCGCAATTGTCCGGCGGCGAACAGCAGAGGGTGGCGATTGCCCGCGCCACCGCGCCGCGCCCCGCCCTCCTTCTGGCCGATGAGCCGACCGGCAACCTCGACAGCAGCACCGGCGCCGGCATCGTCGATCTGTTGTTCGAGCGCGCAGGCGCGGCGGGCGCGGGCTTGCTGGTGATCACGCATGACCCGGTCGTGGCGGCGCGGGCGGCGCGGACGGTGCACATGGCCGATGGCGTGCTGACCGGGTGAGTGCGGCGCTAAGCCTGGCACGGCGCGATCTGAAGGGCGGGCTCGGCGGGCTCGGCCTGTTGTGGCTGTGCCTTGCAATCGCAATTGCCGGCCTGTCGTCGGTGACCAGCCTCGCCTCCGCGATCGACCGCGCCATCGCAACTGAGGGCCGCGCCCTGATCGGCGGCGACCTGGTGCTGACCGTATCGCAGCGCGATGCAAGCACCGCCGAGCGCGCGGCGATCAAATCGCTTGGGCGCTCCTCGCGAAGTCTCGCGGCGCGTGGGATGGTGGTGACGGCAAGGGGCGATTCGACGCTGGTCGAACTTAGCGGTGTCGACTCTGCCTTCCCACTTGCGGGCACGATGGATCTTGCGGGGAGCCGGCCCGGCGACAGCGAGATTGCCATTGGCCGTGCCGCGGCCGAGCGGGTCGGCATCGAGCGCGGAGACACGGTGTCGCTGGGCAAAGCGACGCTGCGCGTTTCGGCAATTATCGACAAGATGCCGCGTAGCTCGGGCTTCGCTTTCGCGCCCCCTGCCCTCCTCAGCGAAGGGGGGCTCGCCGCCACGGGCCTGATCGCGCCGGGCAGCATCAGCACGACGTCCTACCGCCTAGTCCTGCCGCCGGGTGCCGATCCCCAGACGGTCGGCAAGGCTTTCCAGAAGCGCTTTCCCGAAGGCGGCTGGCGCGCCTCCGACCGCAATGACGCCGGGAGCGGGACTCGACGTTTCGTCGACCGGCTTGGCCAATTATTGCTGATGGTGGCCCTGTCGGCGCTGGCAATCGGCGGGCTTGGCATGTCCAGCGCCGCGGCCGCATTTGCCGCCTCGCGCCGCCAGAGCATTGCCATATTGAAGCTGGTCGGCGCGCCGCGCCGGACGATCCATGCAATGCTATTGTTCGAGCTTGGGCTGATCGCGGGTCTCGCCATCCTTGCAGGACTTGCGGTCGGTGCGGCGGCCCCATTCCTGGTCGCCAAGCTTGCCGGCACGCTCCTGCCGGTCGCGCCCGACCCGGGACCGCAATGGGCAGCGCTTGGCCAGGCCGCCTTGTTCGGGGCGCTCATCAGCTTCGCTGCAAGCTGGCGCGCCATCGCCGGGGCAAGCGACACGCGCCCGGCCCAATTGCTGCGCGGTGCGGTCGATGGCGCACGGCCCAGCCGCCGTCATCTGATTGGCCCGCTAATCGCACTTGCTGCGGCAGCGGCCCTTGCGATCTTAAGCGCTAGTGACCGGAGCTTCGCGGCGATCGGGATCGCCACCATAGCAGGGCTGTGCGCACTGTTTGCGGCGCTTGGTTACGTCATCCGGAGGGTGGCACGTGCCAACCGCCATCGCGGGGGTCCGATCAGCCGGCTTGGCATTTCGGCGCTCGACCGGCCCGGCGCGGCAACGGTCCGGCTGGCAGTCTCGCTTGGGCTTGGCCTGACCATGCTGATTGCGCTTTCGGGTGCAGCCTCCAGCATCCTTGCCGAGATTGCCACCAACATCCCGCAGAAAGCCCCGGCATTATTCCTCGTCGACATTCCACGCGAGGATGGGGCAAGGCTCGAGACGCTTGCAAAATCCGAGTTCCCCGATGGCGAGTTGCGTCTTGTGCCATCGCTGCGCGGGCCGGTCACGGCACTGAATGGGGTTCCGGTAAGCGCAATGAAGGCGATCCCCGAAGGCGCTTGGATCCTGCGCGGGGATCGCGGGCTGACCTTTGCCGCAGAGCTGCCCCCGGCGAACACCGTCGTATCCGGGCAATGGTGGGCGGCCGACTATCGCGGACCGCCTTTGGTCAGCATCGATGTCGTGGCCGCGGCCGCGCTTGGACTTAAGGTCGGGGATCGAATGACGGTCGCTGTGCTTGGCCGCCCGATCGAAGCGCGAATAGCGTCGCTACGCCGAATCGACTGGCGCAGCCTTGGCTTCAATTTCGCAATCATCTTCGCACCCGGAGCGATTGACGCGGCGCCTTATACGCTGATGGCGAGCGTAGCGCCGGGCGTCGGGGTTTCGACCGCTGGTTTCGAGCGACGGCTGACGGCCGAACTGCCAATGGTCAGCGCGGTGCGGATATCTGACATCGTCGAACAGGCCAAGACCCTGCTTTCGTCGATCAGCGGCGCGGTGACGATCGCCACGGTATTCGCGATCCTGATGGGAATGGTGGTGCTGGCCGGGTCGGTGGTCGCAACGCGCGCCGAGCGGCGCCGTGATATCGTGCTGCTGCGGCTGGTCGGGGCGACGCGGGGCCAGGTCGCGCGCAGCCAGCTGATCGAGTTCGTCTCACTCTCAAGCGCGGTCGCACTCGCTGCGCTCGCCACCGGGACGATCGCTGCCTGGGCATTGGTCACATTCTTGTTCGAATTCGACTTCCGGCCCGATTGGCTCGCCACCCTGATGATCCCGGTCGGGGCGATCACGCTAGCAGTGGGCGCGGCGTTTGTCGCTGCGCAACCCGCTTTGAACGCCCGTCCCGCCGTGGGACTGCGCGCGCTTTAGCGCTGGTCAACAAAATTGAGTCGATGCAACCGTTTATCGACTGGTCCGTTCAATGTGTCCGAAAGGAACTTTTTATGTCCACCGTCCCGACTCTTGGCGACCTGCGCATGTCGCATGATCCCGCTGGTCGCGGCTATCACGCTGTGTATCGCGAGCATCAGGTCAACCATTGTCCCGGATGCGGCCGCACGCATTGGCTGATCGGTCGCATGTCCGCCGAATGTGCATTTTGCTCGACCGCACTGCCGCTTGCCGAAGCGAGCATGCGCTCGCACGCCAGCACGGCGGTCATCTCGCATCGCAACCAGCATCGCGCCCACGCCTGGGCTGCGTAAGAGTTTAGCGTCCAGGTGTCGGCCTGACCGGCACCTGGACGTTGCACAGATCGACGCCTCCAGCCGCAACGCGATAGAAATCGTCGTTGCGGTTTTTTCTTACGTGGAGATAGCGGGCGAAGGTCGGGTTAGAAGTGTCCATATATTGGAAGGATGGTCGACTGGCGGGCGGAAGCGCCGATGCAAGCGTCATGCCGACGATCGGCTTGGCAACGAACCCTTCCTTGTAGAAGCCCATCGCCTCGCTGCCGCGCGGGAGGGAGCTTAGCTGGTCGATCCCGGCAACGACCCGCCCGACAGTCGCGATATTGCGGTCAAGCTGCCGGGTGGCGTGACCGATGATTGCGTAAAGCTCGCCGCCCGTGCCCGTATCCGGGTGAAGGTCGCGCCCGACCCCGACGGTGCCATAGCAATGAGTCATGCTCGCCGTGCCGTCCTTATAGAGGGCAACCGGCCAGCCATTCCAGAAACCGACGCTACGCGCATAGGGGTCGGGGGAGCCGAGCGGGGTGATGGTGAGGCCACGTGCGCTGCGGACATATTCCGCCGGCGGCTTGGCGACCGCGCCGACCGAGAGCGCGCGCTTGGCTTCGTTGATCCCCCATTGCGCGACATAATTGTCCTGCACCCGATAGACGGCAGCACCCTGCCAATAATTGGCGGCGGCGAACTTGCGCATGTTGGCGACGTGAACCGGGGCGAACGCCGGGGCGAGTTGGATCACCACCCGTCCGCCGCCTTCGAGCGTCATGACGAGCAGATCCTCGGCTGGGATGGTACGCCACGCGGAAGCCGGCGCGGCATTGACGATGTCGGTCGGGGTCATCTTCTTGGGCGGCGGGGCAGCGGCGAGGCCAAGCAGGAGGATCGGAAGAAAACGCTTCATCTGTCGGCCTTTCGGGACGGTCTTAAGTCATTGCCACTTGTCGACGGTTTTCGGGAAAAGGGAAGTGCGATCCGCCCGGGTGGGGTGACTTGGCTGAAGTGACATCCTATTCGCGCATCAATGTATCTTGCCACCATCATGCTGCTCGGTGCGGGCGAACTCGGACGCGAAGTCGCGATTGCCGCCAAGCGGCTCGGCTGCCGGGTGATCGCTTGCGATCGCTATGACGATGCCCCTGCGATGCAGCTATCCGACGCGCGCGAGATTTTCTCGATGCTTGACGGCACGGCGTTGCAGGCAGCGGTCGAAAAGCATCGCCCGGACCATATCGTACCAGAGATCGAGGCAATCGATACCGCCATGCTGGCGACACTCGAGCAGGAAGGCTGGCACGTCGTGCCGACAGCCAAGGCGGTCCAGCTGACCATGAACCGCGACGGCATCCGCGATTTCGCCGCGCGCGAGCTTGGGCTGACGACGTCGCGCTATATTTTCGCGGAGACGCGCGAGGAGGCAATGGCTGCGGACGTCGGTCTGCCGGCGGTGGTGAAGCCGGTCATGTCGTCGAGCGGCAAGGGGCAGAGCGTCGCACGAACCGATGCCGAGCTTGGCACGGCATTCGATTATGCCGTCGCCAACATGCGCGGCGACCGGCCGCGGGTGATCGTCGAGGAATTCATCGACTTCGACTATGAGATTACCCTGCTTACGGTTGCGACAAAGGACGGCATCCTGTTCTGCCCGCCGATCGGGCATCGCCAGGAAGGCGGCGATTATCGCACCAGCTGGCAACCGGCGGCGATGGACGAGACGGTGCTGAAATCGGCGCAGGAGCAAGCGGCGAAGGTCGTCACCGCGCTTGGCGGGCATGGGCTGTTCGGGGTCGAATTCTTCATTGCCCAGGGGCGTGCGATCTTCTCCGAACTAAGCCCGCGGCCGCATGACACGGGGATGGTCACGCTGATCGGCCAGTCGCCCAATGAGTTCGAGCTTCACGTCCGCGCAATCCTTGGACTACCGATCCCCGAGTTTTGTTGCGAAGCCGCCGCGGCGTCGGCAGTGATCCTGGCCGATCGTGCCAGTAGCGAATTTTCCTTTGAAGGCCTCGCCGAAGCGATGGCCGAGGCCGACGTGCGCTTGTTCGCCAAGCCGGCGACCTTGCCGAACCGGCGCATGGGCGTGGCGCTGGCGACGGGTAGCAACGTCGATGAAGCGGTCGGCCGAGCGCAGGCCGCCGCCGACAAGGTCCACATCAAATATAGTTGAATAAATATGCAGTAATGTGCATATGCGCTGCATGATTTACGTCTCGATCCTTGGCGCTTCCGGCTATGTCGGTGGCGAGTTGATGCGGCTGATTGCGGCCCATCCCGACATGCAGGTGAAGGTTGCGGTCGGAGCAAGTGCCGCTGGCAAGCCGGTGGCGGCGCTTCATCCCCACCTTGCGCTAGCCTACCCCGGCATGGAATTTGCGGCTTGGGACCCGCAACTGCTCAGCGGTAGCGACCTCATCCTCGCCGCGCTTCCGCATGGAGAGACCCAGCGCCTTGCCGACGATTTGCTGGCACCCGGGGTCACGCTGGTCGACCTTGGCGCCGACTTCCGTCTCGACAGCGCGGCTGAATATGAGCGCTGGTACGGCGAGCCGCATTCGCGTCCAGAACTGATCGGGACCTTCACTTACGGCCTGCCCGAATTTTTCCGTGAGGCGATCAGGGAGTCGAAGCGTGTCGCTGCACCCGGTTGCTATCCGACCGCCGCCAATCTGGTGCTTCGCCCCTTGATCGATGCGGGGGCGATCGAGGCCAAGGGGATCGTCGTCAACGCTGCTTCGGGTGTCAGCGGAGCCGGGCGCGGTGCGACTGCCGCAAGTCATTATTGCGCGATCGAGGGCAATATGCGCGCTTATGGTCTGCTTAATCACCGCCACACCGCGGAGATGGAGATGGTGTCGGGCGGCGAAGTCCTGTTCACCCCGCACCTGGTGCCGATGAGCCGCGGGATACTGGCCACCTGCTACGGGCGCGCGACCGCGCCATGTGACCCGCTGGCGATTCTCAGGGACGCCTATGCCGAAGAGCGCTTCGTGCACGTCGGCGAGGCCCTTCCGGAGACGAAGTGGGCGGCCGGATCGAACGCTGCCTTCCTCACCGCGCGCTTTGACGAGCGCACGCAGACGGTCGTTGCACTCGCCGCGATCGACAATCTCGGCAAGGGCGCGGCGGGGCAGATGTTGCAATGCGCCAACCTCATGCTCGGACTCGACGAGGGTGCGGGCCTTTCCAACATCGGGATTTATCCATGAGCGTTACCGCAGCCGAAGGCTTCGTCGCCGCTGGCCTTCACGCCGGAATCAAGCCGAAGTGGCGCGACACCGCGCTTCTTGCGACCGACGACGGCCGGCCGGTGCCGACCGCAGCCGTCTTTACCACCAACAAGTTTCGTGCGCCCCCGGTGGACGCCTGCATTGATCGGCTTCGCACCTCGTCCGGAATGGCGAGCGGGGTCGTGGTCAATTCCGGCAATGCCAATGCCGGAACGGGCGCCAAGGGCCGCGCCGATGCCGAAGCAATGTGCGATGCGGCGGCGACCGCTGTGGGCTGCGACAGTGCTCATATGCTCGTCTGTTCGACCGGGCTTATCGGATATCGACTGCCGATGCGCCGGATCATGGCCGCAATCCCTGCCCTTCGCGCCGCATTGTCGCGGGACGGCGGGCGCGATGCAGCCAAGGGCATTCTCACCACCGACACGCGGCCGAAGGAAGCTGTCGTTGCAGGCGAGGGTTTCACCGTGGGCGGGATGGCCAAGGGTTGCGGGATGCTTGCCCCGAACATGGCGACGATGCTCGCCTTCCTTACGACCGATGCCAAGCTGTCCCCGGCCGAGCTCCAGCCGATTCTGGCAAGGGCTGCCGATGCGACCTTCAATTGCCTGATCACCGATGGCGCGACCTCGACCAACGATACCGTCATGCTGTTCGCAAGCGGTCGGCGCGGCCGGCCGGACCTGGCGGCATTCGAGGATGCGGTGCGGCAATGTTGCGAGGAATTGATGTTGCAGATGGCGCGCGACGCCGAAGGGATGACCAAGCTGGTCGTCGTCCGCGTGACCGGCGCCGCATCGGACGGCGAGGCACGCAAGGTGGCGCGCTCGATCGGCAATAATCAGCTGATCAAGTGCAGCTGGTACGGCGCGGATGCCTATTGGGGACGGCTCCTGGCCGAGGCCGGGTCGTGCGGGGTGGAATTCAAGACCGAGCGCTCCGCTGTTTCCTACGGCGGCATCAAGGTTGCCGAAGCCGGAGTGGAAATTGCCCACGATGGCGACGCGGTGATGGCGCACATGCGCGGCCACGAAATCGACATCCAGGTTGAGCTTGGCCTGGGCAGCGGGGTCGGCCGCGCAGTCTCGGTCGACCTTGGCCCTGGCTACATCAAGGAAAATGCCCAAACCTCATGATCAACGCCAACGAAACCGCGCGGCTGCTGATCGAAGCGCTGCCCTATATCCGTCGCTTCACCGGCAAGGTGGTGGTGGTCAAGGTTGGCGGTGTGCCAATGACCGATCCCGAGCGAGGGCGCAGCCTCGCCAAGGATGTGTTGCTGCTCCACTCGGTCGGCATCCGCCCGGTGCTGGTCCACGGCGGCGGGCCGCAGATCGATGAACAAATGAAGCGCCAGGGCAAGGTCCCCGAGTTTCGCAACGGGCTTCGCGTTACCGACGCGGAGACGCTCGACATCGTTCGCATGGTACTGGTCGGCAAGATCAATCGCGAACTGGTCAGCGCAGTCAATGTGCTCGAGCCGATTGCAGTCGGGGTGGCGGGCGAGGACGGACGCCTGCTCGAGGCGACCCCGATCGATCCTGCGCTTGGCTTTGTCGGCAAGGTCGGAAAGGTCCGCGCCGGGCTGCTCCACGCATTGCTCGACGATGGCCTCATTCCGATTGTGTCGACCGTCGCGGCCGACGTCGAAGGACAGCCGCATAACGTCAATGCCGACGACGCAGCGCGCGCAATCGCAATTGCCATGGGCGCCGAGAAATTGATCTACCTCACCTCCACCCCAGGCCTGCTGGAGGAGCCTGACGATACGGCCAGCCTTATCCACCGGCTTTCCGCCGCCGGGGCACGCCAGCGGATCGAAGCCGCAAGCGTGACCGGTGGAATGATCCCTAAATTGCTCGCCTGCGCCGAAGCGGTCGAGGGGGGCGTCGCAAGCGCGCATATGATCGACGGCCGCGTCGAACATGCCCTGTTGGTCGAATTGTTCACCGATCAGGGTATCGGAACGATGATCAGCGGCGAGGACTCGCCATGAGTACGGTTTCCAAAAGCCAGCGCCAGCGGATGATCGCCGACTGGCTCCGCGACGACCGCGTCGGCAGCCAGGAAGAATTGGTCGATCGATTGGCCCTCGCCGGACTTGCGGTTACGCAGGCAACGGTGAGCCGCGACCTCGACGAGCTTGGCGCGTTCAAGCTGCGGCGGGAGGGGACCATTCGCTACGTCATTCCCGATCCCGGTGAGCCCGTTGAGCCCGGGGCGGCCGAGACCAAACTCGACCGGGTGCTTGCCGATTGGGTCGATGCCATCACGCCGGCTGGCGATTTGCTGGTGGTGCGCACGCCCCCGGGATCGGCCAACCTTGTTGCCAATGCCATCGACATCGCTCGCCTGGCAGATGTTGCCGGCACGATCGCCGGCGACGATACGATCTTCATCGCGCTTGCCGATGGGGTCGATGCACGCGCCGCAGCGGGACGATTGCAGGCGCGCCGCAACGGGACGGACCCGGCGCGCACTTGAGGTGTTAAGGGAGCGGAGACGATCGATGCGCATGATGACCATTGGCCTGCTGACGACTGCGATGTTGGTGAGCGCGTGCGAAAAAGAGGCGCCTGAGCCCGCGAGGCCGGCAAAGACGGTCAGCGTTCGCAGTGAAGCCCAGAAGCAATTGTCGGCGGCGGGCGATCTCGACCGGGCAATCGCCCTCAAGCGTGCGATCATGGCCTCGGGCTCGTCGTGCGGCCGCGTCACCAAGACGGGCTTCGTCGGCCCTTACAAGAATTTGGATTATTGGACCGCGAGCTGCGTGGATTCGTTCAAGCGGACCCGCGACTGGGCGATTTTCATTGGTGCCGACGACAGCGTTCAGGTGCGGCTATGCAAGGACACGAAAGCGGTCGGCTTGCCGGCGTGCATCGCCAAGCCCGGTACCGAGGGTGGAAGTGGCGCGCCAGGTGCCGGACAGACAAAAAAGCGGACCGGCTGAGCCGATCCGCTTCCTTGGTGATGCGTTATTGAAGCGCCGGCGGCTTAGTCGCAGCGGCGGCTTTCCTTATACTCGCCCGAAGCGGTCTTTTCCTTGACCGTGACGCAGGTCCCTTGGCGGATTTCCTCGCGCCAGCTGCCATCGGCATTGGCCTTGCGCTCCGCCTTGGGAACGCGCTTGCCGTCCTTGATCTCGTAATTCCAGCCCCGCGGAGTCGAATTGCCAGCCGCCTGGGCGTAGGCTGCAGTAGCAGCCGTCGCGACAAGCGCGGCGCCACTTATTGCCAGAATGATTCGATATGCGCGTTGCATTTTACTTGCTCCTTGGCTCATCCTTTACCACCAGCAAGGTGAACCGTTCCTGAAAGCAGACGAGCCGTCCGTAGCATGAAATGCGCGGTCAATCATCCCCGGACACAGCGAAAACCGCCCCCGACCTGGCCAAGGAGCGGCTCGTTCTTTTGCGCTGGAAGCCTTGACGAGCTCGGGCTAGCCAAGCTCCCCCGGAGCCTAGCCTTGGCGGGCTTTAAAGCGGCGGTTGGTCTTGTTGATCACATAGGTGCGACCACGGCGACGGATCACCCGGCAATCGCGGTGACGCGACTTGAGCGACTTGAGGGAATTGCGAATCTTCATGGCCGGGACGCCTGCCTTACGTGAAATCTGTTTATGTGATGGGGTCGAAATCCGGGCGCTCCACTAGGTCGGCGCTGGTCTTGAGTCAAGGTCAGCGCGGCGATCGGTCAGGGTTTGCGCTCCGCGCGGGGCGCCTTCGGTGCGAAACGATCGCCGAAATAGTCGCCGCGATACCATAAGGGGCGCTGGTCGGCGTCGGCGAGGGTGCGCGAAATGCGATAGTTGAGATCGCCATAGCGCGCCGCGGCATTCCAATCGATCTTCTGCGACAGATCGTCGCCGGGCGTATGATAGACCTTGCCAAGGAAGTTCTTCCATTGCGCCTCGCCGCCATTGGCATAGCCGGTCATCAACAGGATTGCGGGAATGCCGCGCGTGACGAAGCGGTAATGGTCGGAGCGAACGAAAATCGATTCCTGGGGCATCGGGTCAGGCGAGACCGAAACGCCCATGCTTCGCCCGGCGTCCGCGACAGCGTTTGCGACCGTCGAATGCTCGGCGCCAAAGGCAATGACGTCGCGGAAGGGGTAGAGCAGCAACGGCATGTCGAGATCGACCAGCCCGACGATCGAGCTGAGCGGAACGGTCGGGTGGGCAGCGAAATAATCCGCCCCGATCAGTCCAAGCTCCTCACCGGTATTGGCAATGAACATTACCGAGCGGCGCGGCGGCTTGCCCGAGGCGACGAAGGCATGCGCGGCCTCGATCATGGTCGCAACACCAGCGGCATTGTCGAGCGCGCCATTATTGATTGCATCCGCGCCAGGCTTGGCAGTGGTGCTGAGGCCAAGGTGATCGAGATGCGCCATGAGCACAACATGCTCGGCGGCAAGCCGCGGGTCTGAGCCAGGCAGCTTGGCGATGACTTCGGGGCTTTTATAATCTTCCCACGACGATTCGGAGCGGATCGAAAGCAAGGGGCGAAGTGCGAAACCGCGCGGGCGGACACCTTTTTTCGCCGCCTCGGCGCGGACCGCGTCAAGCGATTTGGGTGCTCCCACGAACAGTCGCTCGGCCATTGCTCGCGACGCGCTGAGCGTGACCCGCACCGATCCCTGATCGCCGCCCGTCTTCCCCGCTTTGTCCACCCAATTGATCGCCGGCCGTTTCGAATAAAGGCTCACAGGGGGTCTGCCGGCGGGAGCTGCCGGGTTCCGGCGTCCGCCGATCTCCAATATTCCGACCGCACCGTGCGCTGCTGCTGCTCGCATCTTGTCCGAACCAAGGTGGGCAGCAATTTCGCTTGGAAGGCCCGACGGGGTGCCGCCCAATATGACCACGATCTTGCCCCGCACATCGAGCCCGGCGTAATCGTTAAGGCCGAGCCGCTGGTCGGAAAGGCCGTAGCCGACGAACACCATGCCGGCGTCGATCGCACGGCGGGTTTCGGTCAGGCTCGGGCGGAGGCCAAGCTCAAATTCGCTGACCGGGGCAAAGCCGCTGCCGGTCGAGATGGAAATGCTGTTCCGTCCTTCGACCAGCCGCGCGCGCCGCAATGGTACCCATTGGTACCAGCTATTGTTTTCGCCGCCAGGTTGGAGCCCCAGGCTTCGAAATTGGCTCGCGACGTAGGCCGCGGCAATCTCGTGCCCGCGTGTCCCGGTCCCGCGCCCCTCGAGCAGATCATCGGCAAGAAATTCGATGTGACCGCGAACCCGCGCCGCTGCCGCGCTGTCAGGCGCTTGGCCGGGTGCGGGCGCCGCAGCTAGCGCGACTACGGCGAACGGCAGGAAGAAAAAGCGGGAAAAAGGCATGGGCGGTCTCGCGAGATAGAAAAAGATGTTGAGCGTTAACCGCTGCTTTGAAACTCGTCGCTATCGGATGCCAGGCCGCAAGGCCAGACGCGGGCCCGTCGCTCGTCGAAGCCAAGGGTTTGCCGATCGATCACTCGCCGCTATCAGGGCGCGCGCCATTCACCTGCTTATCTCGGGACATTTCATGACCATCTCCATTTCGAGCGCCTTCGACGCCGGCAATATCCGCGTCGTTTCCATCGACGGCACCAATGCCGACCTCGAAATCGTCAAGGATCATTTGAGCGATTTTCACCAGTGGTTCCATTTTCGCCTCGCCGGTTGCGGCGGACGCGAGGTTACCTTGCGAATCCTCAATTGCGCTTCGGCCGCCTACCCCGATGGCTGGCCCGATTATCGTGCCTGCCTGTCGATCGATCGCGAGGATTGGACGCGCATCGAGGGCACCAGCTTTGCCGACGGCATATTGACGATTCGCTTCACTCCGGAGACCGACCTGGTCTGGCTGGCCTATTTCGCGCCTTATTCGATGGAGCGGCATCATGATTTGATATCGACCGTGGCGGCCCTGCCGGGGGTTGAATATCAAAGCCTGGGCAAGAGCCATGACGGGCAGGACATCGATTGCCTGACGCTCGGCGAGGGCGACCTCATCGTCTGGCTCTATGGCCGCCAGCACCCCGGCGAGACGATGGCCGAATGGTGGATGGAAGGCGCGCTTGAGAAGCTCACCGACAGCGACGATCCGGTCGCGCGCGTGCTTCGCTCGGAATGCACCTTCCACATCGTCCCCAACGTGAACCCCGATGGGTCGCGCCGCGGTCACTTGCGCACCAATGCGGTCGGTGTGAACCTCAACCGCGAGTGGCATGAGCCAAGTGCCGAGAAGAGCCCCGAAGTGCTGTGCGTCCGAAACCGCATGGACGAGACGGGGGTCGATTTCGCGATGGACATCCATGGCGACGAAGCGATCCCGGCCAATTTTCTTGCCGGCTTCGAGGGCATTCCCTCTTTGACCGAGCGGCAAACCACTTTGTTCAAGCGGTTTTCGGACACGCTGGAGCGGCTTTCGCCCGACTTCCAGACTCGCCAGGGCTATGTGATCCCGGCGCCGGGCCAGGCCAATCTGTCAATGTCGACGACCCAGCTCGCCGAGCGCTTCGGCGCGGTGTCGATGACCCTGGAAATGCCGTTCAAGGATAATTTCGACCTCCCCGACGAAGTTTATGGCTGGAGCCCCGAGCGTTCGAAATATCTCGCCGGATCGTGCCTCGATGCGCTCTACGCATTGCTGCCCGACCTTAAGCAGACGAAGGCGAACAAGGCGGCGAAAGGCTGATGCCGACGCTTGTCCTGCTCCGCCACGGCCAGTCGCAGTGGAACCTCGAAAACCGCTTCACTGGCTGGTGGGATGTTGGCCTCACCGAACGCGGCGTGGCCGAGGCGCATGCCGCGGGCATGATGCTCCACGACAAGGGCTTTGACTTCGATCATTGTTTCACGTCGTTGCAGAGCCGCGCGATCCGCACGCTTGACCTGGCGCTCGAGGCGATGGACCGCTCGTGGTTGCCGGTGACCAAGGACTGGCGCCTTAACGAGCGTCATTATGGTGGGCTGACGGGGCTCAACAAGGCCGAGACCATTGCCAAGGTCGGTGAAGCGCAGGTGCAGGTGTGGCGTCGGTCGTTCGATGTACCACCGCCGCCGCTTGAGCCCGACAGCGCATTTCGTGTGCGCGATGACCGCCGTTACGCCGGCATTGATATTCCGCACAGTGAGAGCCTCAAGGACACCATCGCGCGCGTATTGCCTTATTATGAGGAGGCGGTCGTCCCGCGGCTGCGCGAGGGGCAGCGGATCATCATCTCGGCCCACGGAAATTCGCTGCGCGCGCTCGAAAAGCATCTCTCAAGCATCGGCGACGACGAAATAGTCGCGCTCGAAATCCCGACGGGCCAGCCGATCGTCTACGAACTTGGCGACGATCTGTCGGTCAACGACCGATATTATCTGAGTGAACGCTAGGCCGCGGTGACCGCCTCGCGCACTTCCCGGAAGTTCTAGGCGGCAACCTTCACCCGGTACATCGCCTGATCGGCGCGCGCGAGCACTGCGGTTGGCGTATCGCCGCGTTCGACCATGGTCAGCCCGATCGCAACCGATAGCGGCACGGGCTGCCCGTCGATCAGGAAATCGTCCCCGGCGACCATGTTGGCGAGCCGCCCGGCGGTCTCGATCGCGCTTGCCTCGTCGGCGCGGTCGAGCAGGATGCAAAATTCATCGCCCCCTATGCGCGCGACGAAATCCTCGGTGCGGACCCCGGTCAGCAATTGCCGGGCAACGTGGATCAGCGCCGCGTCGCCGCCTTCGTGTCCAAAACAGTCATTGATCGGCTTGAGCCCATCAAGATCGACGAACAGCACCGCGGCCTGAATGTCGTGACGCTCATGCTGGGCGATCATCGCTTCGAGTGCGCGGATCATGCCGCGGCGATTGGCGAGCGGAACGAGAGCATCGCGGTGAGCCAGCCGATCGAGGTGATCGACCTGCTCCTCGAGCCGCGCAATCCGCCCCTTGAGCAGCGCGATCTCGTCGAGCAACTCGGCCGGTTCGCGGCTTTCTTCCCATACACCATGCATGATAATTCCCCGTTATCACGGGCTTCGTATCGCATAATTGTGGCAATGTGGATTCCCATTTCCACCTGTCCCGCATTGCGCCACCTGCGACACGCCTTTAGGACCGCGACTTCAGAACCGTCAGCAAAGGCGACACGATGGCCGGTCCGCTTGTCGGGATCATAATGGGGAGCACGTCCGATTGGGAGACGATGCGCCACGCCGCCGACATGCTCGAGACGCTCCAGATTGCCCATGAAACCCGCGTCGTGTCGGCGCATCGCACGCCCAAGCGGCTGTTCGAATATGCCGAGGGCGCAGCGGCGCGCGGGCTTAAGCTGATCATCGCCGGCGCGGGGGGCGCAGCGCATCTTCCCGGAATGGCGGCCGCGATGACGGCCCTCCCGGTGCTTGGCGTCCCAGTCGAAAGCAAGGCGTTGAAGGGCATGGATAGCCTGTTGTCGATCGTCCAAATGCCCGCAGGAATTCCGGTCGGGACGCTGGCGATCGGCAAGCCCGGGGCAATCAATGCCGCTTTGCTTGCGGCGGCGATGCTCGCAACGCAGGATCCTGCGCTTGGCGAGCGGCTTGCGGCATGGCGCGCCGAACAGACCGCCGCCGTTCCCGACATGCCCGACTGACTCGATGCGCCTTGCCCCCGGATCGACGATCGGAATCATCGGCGGTGGCCAGCTTGGCCGCATGCTTGCGATCGCCGCCGCGCAGCTCGGTTATCGCTGCCATATCTTTGACCCCCATGAGGCCCCCTGCGCTGCCGACGTAGCGGCAGATTTTACGCGCGGATCGTTCGAGGATGCGGCGGGCATCGCCGCCTTCGCTGCAAATTGCGATGTGGTGACCTATGAATTTGAGAATTTGCCGACTGCCCCGCTCGATGGGCTTGGCGACAAGTTGCGCCCCGGAACGCACAGCCTGACCGTGACTCAGGATCGCTCGGTCGAGAAAGGCTTTCTTGAAGCGGCGGGCGTTCGCATTGCCCCTTGGGCGCAAGTCGATGACGAGACCTCGCTTGCCGCGGCAATCGATCGACTTGGATTCCCTTTACTCCTGAAGACGCGGCGTTTCGGATATGACGGCAAAGGTCAGGCCTGGATCTATTCTCCCGGCGATGCCGCGGCGGCCTGGGAGCAGATCGGGAAGCGCCCCGCCGTTGCCGAGAAGGGTATGCAATTCTCGGGCGAGTTTTCAGTGATTGCCGCGCGCGGCAAAGGCGGTGCCGGAGCGGTGTGGCCAGTGTCGCGCAACATCCACGACGGCGGCATCCTGCGGCGATCCGAGATCCCTCCCGGCCCGCCGATCGAAGACCAGGAAGTCGAGGCCGTCCAGGTCGCGTCGATGATTGCCGACCGGCTCGGCCATGTCGGCGTCATGACGGTCGAATTCTTCGCCTGCGCCGAAGGACCAGTGGTCAATGAGATCGCGCCGCGGGTTCACAATAGCGGGCATTGGACGACCGAGGGGTCAGTGACGTCGCAGTTTGAGCAACACATCCGGGCGATTTGCGGACTGCCGCTGCGCGATACGCGGCTGATTGCGGCCCGCGTCAGCATGGACAATCTGATTGGCAGCGACGTCGACCAGTGGGACGCGCTGATCGGCGAGCCCGGTGCGCACGTTCACTTCTACAATAAAGGGGAAGCACGCCCCGGCCGCAAGATGGGGCACGTCACCCGAGTGGGATGATCCTCCCCTCCATTTCCGAGGGGAGGATTATCTTTTAGCGCGGCGACATGACTTCGATCGGCAGGCCAAGCTTGGCCAATTGCGGCTGCACCTTCGCAGCGTCGCCAACGACCACCCAGACGAAGCCTTGGGGGGTCAGCGCGCCACGGATTGCCCGATCGACCCCGGCAACGGTCTGACCGCGGTATTTATCGGCAACGGTTTCGAAATAATTGTCGGGTCGGCCGAGAAGGTCGTTCGACATCATCGCCGACAGCACCGCGCCCGAGGTTTCGAAGCGGCCGGGAAGCCCGTTGATGCTGTTGGTCGTTGCGCGCTGGAGCTCCTCGGCCGTAATGCCTTTGAGCCCAAGGAAGCTGCGGAACTGGGCGTCAAGCGCAGCAATCGAATCGGCCGTGCGGTCCGACTGGACGGGTGCACTGACGATGTAAGGTACCGAATGCTCACGGATTCCGAAATTGCCGTTGACGCCATAGGACCAACCGCGGGTTTCGCGCAGGTCCATGTTGATCCGGCTGAGGAAGTCGCCGCCGAGCACGAAGTTGCCGCTGGTGGCTTCAAGGATATCGCTCTTTGGGTCGAGCGGGGTAAGTTGCCCGCCGCTGATCACCGACTGCGGCGATCCTGGACGGTCGATCAGCACGATCCGCGACTTGGCCAAGCGCGCAGGAGCTGCGCCGAACGCCTTTACCCCCTTGGCGACCGCAGGGGCCTGCCAGGTTCCGAACTGGGCATTAAGCAATGGCAACAGCTCGGCGAGCGGCCGATCCGAAACGACGAAGACCTCCATATTGTCCGGGCGGATCCAGCGGTCCTTGAAACCGACCAGATCCTCGCGCGCCGCTGCAGTCAGTGCTGCCGCGTCACCACCGCGCAGTGCGGCGTAAGGGTGATTGGCGCCGTAGAGCAGGGCCGGCAGAGCGCGCGCGGCAATGCCATTGGGATCCTTCTGCAATTGCGCGATACCGGTCAGCGCCTGGGTGCGAACCCGCTTGAGTGCATCGGGGGCGAAGGCCGGCTCCTTGACCATGTCACCGACCAGAGCGAGGCTTGGTGCGAGGTTGGCCGAAAGCGCCGACATGGTCACCGTCGAACGGTCAAGGCTGCTCGAAGCGTCGATTTCGACCCCTAAGCGCTCCTTGGCTTCGGAAAAGGCCTGCGCGTCCAAGGTCGCGGTGCCTTCCTCGAGCATGCCGAGCGTCAGCCCCTGCAAGCCGCGCGTGGTCGGGGTATCGGCGGCGTCGCCGGCGTTGAACGACAATGCCAGCTGGGTCACCGGAACCGCGTTACGCTGCGCATAATGGACCTCGACACCATTGGCGAGGCGCGTGTGAGTGATGTCTGGGAAATCGAGCGATGCCAATTGGCCGACGGTAGGAACTGCGCGCTCCGGACCACGCGGCGCGGCGGTGGTGGTCGGCGGAACCTTGTTGTCGGGCTTGAACTTGGCTTCGACGTAAGGCGGGCGCTCACCCGGTTCGAGCCGCACAGACAGCGCCGGGCGAGTCAGCCACTGGCGCGTCGCTGCCTGAACTTCGTCCGGCGTGATGCTGGCGTAGGTGGCAAGCGTCTTCTTGTAGAACTCGCTGTCGCCGGTGAACGTCTGGCCCTCGGCGAGGGTGACGGCCTTGCCGCCGAAGCCGCCGACTTGCTCTAGCCCGCGGATCCGGCCGCCAACTTCGCTAAGGGCGGCGCGCTGTACTTCGGCCTCGGTCGGGCCTTCGGAGACAAATTGCGCAACCAGTTCGTCCAGACGCTTTTCAACAAGCGCCGGATCGACTCCGGGCTTGACCGTCGCCTGGACCACGAAAATACCGACCCGCTGCAGCGGGATCATGCTGGCCGAGGCGCTGACGGCCAGCTGTTCGTCGCGCACCAGCACCTTGTCGAAGCGCGAACTGGCGAGGCCGCCGAGCACTGACCCACCAACGTCGAGCGCAACCAGCTGGCGGTCGAGCAGTCCGGGGACAGTCCAGTAACGTGACACGGTTGTTGTCGCGACACGGTCCTTGAGAACGAGGCTCTTGGGCGCGGCAAGCGTCGGGATTGCAGCCTGCGCAGGATTATTGACCGGGCCACGCGGGATGGCGGCGAAATATTTCTCGACCAGCGGCCGCGCCTGCGCCGGGTTAATGTCGCCGGCGAGCACGAGGACGGCATTGTTGGGGCCGTATTTGTCACGAAACCAGTTGCTGACATCGGCCAGGCTGGCGGCGTCCAGGTCCTCCATCGAACCGATCGTCGTGCGGCTGTAGGGATGCTCTTCGGGGAAGAGATTCTTGAGCACCTGCTCGAACACCAGTCCGCCCGGATTATTCTCGCTGCGTCGCTTTTCGTTCTGAACCACGCCGCGCTGATTATCGAGATTGGCCTTGGTGACCGCGCCGAGCAGATAACCCATGCGGTCGCTTTCCATGAACAAGGCGCGCTCGATGGCACCGCTCGGAACCGTCTGGAAATAGTTGGTGCGGTCGAACGAAGTGGTCCCGTTCAAATCGGTCGCGCCGATCTGCTGAAGCCATTTGAAATAATCGCCGGGCAAATTTTCGCTGCCGTTGAACATCAGATGCTCGAACAGATGCGCAAAGCCGGTCTTGCCCTTGGGCTCGTCCTTCGACCCGACATTATACCACATGCTGACCCCGACGACGGGCGCCTTGCGGTCTTCGTGGACGATCACGGTCAGGCCATTGTCGAGGCGGAAAGTCTGGTGCGGGATCGCGACCTGCTCGACCAAGGTGGCGACCGCAACGGGCTCGTTGGCGGCTGCCATCGGGGCTTCTGCGACAGGCGCTTCGACCATCGCGCGCGGCGTGGTGGCGCAGGCGGCAAGCAGTGAAGTGCCGACGAGCAGGGACAGGCGACGCAAGTTATTGGGCATCAAGGGATTCCTCGAAAATGATTCGCGTGACCCTAGCTGCCCAAACGGCGCGCGCAAGCGGCTTCGACAAGCGCGCGGCGTGCATCGACGAACGACCGCCTAGTGAGCGCTATGCGGCACTTCCGACTTCAGCCGGGAGACGACGTCTTCGTCCTCGATCCGGCGGTATCGCGCCATCATCAAACTGACGAGCCCGAACAGGATCAGTCCGCCCGCGATGAGCTTGAACAAGGTCTCCTGGCCGTCGCGAACCGAAGCAAGCGCATCGCCGAAATTGCGGACGCGCTCGCCGTCGAGCCCGGCCTTGATTGCGAAGTAGCCGACAAGGGCGACGACGAACGCCCGCGCGGCATATCCGACTTGCCCGGCAGGCTTCACCCAGTTCGGCGCGCCCGGCATTTCCTCCATGAACTTGGCCTTGTAGGCGATGTAGAACTGGCTGGCGGCAAGGCCGAGAACGGCAAGACCGATGACGATCAGCAGGGTGTCTCCCCCGGCCGCTGCACCGACCTCGGTCGCTGCCTCCTGCTTGGACCCGCCGGATCCCGACGAC
>JALYRC010000174.1 GCA_030855555.1 Pseudomonadota bacterium
CCTTCGCTTAAGGCCCCTTCGTCTAGCGGTTAGGACGCGGCCCTCTCACGGCTGAAGCACGGGTTCGATTCCCGTAGGGGTCACCAGCCTTACAGGCCTCCCGTTTCCACTCGCTGAACCGCAAAGACCGGCCCTTCGTTCCGTTTGACGCGCGACTGTTTTGGACTCGTGACGGCAACCATGAGCATCTCGAGATGTTCGCTGGGAATGGAGGTGATTGCGCACTATCTGAAAGGGACAGTCACCGCCCTCACCTTTGCGAAATCACGCGGCCCGGCGGCTTCACTGGAAAGAGAATTACGAAAAAGCGCCGAGTCATCCACCCGGGCACTGACCGGAAGGTATCTGGCAAATGGATCGAGGGGATGCATATGAATTGAAAAAATGCGCGCGGGGCGCCGGCGAGATAAGGCCGCAACTGGGTAGTCACACGCGCGTTGCAAAGAAGAGAAGCAGAAAAGAGCGATCTGATTGGCATGCTGACGAGAAGAAATTTCGGGCTCGGACTTACGTCGAGCGCCTTTGCCGGCCTGACGCTGAGTGGATGTGCGACAAGGTCCGCCATGACTGCCGCCAGGCGCGCGGCGGGATATGGCCCGCTTGAGCCGGATCCAGCGCGCCTGCTCGACCTGCCGCGTGGCTTCTCCTACCGGATCATATCAAGCCTCGGCGAGCGGATGGACGACGGCTTTTTCGTGCCCGATCGCGCCGATGGCATGGGGGCGTTTCGACTGGACGAGCGCCGGATGGCCCTGATCCGCAATCACGAGCTTGCGCCCCGCCACCGCAATGGACGTGCCTTTAAGGGAGCGGCCCCGCCGGGCATTGCGGCATTCGACCGCGGTGCTGATGGCGAGCCATTGCCCGGCGGGACCACCACCATCGTCTACGATTACCGGTCCGGCCGCGTCGAACAGCAGTATCTGAGCCTAGTAGGCACGATCCGCAATTGTGCGGGCGGTGCCACCCCCTGGGGCAGCTGGTTGACGTGCGAAGAGGATACGAGCCGCGCTGGCTCCAACGGCCTGACGCGTGACCATGGCTGGGTGTTCGAAGTGCCGGCCCGCGGGCGGGGTGTTACGAGCCCCGTTCCGCTGACGGCAATGGGGCGCTTCAACCATGAGGCCGCGGCCATCGATCCGCGCACGGGCATCGTCTATTTGACCGAGGATCGCGAGGACAGCCTGTTCTACCGCTTCCTGCCAGAGCGTCGCGGTGAACTCGCCCGCGGTGGCCGGCTGCAGGCGCTTGCCTTCCGCGACCGCGCGCTCGGCACCGATAGCCGCAACTGGACGGGGACGGACTTGCCCCTTCAGCAATGGCGGGCGGCGGAATGGATTGATCTCGACGAAGTCGAAGCGCCCCAGGATGATCTCCGCAAGCGTGGCCATGCGCGCGGCGGCGTGCGGTTTGCCCGCGGGGAAGGGATTCACTTTGGCGACGGCGAACTATATTTCTGCTGCACAAATGGGGGCGCTGCGAAACTCAGCCAGATCATGCGCTATCGGCCGTCGCGCTTCGAGGGACAGAACGGCGAACGCTCCGCCCCCGGCCAGATCCAGCTCTTCGTCGAGTCCACTAGTGCGGCGATGCTGAACTTCGGCGACAACATCACGGTCACCCCCCACGGGCATTTGATCGTATGCGAGGACCAATATTCCGTATCGGTCGAAAACCACCTTCGTGGGATAATGCCCGATGGTGCACTTTACGATTTTGCCCGCTTGCACGCACAGACCGAACTGGCCGGTGCCTGCTTTTCGCCCGACGGAGCGACCATGTTCGTCAACGTCTACGATCCGACGAAGACGCTTGCGATCACCGGGCCATGGCGCGGTTTTGCGGCATGACCGATGCGCGGCCTCGCGTCCTGGGCGCTGATGCCTAGTCCCGCAGACGCCGATCCTAATCCCTACTGCGCGAAAGGCTTTGCCACCGGCCAGTCCTGATCGAATGGCCATCCCAATTCAGTAAGCGCGGCTCATCCTCATTTTCCGGAAGCGTGATCCGCACTGCGATCAGGCTTCCATATCCGGACGTGTGGCGGGGATTAAGCCAAGACCCGGCACTGCCGTCCCACAGTTTGATGTCATTCCCGCTCAGCACCGCATTGCCCTCGTGATAGATGTAATTCTTCCCCAGCCAATGGTTGGACACGCCATCTTCATCCCACCGCTTGCGCCACTGGGAAACGGCGATGGCATCGTAACGTTGAACGAACTGGGCGCGCGCGACCGTCAGGCCCCGGGCCTCGAACGCCTCGGCGGCAAGCGCGGCATTCGCGCCGCAGACGATGCTTTTCGCATCGAGCGCTTGGCACCAGTGCAAGGGCCACGGGGACGGGCCCCATTCATATTTTTTCCGGATCCAGCGTGTGCTTCGCCGATAGTTTGCCAGAGGCAGCGGCTTCGACCACGCGGTTGAGGTCGGCGACGCTGTCCACTTGTCCCGTCCGCTTTCCCCGGATGATTATTATAGCCTCGACCAGCCCCTCATACGTGAATTCGACCGTCCATCGATATCGCCGCACTGCGCGGGCATCCGCTGGAGGCGGACGCGCCCAACTCACCCGGCGTCCGCGAGAACTGGCTTAGGCAAACCGTCCCTGGAACATCCTATGATTCTCTCGACCTGAACCGGCCCGAGAACGTCGCCCAACTATCGCGACAGTCGCTCGGCATGCCAGCGGACGTGGTCGGCCATGAAGGTCGAGATGAAGTAATAGCTGTGATCATAACCATCATGACGCCGCACTTCGATCTTTATGCCGGCATCGCGGCACGCGGCCTCCAATAGCTCGGGGCGCAATTGCTCGGTCAGGAAAGGGTCGCTTTCGCCAATGTCCACGAGAATTTCATCGACCCGCGCGCCATCTTCGATCAGGGCGACCGTGTCGTGCGCGCGCCACGCCGAACGCCCCTCCCCAAGATAATTGCCAAGCGCCTTCGTGCCCCATGGCACCTGCCCCGGCGCAACGATCGGTGCAAAAGCGGAGACCGAGCGATAGCGGCCCGGATGCTTGAGCGCGAGCGTGAGCGCACCGTGGCCGCCCATCGAATGGCCGCAAATGCCCTGCCGTCCTAGATCGATCGGGAAGTGCTCGGCAACCAGCGCTGGCAATTCCTCGGCGACATAAGTGGCCATCCTGTAATGGCGCGACCATGGAGCCTGTGTCGCATCGACGTAGAAACCCGCTCCTAGCCCGAAGTCCCATCCTCCTTCGGGATCTTCGGGGACCCCGTCGCCGCGCGGGCTGGTGTCGGGCGCAACGAAGATCATCCCTGCCTCGGCGCACGCCCGGCGATATTCCCCCTTTTCCATGACATTGGCATGGCTGCAGGTCAGACCCGAGAGATACCACAGCACGGGCAATGGCTCGCCGCGCTCGACCTCGCGCGGCAGAAACAGCGAAAATACCATTTCAGTGCCGGTCGCAGCAGACGTATGGCGGTACACGCCCTGCACGCCGCCATGGGCCTTGGTTTCACTGACCGTTTCGAGGCTCATTCGGTCGGCAGCCGATGCAAAGCGCATAATTTGTTGCCGGACGGATCACGCAGATAAGCGAGATAGAGATCGACGCCCATTCCCGATCGCACCCCGGGCGGGTCCTCGATCGCGGTTCCGCCATTGGCAACGCCCGCTCGCTCCCATGCCTGGGCTTGCTCGGGACCATCGACGGCAAAGCCGATCGTCGTGCCGTTGCCGTGCGTTGCTGGCTGCCCATTGATCGGAGGCGTGACGAGGAAAATTCCGCCATTGTTGAGATAGACGATCCGCCCCTTGGGATCGATCCTCCCTTCGCGGCCACCGGTGGCGGTGAAGATGGCATCGTAAAATTTCTTCGATGCATCAATGTCGTTCGATCCGACCATCACATGGCTGAACATAGTTTTCTCCTGCTTAGTAAATGACGACGCTACGGATACTTTTACCCTTGTGCATAAGGTCGAAGCCCTGGTTGATCTCGTCCAAGGTCAGGACGTGAGTGATCATCGGGTCGATCTCGATCTTGCCCTTCAGATACCAGTCGACGATCTTGGGCACGTCGGTGCGTCCCTTTGCGCCGCCAAAGGCGGTACCGCGCCAGTTGCGCCCTGTGACGAGCTGGAACGGCCGCGTGGCGATCTCCCGCCCTGCTTCGGCCACGCCAATGATGATGCTTGTCCCCCAGCCGCGGTGGCAGCATTCGAGCGCCTGGCGCATCACGTCGGTATTGCCGGTGCAGTCGAAGCTGTAGTCAGCTCCGCCATCAAGCATAGCGACAAGGTGGGCGACGACGTCCGGCGTGTCCTTCGGATTGACGAAGTCGGTCATCCCGAACCGCCGTCCCCACTCCTCCTTGCCCGGGTTGATATCGACCCCAACAATGCGATCTGCCCCCGCCATCCGTGCGCCCTGGATGACGTTCAGGCCGATCCCGCCAAGCCCAAAGACCACGACATTGTCGCCCGGCTGGACCTTGGCCGTATTGACCACGGCGCCGACCCCGGTGGTCACGCCGCACCCGATGTAGCAGGCCTTGTCGAACGGCGCCGCGGGATCGATCTTCGCCAGCGCAATTTCGGGTAGGACGGTGAAGTTCGAAAAGGTCGAGCAGCCCATATAATGGAACACCGGCTGGCCCTTGAAACTGAAGCGGCTGGTCCCGTCGGGCATCACGCCTTTGCCCTGCGTCGCGCGGATGGCGGTGCACAGATTGGTTTTGCCGCTGAGGCACGACTTACACTGGCGGCATTCGGGGGTGTAGAGCGGAATGACATGGTCGCCGACCGCCACGCTGGTCACGCCAGCGCCAATTTCGCGCACCACGCCCGCGCCCTCATGTCCGAGCACGCTCGGAAAAAGACCCTCGCTGTCCAGCCCGTCGAGCGTGTAGGCATCGGTGTGACAAATACCGGTCGCCATGATCTCGACCAGCACTTCACCGGCGCGCGGGCCGTCGAGGTCGAGTTCCACGATCTCAAGTGGTTGCTTGGCTTCGAAGGCAACGGCGGCGCGGGTCTTCATCATTCACTCCATCTGGCTCAGCCCGTCGCTTGCCACTTTGCGACCCATCGGCCAAGCTGGTCGCGAAAAAAGGGGAGCCGGTTTGACCGAATTCGAGGGACGTCATGCGCTGATCACCGGAGGTGGGACCGGCATTGGAGCAGCAACGGCACGGATGCTGGCCGCGGGCGGCGCCAAAGTGTCGCTGCTTGGCCGTCGAATCGACGCGCTCGAGGCGATCGCAAGCGAGGTTGGTGCAACTGCCTTCGCATGCGACGTGACCGACCGCGCCGCCATGTCGACCGCATTCGAGGCTGCGCGCGACGCCTGCGGCCCGTTCGATTTCGTGATCCTCAACGCCGGCATCGGTGACAGTGAGCCGTTCGCACGGACGACGCGCGAACGCTTCGACGCGATCATCGCAACCAATCTGACCGCAGTGTTCGACGGCGCACAGCTGGCGCTTGCCGATCTTTTGTCGGGGGAGGACAAGCGCCTGATCGTCGTCGCTTCGGTCGCCGGGCTGAAGGGCGGCGCCTATGCCGCGCCCTATGTGGCGTCAAAGCACGGGGTGGTCGGACTGGTCAGGAGCCTGGCGCTCGAATTCGCCAAGACCGGACTGACCGTAAATGCCATCTGCCCGTCATTCGTCGACACGCCGATGGTCGACGACAGTGCTGCCCGGATCAGCCGAGCCACCCGCCGCAGCGATGAAGAATCGCGCGCCGCCCTTGCGGCGTTGAATGCCAATGGCCGCCTCATCACCGCCGATGAGGTGGCGTCTTCAATCGTCAATCTGTGCCGCCCGCTGTCGCGCTCCATCAATGGCGCCTGCGTGACAATCGACGGTGGGACGAGCGCGTGACTCCAGGCGATTTCGCAGCGAGCCATTTCCGCTGGGACTTCGCCGACGGCGTTGCGACGATCACACTCGATCGCCCCGACAAGAAGAATCCGCTGACCTTTGAATCCTATGCCGAACTGCGCGATACGTTCCGCTGGCTCGTCGTGACGCCCGAAGTGCGGGCCGTGGTCATCGGCGGTGCAGGGGGCAACTTCTGCTCAGGCGGCGACGTCCATGAAATCATCGGGCCGCTGACCAAGATGGCGATGCCCGAATTGCTCGCCTTCACCCGCATGACCGGCGATCTGGTCCGGGCAATGCGCGCCTGCCCGCAGCCGATTGTCGCCGCAGTCGAAGGAGTCTGCGCCGGCGCCGGGGCGATCCTGGCAATGGCGAGCGACTTGCGCATCGCGACCCATGACGCGCGCACCGCCTTCCTGTTCACGCGCGTCGGCCTGGCGGGTGCCGACATGGGCGCGTGCGCGATTCTGCCGCGGCTGATTGGCCACGGCCGCGCCGCCGACCTGCTCTTTTCCGGCCGCGCGATGAGTGCCGAGGAAGGGCTTGCGTGGGGCTTTTTCAGCCGCCTCGTCGATTCCGAAACGCTTGCCCAAGAAGCGCAGCAGCTCGCGAGAACGATCGCCCACGGACCCGCCTTCGCCCACGCCATGACCAAGCGCCAGCTCGACATGGAATGGGCGGTCAGCATCGACACTGCGATCGAAATGGAAGCGCAGGCGCAGGCGATCTGCATGGCAACAAATGACTTTAGCCGCGCCTATGACGCCTTCGCCGCCAAGCAAAAGCCCGAGTTCAAGGGCGATTGATGAGCTTTGACTGGCCCTTCTACGAACAGCGTCACCGCGAACTCGCCAGCAAGCTCGACGCCTGGGCAAGCACCAACCTCCCTACAACCCACGACAGCGATATCGACGTCGCCTGCCGCACGTTCGTCAGTCAGCTCGGAGCCGCTGGTTTTCTCGATTTGTGCGTGGGCGCATCGCAGATTCCCGACGTCCGCAGCCTCGCCATCGCCCGTGAGATGCTCGCTTATCACTCGGGCCTCGCCGACTTTGCCTTCGCAATGCAGGGCCTCGGCTCAGGCGCGATCAGCCTTGCAGGCTCCCCTGAGCAAAAAGCACTGTGGCTTCCCAAGGTCGCAGCTGGCGCGGCCATCGCCGCCTTCGCCATGACCGAGCCGGAAACCGGAAGCGACGCCGCCAACATTGCAATGACAGCCCGCCCGGACGACGGCTCCTACCTCCTCGACGGCGAGAAAACCTATATCTCCAACGGCGGGATCGCTGACTTCTACACCGTGCTTGCGCGCACCGGCGACGGCGAGCGTGCGCGCGGCCTGAGCATGTTCATCGTCCGCGCCGACGACCCAGGCTTGATTGTCGCCGAAAGAATAGAAGTCATTGCGCCCCACCCGCTTGCGCGCCTCAGATTCGAAGGGGTACGCGGCGAATTAATTGGAGCATCTGGCGCCGGCTTTACCATCGCCATGCAAGTGCTCACCCTCTTTCGCGTAACCGTTGCCGCAGCGGCGCTTGGCTTTGCGCGGCGGGCCCTGGACGCGACAATTGCTTTTTCGACCACCCGCAAGCTGGGCAATGAAACGCTAGCCGAGAATGCCGTCACCCAGGCCCGGCTTGCCGACATGGCCACCAGCATCGACGCATCGGCCCTGCTGATCGCGCGCGCAGCGTGGCAGCAGGACACCCAACCCAGCGACAACCGCCGGGCCGCCGCAATGGCCAAGCTCTACGCAACTGAATCGGCACAAGAAGTGATCGACGCTGCAGTTCAACTTCACGGCGGGATCGGGGTCACCAAAGGCGCAATGGTAGAATCGCTCTATCGCGAAATTCGCGCCCTGCGCATCTACGAAGGCGCGTCGGAAGTGCAACGCCAGATCATTGCACGAGACTTGCTCAAGGCGAGACGTTGAAGACGCTCCTTCCTCCCGGCTGGCCGCGTCCAAAAGGCTATTCAAACGGCGTCGCCGCCACTGGCCGCACCATCTATACCGCCGGGGTCGTCGGATGGGATGAGCAGGAGGCCTTCGTCGCCGATACGCTGGCCGGTCAGTTCGCACAGGTCCTGCGCAACATAGTCGCCATCCTTGCAGTCGACGGCGCCGGTCCGGCCAACCTCGTCCGCCTGACCTGCTATGTCACCTCGATCGAAGACTATCGCGCCAGCCTTTCCGAGATTGGCGCGGCCTGGAAGGTAATCATCGGCCCACACTTTCCGGCGATGGCGCTGGTCGAAGTCTCGAGCTTGGTCGAACCCGCAGCCCTGGTCGAGATCGAGGCGATCGCGGTGGTGCCCGAATGAACTACGACAGCTTCGTCCGCGATCGGCTCCCGACCGCCGACCAGTTGCCCGAGTTTCACTTGCTCGACTATCCCGCTCGCCTCAATGCCGCCGTCGAATTGCTCAAGGGCGGCGCACCCGACGCGCTGGCCATAGTCAACGACCATGGCCGCTGGACCTACGCCCAGCTCGACTTCTTTTCCGGTCGGGTCGCGCGGCTGCTGGTCGACCAACATGGCCTTGTCCCCGGCAATCGGGTGCTGCTGCGCGGCCCAAATTGCTACACCATGTTCGCGGCCTGGCTTGGCGTGCTCAAGGCGGGCGGGGTGGCCGTGGCGACGATGCCTTTACTTCGCCCGGGCGAGATCGCCACGGTCATCGACCGCGCCAAGATCAGTCACGCGATCGTCGACAGTCGCTTCATCGGTGACATGCGCGAGGCCGTCGATCAAACGCATTCGGTCAAGCATCTGGTCAAATATGACGGCGATTACGGCCACGGCGAACTCGAGACCCGCACCGCCGGCCTTGAGCCGCTATTCCCGCACGACACGGCGCAAGACGATCCCGCGCTGATCGCCTTTACGAGCGGCACCACCGGCGTCCCCAAGGGCTGCGTTCACCTTCACCGCGACATTCTGGCCTCGTGCGACACCTTCGCGAAGACCCACTTCGCAATGACGCCCGGCGACATCGTCATGACTTCGGCCCCGATCGCGTTCACCTTCGGACTTGGCGCGACCCTGCTCTTTCCGCTGCGCTTCGGGGCGGCCGCGGCAACGATCGAACAGCCAGCCCCGGTCGCGATGATCGAGGCGATCGCGAAGCACGGGGTCACGCACCTCGCCACTGCCCCGACCGCCTATAAGGCGATGCTGTCGCAGCCGTCGCTGGACCGGGCGCTACGGTCGCTTGCCACCTGCCTGTCGGCCGGCGAGCATCTGCCCGAAGCGACATGGCGCGCGTGGAAAGAACGCACCGCGATCGCCATCGTCGACGGCATTGGCTCGACCGAGCTCATGCACATCTTCATCTGTGCCAGCGGCGACGCGATCCGACCCGGCAGCACCGGCGTCGCCGTTCCGGGCTATGAAGCCGTCGTGCTCGACCCGGACGGCAAACCGCTTGCATCGGGCGAAGGGCGTCTTGCAATCAAGGGCCCGACCGGTTGCCGCTATTTGGACGATCCGCGCCAGGCCGATTACGTCAAGGACGGATGGAACATCACCGGCGACACTTACGCCCGCGATGAGGACGGCTATTTCTGGTACCGCGCACGGTCCGACGACATGATCGTCAGCTCGGGCTACAACATCGGCGCGCCCGAAGTAGAAAATGCACTTCTCGCCCACCCCGCGGTCGCCGAATGCGCAGTGATCGGTGCGCCCTGCCCCGAACGCGGCCAGAAGGTGAAAGCCTTCATTGTCCTCGCCGACTTCGCCGAGCCAAGCGAGGAACTGTCCGACAAGCTCAAGTCCTTCGTCAAGGACCTAATCGCGCCCTACAAATATCCGCGCGAGATCGCATTTGTCGATGCGCTGCCCAAGACCGCAACCGGCAAATTGCGGCGCGTCGAATTGCGCGGCCGCTAAGTTCGCCTCACTCGAACTCGACGATGACCTGATCGACGACAAGGCTTTCGCCGACCCCCGCCGACACGCTCTTCACGGTCGAGCTTTTCGCGGCGCGCAGAATATTCTCCATCTTCATCGCTTCGACCACGGCGACCGGCTGGCCAGCCTCGACCTTGTCGCCCACTGCCACTTCAAGCCGCGTCAATAAACCCGGCATTGGCGCGAGCAGAAAGCGCGACAAATCGGGCGGGATCTTCTCGATCATGTGCCGGGTCAGCTCGGCGACATGGCGCGGCATCACCGACACGCGATGCGCCGCGCCGCGCGTCGTCAGCAGCCAGTCGCGCCCGACGCGAGCAACCTGCACCACCCTCAGCCGCTCATCCATGTCGACCCGCAGCAGCGCCTGCCCGGGAGCCCAGTCGCCGATCACATCGATCTCGTCGCCGCCATCGACGCTGACCAAGGTCCCGCCGTCATAGGGATCAACCGAAACTTCGAAGTCGCGCTTCGCAATCCGCACGACTTGGCTCTGTTCGGGA
>JALYRC010000021.1 GCA_030855555.1 Pseudomonadota bacterium
CCGGCGGAGCAACATAGGCCGCGGGAACCGGCTTCGGCGGCGAGATGCGCGCCCGCAGGGTCAGACCATATGTCCGCGGTTCGGCCAGGAAGGCGCCGAACAATTGGGTCGAGCGCGGATAGAAGCCGTTCTCGACACCACGGACCGTTCCCGAACCCTGGAGCGGCGCGTCGAACGCCACTTGCTTGTAGTTCTTGTCGAGCAAATTCTGCGCCCACAATTCGACCGCCCAGCGCTGATCGGGGCCGCGGATGCCGATGCGTCCATTGACCACGGTGTAGCTGTCCTGCAGCTTCTCGCGATCGAGATCCGAACCGGTGTTGAATTCGCTGCTATGGCGAGCATCGACGTAGATCAGGCCGCGCAGGCCACTGCCGCCGATTGGCGGAGTCCAGCCAATCGAACCAGTGGCCACGAATGCGGCCGAGTTTGACAGGCGGCGTCCGGGCAGCTGGAACAATTGCGCCGAAATCGCATCGCCGCCGGCCCCGACCAGATTCTTGCGATAGCGGGTGTTGGCATAGATGCCGCCGAGGTTGACGGTCAGATCGGGCATCGGACGGGTGAAGAATTCAAGCTCCACGCCGCGCGACCGGACTCCGGGTTTCAGCTTACCCGTGCAGGCGCCGGTTGCGCTTGAGTTGTCCCTGTCGGCCCCGTTGAGATCGTCGGAGCAGCTGTTGACCGTCTCGACCTCGAACGCGATGCCGTTGAAGGTGTTGAGCTGGAAGTCGTCGAACGATTGCTGGAAGATGGCCAGATTAACGTCGAACCCGCGACCGTTATACTTGGCGCCGACCTCGAATGCGTCGTTGATCTCGGGATTAAATTTCAGCGCGTCGACACTGGCGCTGGCAAGCACGGCGCCATTTTGCGTCGCGCCGGAACGCGGCAAAGCGGCGCGATCGAGATTGAAACCGCCGCCCTTATAGCCGCGCGAGAAGCTGGCGTAGGTCAGCAACTGATCGGTCGGCTTGTAGCTAAGAACGACGGTGCCCGAGACTTTGCTTTCGGTCTTGGTGCCCGAATCGCTGAACGACCCGCCCGGCACGGACGGGACGACGCACGGGATTTGTTGCAGCGCGGCAAGCGGGGATGCGGCGATCGTGCGGCAGAAAACATTATTGTCGGTCAGATTCGCATCGAGCTTCTTGCGCTCGCGGGTGTAACGCGCGCCGATGGTCAGGTTCAGGCCTTCGGTAATTTCGAAGATATTGTGCGTGAACACCGCGAAATTGTTGCTGGTCTGATTGAAATCGTCGTCGAGGCCAACCCCGGCAAAGGGATTATTACCGGGGATGCCAAGTGCATTGGCCACGGATCCGAAACCTGGGTTGGCAGGATTGGCATTGAGTGCGTTGAGCAACCCTTGCGTCGGGAGGAGTCCGGCACGCTGGGCAATCAAGGCAGTCAATTGCGCTTGTTGCGCGGGCGTGCGCGATGCTGGTGGAATGGCGCTAAGCGCGTTGATGCCCGCCGTGAGGTTCGCAACGCCAGTGTTCACCGCAGCCTGGGTGCCCGTGATCACTGCATTGTTGATACAGGTCGGCGATGCGGTCGAAAGCGCCGTCGGCAGCGCCGAGGAGACCAGCAGGCAATTGGCAAATTTCAGATAGTCGGCGCCGAACGCGAGATTGTCGCGAAGCCGTAGTTTCTCATTGCTGTAATAGCCGCCGACCAGCCAATCGAGACGGCCGCCGAAGGATTCACCCTGGAGGCGAACTTCCTGTGTGAAGGTCTTGAAGCGATTGAATGCGGTTCCGTCGTCATCGCGAAACAGGATGTCGAGATTGTTGAAGTCCGCATCCTGGCCGCGGATATATTTATTGTAGCGATAGGCCGAGATCGAAGTGAGTTCCGCTCCACCCAGGTCATAGACGATTTCGCCCGACAGGCCGTAATCCTTCACGTCCGAGCGATAAGACCGACCGGGCGTGATAGAGATGTCGCGGGCGAACGTGTCGTCATTGATGACTGCACCAAGCGCGCGCTCCAGCCCGGCAATCGTCGAGGGTTGTTCGCCCGCCGCCGTATTGTCGCGCGCCGGAAGATAGGTCGCGGCGCAGCATTCCTCATCGCGCTTCGAATAATCGCCGATGATGCGCACCGACAGATTGTCACTCGGCTTGTACAGCAATTGTCCACGCAGCAGGTAACGGTCGCGATCATTGACGTCGCGGCCCGAAATCACGTCTTCAAGGAAGCCGTCGCGCTTCATGATCACGGCGTCGAGGCGCGCGGCGAGGGTTTCGGTGATTGGCCCGGTCGCGCCAAGCTCAAGCCGGCGCAAATTATAATTGCCAATATCCACCTGGCCATTGAACATGGTTTCGAAACGCGGCTTGGCGGTGATGATCGAAATCAGGCCGGCCGAGGCGTTGCGTCCGAACAAGGTGCCCTGCGGACCGCGCAACACTTCGATGCGATCGACCTGGCCGAGTTCGGTAAGGCCAAGCCCGACGCGCGAGCGATAGACGCCATCGATAAACACAGCGACCGAGCTTTCGAGACCGGGATTGTCACCGACCGTGCCAACGCCGCGGATACGAGCGCCGCCGGCTCCTGCCTCAGACGAGGTCGACGAGACCAGGAGCGAGGGCGAAACCTGGGTCAGCGCACGGATGTCGGTCGCGCCCGAATTCTCGAGCGTCTCGGCAGTAACCGCGCTGACCGCGAGCGGAACATCGCTCAGCGCTTCATTGCGGCGGGTAGCAGTGACGATGATGTCACCGCTGTCTGCCGGAGCGTCCTGGGTTGCCGTTGCATCGACCGCGCCGGCTTCGGCGGTTGCCCCTTCGGTCGGCTGCGCTGCCGTCCCGTCAGTGTCGGTCGATTGCGCATAAGCAGGCGTCGAGATGGCGAAGAGGCCGGCCGAAAGCAGCCAGACTGACTTGCGCATAATGATTCTCCCCAGAGTATATTCTTGAATTGTTATGGGGTGAATTAATCACATGCAGGCCAAACGGGGAAGCAATTGAGGCTTTCCAGCTTGGCGAAATGCGCCACTTGAGACGAAAATGTCACATGCTGCAGCGCAAAAAACAAAGGCGGCGATTTCCGTAGGGGAAGTCGCCGCCCGTTTGAGCCAATTTGGTTAGCGCAAGTCGCTAGCGGATGCCGGCCAAAATCCGGAAATCCGGCAGATGCCTACTTTGGTGCGATCACCATCAGCATCTGCCGACCTTCCATGCGCGGATGCTGTTCGACCTTGGCCGCCTTTTCGGTGTCGGCAGCGACCCGTTGGAGCACCGCCATGCCGAGCTGGTTATGCGCCATCTCGCGCCCGCGAAAGCGCAGGGTGAGCTTGACCTTGTCGCCTTCTTCCAGAAATTCGAACACCTTGCGCATCTTCACGTCATAGTCGTGATCGTCGATGTTCGGACGCATCTTGATCTCTTTGATCTCCTGCGTCTTCTGGCGCTTGCGCTGTTCGTTGGCCTTTTTCTGGGCTTCATATTTGAAGCGGCCGATATCGAGGAACTTGGCGACGGGCGGATCGGCGCCTGGGCTGATCTCGACGAGGTCGAGGCCGACACCAGCGGCCTGCTCGATCGCCTCCTTGGTGTACATCACGCCCAGATTTTCGCCATTCTCGTCAATCACGCGCACCTTTGGCACATTGATGAACTGATTGTAGCGGGGGCCGGACATGACCGGCGGGGAATTGGCGCGGCGCGGGGGCGGTGGTATAGTATCGTCTCCAAGAATCGTTGTTAAGGGCCGCGCGGTAGGCGCTTCGCCACCGCTTGGAAAGACCGCTACGCGCGACAGCATGATTTTGATCCCGCATTGTAGCGGGATCGCGTCACATTCTTCCGTCTTCCCGGCCTTGCGCCGTGCCTAGTGGCGCAAGTCCGGGGGAATCGCCTCCGAGGCAATCATTGCCAAGGCATCATCGATGCTCATTACCTTCTGATGCTCGTCCGAGCCCAAGCGCCGGATCGCAACGGTCCCCTCTTCGGCTTCACGCTTGCCGACGACAAGAAGCAAAGGGACTTTGGCCAAGCTATGCTCACGCACCTTATAGTTGATCTTCTCGTTCCGAAGGTCGGCTTCGGCGCGAATCCCGGCCGCCTTGAGCTTGCCAAGCACTTCGCGGGCATAATCGTCGGCGTCGGAGACGATCGTCGCGACCACTGCCTGGACCGGGCTGAGCCAAAGCGGGAAGCGCCCTGCATGATGCTCGATCAAGATGCCGATGAAACGCTCAAACGTGCCAAGGATCGCGCGGTGAAGCATCACCGGGCGATGGCGTTCGCCATCTTCGCCGACGTAGCTCGCGTCCAGTCGGTCGGGGAGAACGGTGTCGGTCTGGATCGTGCCAACCTGCCACGTCCGCCCGATCGCGTCGGTGAGATGGAATTCGAGCTTGGGCGCGTAGAATGCCCCTTCGCCGGGCAATTCCTCCCACCCATATTCCGGCGTGTCGCGCCCGGTGGCCTTGACTGCATCGCGCAGGCTTTGTTCGGACCAGTCCCACATCTCGTCCGTGCCGAAGCGCTTGTCGGGTCGCAAAGCGAGCTTGATCGCATATTGTTCGAAGCCGAGGTCGCGATAGACGCTGTCGAGCAGGTCGCAGAAGTCCTTAACCTCATCGATCAGCTGGTCTTCGCGAACGAAGATATGGGCGTCGTCCTGCGTGAACTGCCGCACCCGCATGATGCCGTGGAGCGCGCCATGCGGCTCGTTGCGATGGCAGCAGCCGAATTCGGCCATGCGGATCGGCAGGTCGCGATAGCTGGTGATGCCCTGCTTGAAGATCAAGACGTGCGCCGGGCAATTCATCGGCTTCAGCGCCATGAGGTCGGCCTTGCCGGAAACGACCGGTGCCTCGTCGTCGACATTGGGGATTTCGTCGGGAACGACAAACATATTCTCGCGATACTTGCCCCAATGGCCGCTCTTTTCCCATTGGTGCGCATCCATCAGCTGAGGCGTCTTGACCTCTTCATAGCCTGCCGCGTCGAGCCGTCGGCGCATGTACGCCTCCAGCTGGCGCCACAGGATGAAGCCCTTGGGATGCCAGAAGACCGACCCGTGCGCTTCGGCCTGCAAGTGGAACAGGTCCATGTCCTGGCCGATACGGCGATGATCTCGCTTGGCTGCTTCCTCGAGCCGGACGAGATGTTCGTTAAGTTGTTTCTTGTTGAGCCACGCCGTTCCGTAAATCCGGCTGAGCATAGGATTGGCCTGGTCACCGCGCCAATAGGCGCCCGAGACGCGCGTCAGCTTGAATGCCTGGGGGTCGAGCTTGCCGGTCGAGGCGAGGTGCGGCCCGCGGCACAGGTCCATCCACTTGTCGTCGCCCGTGCCCGAGCGATACATCGTGATGGCTTCGCCCTCGGGCAGTTCCATGACCCATTCGGCCTTGAACGTCTCGCCGCTCTTGACGAAGTAAGCGCGCACGTCCTCTCTCGTCCATTCCTCGCGGATCAATGGCTCGTCGGCGGCGATGATACGGCGCATTTCCTCCTCGATGCGCGGCAGATCCTCTTCGGTGAACATGCCGCGACCCTCGGCCGGCGCGAAGTCATAATAGAAACCGTCGTCGGTGGCCGGGCCGAAGGTGATCTGGGTGCCGGGGTAAAGCTTCTGCACCGCTTCCGCCAAGATGTGCGCAAAGTCGTGGCGAAACAGTTCGAGCGCGTCTTTCTCGTCGCGCACCGTGACCAAAGCGAGGCTTGAGTCGCCGTCAAACGGGCGGTTTAGGTCGCGCAGTTCGCCATCGACGCGCGCCGCCAGCGCCGCCTTGGCCAGGCCCGGGCCGATCGCCGCTGCAATGTCGGCCGGGGTCGATCCCACGGGCACCTGCCGTTCGCTGCCATCGGGAAGGGCGATTTTGATCATCTTTGACATATCGTAGCTCTAGCGGGCGGCGCGTGATGCCTCAACCGCTGCGTGACCGAGTAAAGGTCGCTTGACAAGAGCTCCATACATTAGGTAAAGCGTCCTTGACTCAATGAAAAGGACACTTTCCATGCGTATGAACCCGGCCCAGAAACGCTATGTCCGACGCGTTTTCGTATCGATGGCCTGCTACCTCCTGTTCCTGTCGATTGCGCTGCATTATGTCGGCAATGGCCATGTTACCGGCGCGCTTGCTTATCTGCTGGCGCTGCTTCCCGGCCTGTCGGTCATCGGCGTATTCTGGGCGGTCGGGCGCTTGCTGGTCGAGGAGCAGGACGAGTTTCAGCGGATGCTGCTGGTTCGCCAGTCGCTCGTCGCCACCGCCTTCGCATTGTCGATCGCGACGGTGTGGGGCTTTCTCGAGGCGGTCGGCCTGGTGCCCCATGTCGATGCTTACTTCATCGCCATCCTGTGGTTCGCCGGGCTTGGCGTCGGCAGCCTTGTTAACTGGCTCACGCTCGGCACGACCGGGGGTTGCCGATGAACAACCGCCTCAAGGTGCTCCGGGCCGAACGCGACTGGAGCCAGTCCGACCTCGCCGACCGTCTCGCCGTGTCGCGCCAGAGCGTCAACGCGATCGAGACCGGCAAATATGACCCGTCGCTCCCGCTCGCCTTCCGCATCGCCGAACTGTTCGCGCTTCCGATCGAAGACATTTTCACCTCCCCCACGAAAGGTTGATCGCATGACCAAATATCTGTTTGCCGCCGTGCTTGCCGCAATGGCCACGCCCTCGCTCGCCGCCGCTGCGGTCGCCGCACCCGCCAGCGCTGCCCAGCCAAGCGCGATCGCCGCGCCGGCCCGCTTCTCGGTCGAGGTGGTGGGCAGTGGTCCCGACGTCATCCTTATCCCCGGCCTGTCGAGCAGCCGTGCCGTTTGGGGCGCGACCGCCGAACGGCTCAAGGCCACCCACCGTCTCCACCTCGTCCAGGTGCGCGGCTTTGGCGAGCCCGCCGGGGCCAATGCCACTGGCCCGGTGCTGCAACCGTTCGTCGACGACGTCGCGGCGTACATTCGCCGCGAGAAGATCAAGTCGCCAGCGATTGTCGGTCATTCGATGGGCGGGCTCGCCGCACTGATGCTCGCCGCCGACCATCCCGACATCGCCGCACGAATCATGGTGGTCGATGCGCTGCCTTTCATCGGCACGATCTTCGGCGCCGACAGCGTTGCCGCGGTGACTCCGCAAGCGACGACCATCCGGACAATGCTGCTCGGCCAGGCGGATAAGGTGGCGCCCGACTACCAACTCAAGCCTGACTGCCCCGTCACCTTGCCGGCCCCCGCCACTCCGCGTGGAACGATGACGAACAGCGGTGTCGGTGCATGCCTCGTCGCTTATGGTGCCAGCGTGTCCGACCTGCGGGTCGTCGGACAAGCGATGTATGACGATATGGTGACCGACATGCGCCCGCGGCTTGGACGGATCGCGACCCCGGTGACCATGCTCTATCCGCACGACGATCGTCTGCTTACGGCGAAGGCCGCGGCCACGCTTTATGGCACCGCTTACGCCGCGCTTCCCAAGGCCAAATTGGTGCCGATCGCGAACAGCTACCACTTCATCATGCAGGACCGCCCCGCCGACTTCGCAGCAGCGCTCGACGCTTTCCTCAAATAGCGTCGCGCCTCGGGACCCCGTGGGCGGCTTGGAACGCAAGGTCGCGAAACGGGTTCATCGCTCGACTGCCGGATCGTCGCGGCGCGAACACAGGGGAATTTTCATGGTCGACCATAGTCAGATCCGCCAACATATGGACGTCATCGATTCCGCCGGAGACAAGATCGGCAAGGTCGACGCGGTCGAGGGCGAGCGGATCAAGCTGACCAAGGATGCGTCGAATGACGGCAAGCATCATCACATCGACCTGTCCGACGTTGCGCGCGTTGACGAGCATGTTCATTTATCGAAGACCCGCGCCGCGCTCGGACTGGTGGGGGCGGGATCGGCAGCCGCTGCAGGCGCCGCCTCGAAACCGGCCAATCCGCTTCCACCGATCCGCAATCCTGCGGTCGGTGGAGCCGAGCCGCGCCGCAATTACATGCTGCCGTGGGTGCTTGGCGGGCTGGCGTTGCTTGCGCTCATTCTCGCGCTCGCGACATGCGACGGAAATGACGATGGCCGCGCCACGCGCACGAGAGATAGTGACGTTTCCGGGGTGGTCACGCCGCGCGTTGCCGGGGCGCCGCTGATCCCGGGGACGCTTGCCCACGACCTCGACCGTTTCATGGGCAGCAAGGACGGCCTGCCGCGCACCTTCACCTTCGACGCGGTCAGTTTCGATAGCGGCACTGCCAATCTGCGCGGTGAGGACAGCGACGACCTCAATGATGTTGCGCGGGTGCTCGCGGCCTATCCCGGGGCGCGCGCCGCGGTCGTCGGATATGCCGACGCGCGCGGCGACAGCCGCTTCAACCGTGACCTTGGCGCCAATCGTGCCCGGGCGGTAGTCGCCGCGCTGGGCTCGCGCGGCGTCCCCGCCGACCGTCTCGAAGCGCGCACTGGTGACGAGACAGGTGCTAATTCTACCAACGCCACTCAAGGCGGCCGATTCGACAATCGTCGCACGGAATTGGTGATCCTGGAGCGCTGACCTGTTAGGCGGGTGCGATGACCATCGTCCCGGCCGCACCCGCAGATCTGTCCTACCTCGACCCCGGTGACGGGCGCCGGATCGCGGTTCGAAACCGCGTCGCCGGCGCTGGCCTACCCACGGTCCTGTTCCTGCCCGGCTATGCGTCGGACATGGAGGGCGCCAAGGCACTAGCGATCGACCAGTTCTGCGCCTCGCGCGATCTAGGCTGCCTGCGGCTCGATTATTCGGGGACGGGCGGTTCTTCGGGCGACTTCGCCGATGGAACACTCGATCGCTGGCTTGGCGAAGTTCTCGCCGCAATCGACCTTTGCGTCACCGACGGCAAAGTGATTGTCGCAGGATCATCGATGGGCGGATGGATTGCGCTTCACACGGCGCTTCGCCGTCCGCAGCGTGTCGCGGCAGTGCTTGGCATTGCCGCCGCGCCCGACTTTACCGACTGGGGCTTTTCCGCCGAGGAGAAGAAGGTGCTTGCCGCCACCGGCCGGCTCGAGCGCCCCAATCCCTATGGGCCCGAGCCCTCGCTGACCTATCGCGCGTTCTGGCAATCGGGCGCGGCGCATCGATTGCTTCATTCGCCGATCGACCTGACCATCCCGGTTCGCCTAGTGCATGGTGAGAAAGACGAGGTCGTGCCGATGGGCGTGCCGATCAAGTTGGTCGCTGATCTTCGTTCGTCCGATGTCCAGTTGCGCCTGATCAAGGGTGGCGGCCATCGCCTAAGCGAGCCACATCAGATTCACGCCGTGCTTGTCGAGCTCCAGGGCCTGCTGGAACGAGTACGGCAATGAAAAGGGAAGAGTAGTGACCCAGTTTCTCCATTCGATGCTTCGCGTTTCGGACCCGCAGGCGACGATCGATTTCTTCAAGCTGATCGGACTCGAGGAGCGGCGCCGCAAGGACGTTCCCCAGGGGAAGTTCACGCTCATCTTCCTTGGCGCTGGGGCTGATGTCGCAGAGGTCGAACTGACCCACAATTGGGACGAGAGCGGTTATGAAGGAGGTCGCAATTTCGGCCATCTCGCCTTCCGCGTGGATGATATATACGCCGTTTGCCAGCGCGTCGCCGACGCCGGAATAGTGGTCAATCGTCCGCCGCGGGACGGCCATATGGCATTCGTCCGCACCCCGGACGGCATTTCGGTCGAATTGCTCCAGAAAGGGGACCCGCTTGCCCCGGCCGAGCCATGGGCTTCGATGCCCAACAGCGGGTCCTGGTAATGCAGGGTGCCTTCTCGCTGGAAATCGTCACGGTGCCCGCTTTTGCCGACAATTATCTGTGGCTGGTCCACGACAAAGACAGCGGCGAAACGGCGGTCGTCGATCCCGGCGATGCAGCCCCGGTATTGGCAGAGGCCGAGGCGCGCGGCTGGCACATAGGGCAGGTGTGGAACACCCATTGGCACCCCGATCATACCGGCGGCAATCAGGCTGTCGTCGACGCCACCGGGGCGACCCTGTCTGCCCCGGCCGCCGAAGCGCATAAAATTGGTGGAATCGATGTCCAGCTCAAGGAAGGCGATAGCGTGCGGCTTGGCGCGCATGTCGGCGAAGTGTGGGAAGTCCCCGGCCATACGCTTGGCCATATCGCATTCGTCTTTCGCGACGCCGGTGTCGCATTTGTCGGGGACACGATGTTCGCAATGGGCTGCGGACGCTTGTTCGAAGGAACGCCGGATCAAATGTTTACCGCCTTCGGCCGGCTGGGCGAGCTGCCCGATGACACGCTGGTTTATTGTGCGCACGAATATACGCTCGCCAATGCGCGCTTCGCGGCTGCAGTCGAGCCCGACAATGCCGACATCGCCGATCAACTGGCTTCGGTGGAGGCAATGCGCGGGCGAGGCGAGGCAACGGTGCCGACGACCATCGCTGCCGAGCGCTTAACCAATCCGTTCCTACGCGCTTCCGGCATTGCCGAATTCACTGAACGGCGCGCGTGGAAAGATCGATTCTAAAGCCGAATTGTCAGGTCATGCGTTACAGTGAATATCGCCTGCGGAGGACCAGCCATGTTGCGTGTCATTATTCTTATTTCATTCACTGCGATCGGCCTTGCCGCTTGTGCTCCCGGCTATGACGCGCCGATCTCACAGCGTGCGGCGATGCGGTTTGACTCCGAACTTGCAGGGCTGATCCCGGGGCGGCCTCAAAGTTGCCTACCGCCGCGGAGCACTGCCTCTGTCGTCGCCGAACGCGACGGCATTTTGCTGTTTCGCGAAGGACGAACGGTTTATGCCAATGCGACCCGCGGCGGGTGTGCAGACGCGGCGGATCACAACTATACGCTGGTGACCAAAAACTTCAGTGGTAGCGCCTTGTGCAGCGGAACTTTCGCTCACGTTGTCGACCTCACCGCACTTGGGGCGGTACGGGGGGCCTGCGTGCTGGGCGACTTCACGCCTTACCGGCGGCCCTAGAGCTAGCGCTTGAACAAAGCGTCGAGGCGTTCGCCATAGGCCTTGGCAATGACGTGACGGCGGATCTTGAGCGAGGGCGTTAGCTGCTCATTCTCGACCGTGAAGGGCGTGTCGGCGATGATGAACCGCCGTACCCGCTCAATGACGTTCAGTTCGTCGTTCACGCGATCGACCGCTTTGCCGAGCGCCTTGGCCGCCTGATCGTCGCCGTGCTGCGAGATGAACTCCGGGTCCGGGACCAGCAAGGCCACAAGGTGCGGCCGGCGGTCGCCATAGACCATTGCCTGGGCAATTTCGGGTTGAAGCGTAAGCATCCCCTCGACCCGCTGTGGAGCGACATTGTCGCCCTTGTCGTTGACGATGAGGTCCTTCTTGCGATCGGTGATCACGATCCGGCCCTTGGAGTCGAAATGCCCCACGTCTCCCGTGGCGAGCCACCCGTCGAGCAGCACGCGCGCGCTTTCGGCCTCGTTGCGCCAATAGCCGTGCATGACCTGCTCGCCGCGCACCATGATCTCGCCATCGCTGGCAATGCGCACTTCGCTGTTCCGGAGCGGTGGGCCGACGGTTTCCATGCGGATGCCCGCGGCCGGGCGATTGCAGCTGATCACCGGCCCGGCTTCGGTCTGGCCATAGCCCTGGAGGACGGGCAGGCCCATTGCCTGGAAGAAAAGTCCGACATCCAGGTTTAGCGGTGCGCCGCCCGACACCAACGCCTTGATCCGCCCGCCGAAGCGATTGCGCACCTTGCGCCGCAATGTGAGGGACAGGATAGCGTCCATCGGAGAGTCCCACGGAGATGACGTGCCGGCGTTGCGGCGGGCTTCTATGGCAAGCGCGCGGCCCATTAGATATTTGGGCAGACCACCGTCTTTATCGATTGTCTTCAGTATCTTGGCGCGGAGCATCTCGAACAGGCGGGGCACGACGACCATCATCGTCGGGCGCACTTCTTCGATGTTTGCAGCAAGTTTTTCCAGACTTTCGGCGTAAAATATCTGCCCGCCGAGCGCGATCGGGAAATATTGGCCGCCGCTATGCTCATAAGCGTGGCTTGCGGGGAGGAACGACAGGAACAGTTCGTCGTCCCAACTGAAGTCGTTGGCGATGATGTCGATGCAGCCTTCGACGTTGTGAAGCACCATCCCGTGGTGCTGCATCACCCCGCGCGGCGCGCCCCCTGTCCCGCTGGTGTAGATCAGGCAGGCAAGGTCGCGGCGCCCGACGCTGTTCATGCGCGCTTCGAGCGCGGCGACGTCGGGTGCGCCTTCGACAAGGTCGCTCCACAAATGGAATTGCGCAACGTCCGGGGACTGGCCGGTAATGATTTCGTCGATCGAGACGATGTAGTGGCAATCGGACGAAAAGAGCACCGCGGGCATGAGCGCGCGGGCAAGCTTCTGGGTCGAGACGATGACCGCCGACGCGCCCGAATTGTTGAGGATATGCTGGTGATCGCGGGTGGTGTTGGTCGTATAGGTCGGGACCGTGACGCAGCCGGCGGCCATGATTGCAAGATCGGCAATCAGCCATTCGGGGCGATTCTCGCTGACCAGCATGACGCGGTCGCCCGGCTTGAGCCCGATCCGAGCGAGGCTGTCGGCAAGTGCGGCGACCTGCCGCGCCGCGTCCGCATAGCTGATTGCGCGCCAGGCGCCACCGCGCTTGGCCGAAAGGAACGGCTTGTCCCCATTCTCGCGAGCGCGGGTGAGGAACATGGTGACGAGATTGGGGAAATGTTCGAGTTGCCGTTGCGACCGCGCCGCCATCCTATTCTCCGATGCTTGCGCCTTCACTGCGCGGATCGGCAGCGCCGACCCAGCGGCCGCCCCCTTGCGCACTCGCCACCCATTCGATCGCATTGGCCTTGAAGCCCGGCTCGCGTACTTCGACCTTGTGGCCAAGCGCCATCAGCGCCGGGATCATCGCTTCGTGGGCCGAGCCCTTCTCGATGTAGACAGTCGCGCCCGGGGAGTAGAGCACTGGAAGCGCGATCGCGTCCTGGGCGGACAAGCGCCAGTCGACCACGCCGATGATCGCCTTGGCGACCTGCGCGATGATCGTCGCACCGCCAGCAGCGCCGACCGCGAGCCGCACGCGACCGCCGGGCGAGAAGACGATGGTCGGCGACATCGAACTGCGCGGGCGCTTGCCAGCCTCGACGCGATTGGCCGTCGCAACTCCGTTGACGGCGGGGATGATGTTGAAATCGGTCAATTCATTATTGAGATAATAGCCGTTGACCATCAGCCCCGATCCGAACGGGCCTTCGATGGTCGAGGTCAAGGACGCAACATTTCCTGCCCGGTCGGTAGCGACGAAATGCGACGTTCCCTGTTCCACTGGCTGCGCTGACAATGCCATCTGGCGCGACCCCGCGGGCCGACCTGCAGCGACGCTGTTCATGGTCCTGTCGGACGCGATCAATGCCGAGCGCTGGGCGAGATAAGCAGGATCGGTGAGCCCCGCGACGGGCACCGCGACATGATCGGCATCGGCCAGATACATGTCGCGATCGGCATAGGCCAAGCGCATCGATTCGGCGATCAGGTGCCACGCGGCGGGCGAGTTCGGACCAAGCGCGGCAAGGTCGAAGCGTTCGAGTTGCTTGAGGATGGCGAAGACGGTCGTCGCGCCCGAAGACGGGGGCCCCATGCCGCACACACGGTGGCCGCGATATGAGCCGCACACGGGATCGCGCGCCTTGGCGTCATAGGCCGCAAGATCGCCCGGGGTCATTGCCGCGGGATTGCGCGGCGCACTGCGTACCGCAGCCGCGATCGCCTGCGCATTGGGGCCGACGTAGAAGCTGTCGGGACCGCGATTGGCCAAGTCGGTAAGGAAGGCTGCAAGGCGCGGATTCTTGACTCGCGTGCCGACTGGCAGGGGCTGACCATCGGCAGCGAAGAACAGGTTTCGTCCCTCTGGCGTCAAGGCAGCAAGTTCACGCGACCGGCTGAGCATCGACCGCATCCGCGGGGTGATTACGAAGCCTTGGCTGGCAAGCGTGATAGCAGGGCTGAACAACGCCTTCCACGCGAGCTTGCCGTGCGCCCGATGGGCCAGCGCCATCATTCGAACATTGCCGGGAACGCCGACGCTTTTGCCGCCGGGGACAGCGTCGCGCGGCGTGATTGGCGCACCGTCCTTGTAGAACCATAAGGGGGTCGCGGCAGCGGGAGCCTCCTCACGACCGTCATAGGTGACGACATTACCGCGAGCGTTGCTTGCAACCAGAAAACCACCGCCGCCGATCCCGGAACTCTGCGGTTCGACCACGGTCAGCGCGAGAAGAGTCGCTAGCGCGGCATCGGTCGCGCTTCCGCCCTGGCGGAGCATGGCCGCGCCGGCTTCGGCTGCGCGCGGATCGGCCGCCGATACCATTCCGGGGGCGTTGGTCGCTGGGCTTGGAAGCGTGGTGCAGGCGCCAAGCGAAAGAGCGGCGGCGAAAGTCCAATATCTACTGCGCATGCGCTTGGGCTAGCCGCTTCCAACCGCATCGGCAATGCTCGACATGCCGCGCTGAGCGAGCCGTTCGGCAAGGCCATCGGCGATCCGGCGCGCAAGCCCGGGCCCGTGATAGACCAATGCCGAATAAAGCTGGACGAGGCTCGCCCCGGCGGCAATCCGCGCCCAGGCGTCGTCGGCCGAGGCAATGCCGCCCGCAGCGATCAGCGGCAGTTCGCTTCCGCTGGCACTGCGGAACAGGCGCAAGGCGTGGACCGCAAGCGGCTTCAGCGGTGCGCCCGAAAGGCCGCCGCTTTCATCTTTGAAGCGCGAGACGAGCGCCGGGCGCGAGATCGTCGTATTGGCGACAATCAGTGCGTCGATGCGCGAGTCCATGGCGGCGCGCACGATGCGATCATGGTCGCCCGGCGCAAGGTCGGGAGCGACCTTGAGAAAGATCGGCGGACCATCCTTCCCGCGCGCCGCGGCCACGGCGCCAAGGAGTTCGACCAGTTCGCCGCCAGCCTGGAGATTACGCAGCCCCGGCGTGTTGGGCGAGCTGATGTTGACGGTCAGATAATCCGCCACCGGCGCCATCTTCCTCACGCCCGATGCGTAATCATTTATGCGATCGGTGCTGTCCTTATTGGCCCCGATGTTGACGCCGACCACCCCGCGCCGCTTGCGCCTGATCAGCCGTGCCAGCGCTGCGGCCTGTCCTTCATTGTTGAACCCCATCCGGTTGATGACCGCTTCGTCCTCGACCAGCCGGAACAATCGGGGACGCGGATTGCCGACCTGGGGCATGGGGGTAAGCGTTCCGACCTCGACGAAACCAAAGCCGAGCGACAGCATCGCGTCGGGCACTTCGCCATCCTTGTCGAAACCCGCCGCAAGCCCGACCGGCGAGGGAAAGTGCAGGCCGGCGACCTTGCTTGCCAGCGAAACGGGGAATTCAGGGGCGCCGCGACCGGGCAGCAGCCGCAGGGCGCCGATCGTCAGGCGGTGCGCGGTTTCGGCATCGAGCGCGTGAACCAACGGGCGAAGCAGCTTGTAATTCAATTGGGTTCCGCCGTTCGTCGAATGATGCAGCCCTGCCCTTGAGCCGGGGTTCAGCTTACTTCAAGGTGCAAAGGTGGATGGCGGGTCAAGGGACGTACCAATCAAAGTGATACTTTGATGGGCCCAGGCCCGGCATGACGAAATATCAGAAGGATCGCTTGTGCGTCATATTATCCTGCTTGCTTCAACTGCGTTTCTAGCCGCCTGTGCGACGACTTCGCGTGAGCCGCTGCCGGCCCCGGCGTCGGACGAGGCGTTGGTCGCGCCAATCATGGCGCCAGTTACCGCTCCCGCCCAGAAGAATGCCGAACTCGCCGCTTTCTTCAACGAATATGACAAGGCGGAACTCGAGCTGTCGCCGCTTTCCAAATCTTATCGCGCCATCAAGGACAAGGATTATGGCCAGCTCGATCAATATACCGACGCAGCCGCAATCGAGGGCCGTGAGCTCGACCAGCGCACTGTTGACGCGATGCGGGCACGGTTCGATCGCGCCACGCTGAGCGCCGACGACCAGCTCAGCTATGATCTTCTGCTCTATCGGAACGCCCGCGCGGCAAGCATCTTCCCTTATCGGCGCAACGCCTATGTGTTCGACCAGATGAATGGCGTGCAGGCCGAGATTCCGGCCTTCCTGATCAACATCCACAAGGTTGAGAGCGAGGCCGATGCGCGTGCCTATATCAGCCGTTTGCAGCAGAGCGGCCGGTTCATCGACCAGGCGATCGCGCAATCGATCGAGCGTGAAAAAGCGGGTGTGCTGCCGCCGCGCTGGGTCTTTCCGCAGGTCATCGAGCAATCGCGCAACATCATTACCGGGGCGCCGTTCACGGCTGGCGCGGACAATGATCTGTTCGCGGATTTCAAGACCAAGGTCGGCAAGCTTGCGATCCCGCAGGCGACCAAGGACGGGTTGATCGCGGAGGCCCGCACGGCAATGCTGACGTCGATGCGTCCGGCCTATCAGCGGATGATCTCTACCCTCAACGCGCAGGCGAAGCGGGCTGGCACGGACGACGGCATCTGGCGATTCGCCGATGGCGCCGACCAATATAAGGCGCTGCTCAAATATTATACCACGACCGATCTCGACGGCGACCAGATCCATGCGCTTGGCCTTGCGCAGGTGGCGCGGATCCACGGCGAAATGAGCGCAATCAAGGAGCGTGTCGGCTTTGCCGGATCGCTCAAGCAATTCTTCTCCCACATCCGCGACGGCAAGCAATTTTATTATCCCAATAATGCTGCGGGCAAGCAGATGTACCTTGACGAATCGGCCAAGGCCGAGTCGCAGGTGGCAGCAGCCTTGCCGCGCTTTTTCGGGCGGTTGCCCAAGTCGAAACTGGTGATCAAGGCGGTCGAGCCGTTCCGCGAGAAGAATGCCGGCAAGGCCTTTTACCAGGATCCGCCGCCCGACGGATCGCGTCCCGGCACCTATTACGTCAATCTGTACGACATGCGTAACATGCCTTCGACCGAGGTCGAGGCGCTTTACTGTCACGAGGGGCTTCCGGGCCACCATCTTCAGGGCGCGTTGCTTAGCGAGCTCGGCGAAGGCGAAGTGCCGCCGTTCCGCCAGTTCAGCGGCTATACCGCGACCGACGAAGGCTGGGGGCTTTACGCCGAGAAATTGTGCAAGGAGATGGGGCTCTACACCGACCCCTATCGCGACTTCGGGCGGCTACAGCTGGAGCTTCACCGGGCGATGCGGCTGGTCGTCGACAGCGGCATTCACCACAAGCGCTGGAGCCGTGCGCAGGCGATCAAATATATCTCCGACAATAGCGCCGACAAAGGCATCGACAAAGCGATCGAGCGCTACATCGTCTATCCGGGGCAGGCGACCGCCTACATGGTCGGCAAGCTCAAGATCGAGGAGCTGCGGGCGCGGTCCAAGGCGGCGCTTGGGGCGAAATATGACGATCGCGGATTCCACGACACGATCCTGCTAGCGGGGTCGATGCCGCTCGACATGCTCGAGAAGCG
>JALYRC010000030.1 GCA_030855555.1 Pseudomonadota bacterium
GGCTTCTATCCGCGCTCGACCCAATTGTTCGGCGCCTTCCTGGCCGAACCGCGGACATATGGTCTGACCCTGCGGGCGCGCATCTCGCCGCCGAAGCCGGTTCCCGCGGCCTATGTTGCTCCGCCGGCCCCGGCGCCTTTGCCGCCGGCTACCCAGACCTGCGCCGACGGCAGCGTGATCCTGGCTACCGAAATGTGCCCCGCGATCGCCGAGCCAGCGCCGCCGCCGCCGGTTGCGATCCCCGAACGCGGCTGATCCGAACAGGCTGCAAGATCGAGGGCCTCGCCTGCCGGCGGGGCCCTTTTTCATGGGATCTAGGTGCTGACCGCCGCGAGCAGCGCTTCGCGCAAGGTCGCGATTGCGGTGCGGTCCAGCTTTCGTCCTGTGCTATTCGTGACGTAGAAGACGTCGACCGCCCGCTCGCCATAGGTCGCGATATGCGCCGAATGCAGGGCGTTGCCGGTGGCGTGAATGGCATAAGCAAGCTGCGCCAATAGTCCCGGACGGTCGCGGGCATTTACCTCGACCACCGTCGTGCGGGTCGAAGCCTGTTCGGCAATCAGCACCGACGGGGCGACGGCAAATACTTCCTCACGGCTCGATAATGTCTTGGCAGGCGGGGGCTTCGGCTCTTCCCCGTCCAGTGCCTTGGTGACTGCCTTGACCAGCCGGGCGCGATGGCGCGGATCGTCATAGGCTTCCCCGCGAGCATCGGTGACCAGCAGATTGTCGAGCGCCATTCCATCGCGCGTAGTGTGGATACGCGCATCGATCACGGATGCGCCGCCCGCCGCGAGCCCGGCCGATATGCGGTAGAACAGGCCCGGCGCATCGGGCGCGAAGACCGACAGCCGCGTTGCGCCGGATGCCGGGTCAGGCTCGGCATGCACGGACGCGACTGAATCCCCGATCCGCGCTTCGGCCGCAGCGATCTGGCGGGCGTTGGCGACCTGCCACTCCGGCGGTTCGGCAAGCCAATAGCTGTCGGGCAGCCGCCGCGCCTGGGCGCGCACTGCGGCACGGGTCCAGCCAAGCTCCGCGGCCAGCGCTGCATGGCGATGGGCGACCCTCTCTGATCGTCCGCGCTGCTTGTGGCCAAGCCGCAATCGCTCTTCGGCAGCATCGAACAATGCCCGCAGCAACTGCCGCTTCCATTCGGTCCACGTCCCCGGCCCGACGGCGCGAATATCGACCACGGTCAACATCAGCAAAAGGCGAAGTCGCTCAGGGCTTTGCACCGTGCGGACGAAGTCATCGATCGTCTTGGGATCGGCAAGGTCACGCCGAAAGGCGGTGTTCGACAGCAACAGGTGGTGCCGCACAAGCCACGCGACAGTCTCGGTCTCGCCCGCGTCAAGTCCGAAGCGCGGGCATAACTCGAGCGCAATATCGCTACCCAATACGCTATGGTCACCGCCGCGTCCCTTGGCGATATCGTGAAGCAACACTGCAACGTAGAGCGTGCGGCGAGACGCAATCTGCTTGAACAGAGCGGTCGACAGTGGATGGTCCTCGGCAAGCTCGGCGCGCTCGATCGCGGCGGTCAGCCCGATCGCACGGATGCTATGCTCGTCGACGGTGTAGTGATGGTACATATCGAATTGCATTTGCGCGACGACACGGCCGAAGTCGGGAACGAAGCGCCCGAAAACGCCGGCCTCGTTCATCCACCGGAGCACGACATCGGGGCGCTCCTTGTTGGTCAGGACGTCGAGGAAAAAGGCGTTGGCGGCGGGATCGTCACGAACGCCGTCGGCTAGCCTGGCGTCCCGCGCCGCCGCCCGCATCGCCGCCGGGTGGATTTCCAGTCCGTCGCGGGCCGCAAGCGCGAACATCTCGATCAGCCGTGCCGGCCGTTCGGCAAACCAGTCGTCGCGCGGGATTGTCAGCCGCCCCCGGTCGAGCGCAAAACCGTCGAGCCGCCCTGGCCGACGCTTGATCCGCGGCAGCGCGAAGCGGCGGTTCTTCTCGGCCATCTGCTCGTCGAGTTGCGCGAGGAACAGCCCCGTCAGATCGCCGACCACCTTGGCGTTGAGGAAATAGAATTGCATGAACCGTTCGACCGCGGACTTCCCCGGTCGGTCGGCGTAGCGCATCGCCGCCGCGATCGTACGCTGCATGTCGAAGCCGAGGCGTTCCTCAGGTCGCCCTGCCGCAAGGTGGAGGTGGCACCGCACGGCCCAGAAAAAGCGTTCAGCGCGCTCGAAGCGGCGAAATTCGGCAGCGGTGAACAGGCCCTTGTCGACCAGGTCGGCGGGCCGCTCGACGCTGAAGGCATATTGGCCGATCCAGTATAAAGTATGGAGATCGCGAAGGCCGCCTTTGCCGTCCTTGACGTTGGGCTCGACGACATAGCGACTGTCGCCCATGCGGCGGTGACGCTCGTCGCGCTCGGCAAGCTTCGCAGCGACATATTCGCGGGCGCTGCCCGAAACCACTTCGCTTCGGAAGCGTCCGATCGCTTCGGCGGCGAGCGCCTCGTCGCCCCAGATCCAGCGCGCCTCGAGCATCGCGGTGCGGATCGTCATATCGCTCCGCGCCATGCTCACGACCTCGTCGATGGTCCGCACGGATTGGCCAATCTTGAGCTTCAGATCCCACAGCAGATAGAGCAGCGCTTCGGCAACCTGTTCGCACCACGGCACGCGGCGATCGCCAACGACGAGCAGCAGGTCGATGTCGCTGTAGGGCGCCATTTCACCCCGCCCGCTTCCCCCCAATCCGATCAATGCGACGCGCTCGCTCTTGCTTGGATTGGCATTGGGATAAAGCCGGGTCGTGACGAAATCATAGGCAAGCCGAAGCAGTTGATCATGGAGGAAGGCGGTCGCCGCCGCCGCGCTGCGCCCGCGATTTGGCGCAGCCTCAAGCCGCCGCGCAACCTCGGCGCGACCCGCGCATAATGCGTCGCGCAACATCTTCGTGGCGACAGGAAGCGCTTCGTTAGCGGGCAGCGCCGCCAGCGCGTCAGCCAAGGCCCGCCGGTCGATAATTGCGCGCCGATCGGCGATCAGTTCGAAGCGGGGGACTGGCATGACGCCACCATAAGCCAGAGTAAGGCAATGCGGAACGACCGCGATCGCCCGGCTCGCGAAATTACCACGGCGGTTGCGTGGCATGATGATCGCGTTATGCCGGTGGCATGACCACAACTGATCTGGAGACCGGATGGGCAGCGTTGCAACGCGGCGACCTGCGTGCGGCGCGCTCTGCATTACAAGGCGCAACGGCGGCCACCGCCAATGATGTGCGCGCCTGGCTGCTGCTGGCACAATGCTGCGCGGCGCAGGGTGACGCGGCCGCCGAGGAGCGGGCGTTGGATGGCGCGCTGGTCGCCGAACCGCGTAACCTGCTTGCGCTGCTGGCCAAGGGCGAACGCGCTAAGGCGCGGGGCGATGACCGCGCTGCAGTGAGCTATTTCACCATGGCGCTGCAAGTCGAAAGGGGCGCCTTGCCCCCGGCGATTGTCGAACGGCTGCGGCAGGCTGCCATCGCCGTCGATGCGGCGGGGGGACGGTTCGAGCAGCATCTCGAGGAATCGCTCGTCGCCGCCGGAGTTGCTCCCGACGTGCGCCCACGGCGCTTTTCCGAAGCGCTCGACATCATGGCAGGGCGGAAGCAGGTCCAGCTCCAGCAGCCGACCAGCTTCTTCTACCCCGGCCTGCCGCAGACATGTTTCTACGACCCTGGGCAATTCGACTGGGTGGCGGGGTTCGAAGCGCAAGTCCCGGCCATGCGCGACGAGGTTGAGCAGTTGCTGGCCGGGGAAAGCGGCTTCCATCCTTATGTCGAAGGCGACCCAAACCGCCCCAACCGCGGCCATGCATTGCTTGGCGACGCTCGCTGGAGCGCATTCGACCTGTGGAAAGGCGGGGTCGAGGTGGAAGACAATGCCCGCCGTTGTCCGGCGACGATGGCGGCACTTCGCACGGCGCCAATGCCGCGGATTGCCGGACGCTCGCCGATGGCGCTCTTCTCCCAATTGCGCCCGCATACCCACATCCCGCCCCATTGGGGCATGCTTAACACCCGGCTGATCTGTCACATTCCTTTGATCGTTCCATCTGGCTGCCGGCTGCGCGTCGGCAACGAAGTACGCAACGTCGAAGCCGGCAAGGCGATGATCTTCGACGACAGCATCGAACATGAAGCCTGGAACGATAGCGACCAGACGCGCATCGTCCTGTTGTTCGAAGTCTGGCGGCCCGAACTCGATGCGGCGGAACGCGCCTCGCTGACCGCGATGTTCGAAGCTATTTCGACCTACGAATCGGCGCTCTCGGACGCCAGCCGTTTGAGCGCGTAAAGCGCCTCGATCGCCTCTAGCGGCGTGAGCTTGTCGGGGTCGATCTCGGCGATTGCCTCCGCCAGCGGATCGCGCGGAGCGCTGGGCGCCGCGGCAATGCTTGCAAATAGCGGCAGGTCATCGAGCCCGGCCGCGATCCCTCCGGTTGCATCCCGGCCCGCCTCGAGCCGCGCAAGAACGGATTTGGCCCGTGCCAGGACGATGGGCGGGACGCCGGCAAGCTTGGCAACGGCGATGCCGTAACTTCGGTCGGCTGGCCCCGGTGCCACTTCATGGAGCAGGACGAGGTCACCCTTCCATTCCCGCGCGCGGACATGGTGGAGCGAAAGGGCATCGAGCC
>JALYRC010000035.1 GCA_030855555.1 Pseudomonadota bacterium
TCTGCTGTCGCACCGCGACGCGCTGCTTGGTTGAGATATTGACGACAGCGGGCTGGAGCCGCGCGCTGAGGTCGGCGAACGAAGTCGGGGCGCCGGCGCGGGGCGCCATGGCGGCGGGAGCGTTTTGAGCGACCTGGGCGCCGGCCTCTCCGGTCGCGACCGAGAAAGCGGTCCCCCCAAGCAGCAGCGCGGCAGCAACACCATAGGCGTAACGCACGATCGGAGACTCCTTCGACAAACTTATTTCCTTCGCTTGGCTGGCGTGATGTGCCGATTTTCGGGTCAAGCGGATTAACGCCGATTGAACCCAAGTCGGTCCCTATCGTCCAGTGAATTCCTTCAGATACTCGTTGGTCGGCGACAGAATCATCGTCGTTGGCGACGACTTGCTGCCCTGGCTGCCGATGAACGTCGTTTCATAGGACTGCATCGCGCGGTAGAAATTATAGAATTCCGCGTCGCGCCCGAAGCTGGCGGCATAGGTTTGCGCGGCTGCGGCGTCAGCTTCCGCGCGGATGATCTGCGCGCGCTTGGCGCCTTCTGCGCGGATCGAGCGCGCTTCCTGCGTGCGGGCCGAAATCATTCGCGCATAAGCAGATTGAAGCGGTGTCCCGGTCGGTAGGTCGGCTTTCTTGATGCGCACATCGATTACTTCGACGCCATATTGGCGCGCGACGCGGTTAAGCGCGACACGGATATTTTCCATCGCCCCCGCACGCTCCGGCGACAGCAAACTCGCGAACGAGCGCTGACCAAGTTCGTTACGAAGCGCCGACCCGAGGATCGGCTTGAGCGCCTGTTCGACGCGATCTTCCGAGCGCGACGAGATATACATGCGCAACGGGTCGACGATCCGGTAACGGGCAAAGGCATCGACTTCGAGCCGGCGCTGGTCGGTCGACAGCACTTGCTGGCGCTCCATGTCGACATCACGCACGCGCTTGTCGATCCACACCACATCCTCGGCGAACGGGATGGTGGCGTTAAGGCCGGCCTGCGTCGCGCCGAATTGCTCGCCAGGCTTGTAGCGGTTGACGATACGCACGGGCTTTCCGAAGCGGACCACGATCCCCTGACGCGTTTCAGGAACGATCGCGACCGAGTTGAACAAGGTCAGCAGCAGTGCAAAGACGATGATCCCGCTCATCAGCGGGTGGCGGCGGATGAAGTCGGTCATTGACCAGGCTCCCGCGCCGGAGCGGGGGTCGTCCGGCCCTGATTGCCAAGCGGCAGATAGCTATTCACGCCGGGGGCCTCGACGATCGTCTTGTCGACCTTTTGCAGCACGCGCTCCATCGTTTCATAATACATGCGGCGTTTGGTCACCGCGGGGGCAAGCTTGTACTGGTCATAAACCTTGTCGAACGCGGTCGCATCGCCCTGCGCCTTTTGTTTGAGCTGGAGCGAATAAGCGCCGGCGTCATTGATATAGCTTTGCGCGTCCTGCTGGGCGGCAGTGACTTCCTTGAAGGCGTCATTGACTGCGGCGGGAGGGTCGGCCTGCTTGATCGCAACACCCTGGATCAGTACCCCTGCGCGGTAACGGTCGAGCGTGCGCTGCATATCTTCCGCGACCCGGGCCTCGATCTCGCCACGCTTGTTCCCGATCGCGTCCTGAAGCGTGACCTGCGCCATGACCGCGCGCATCGCGCTTTCCGCGACCTGGCTGATGGTGTCGACCGGGGTGGCCAGTTCGAACAGATATTGTTCGGGATCGCGGATGTTCCAGCGCACCTGATACGCAATGTCGATGATGTTCTGGTCGCCGGTAAGCATCAACGTTTCTTCGGTCGCCGAGCCGAGCGTGCGTTCCTGGATATTCTCGACGTCGATCTTCGCGACGCGATCGATTGGCGCCGGAAGGGTAATACCGATACCGGGCGACAACGTATGGCTGTAGCGCCCGAACCGCGTCACCACGCCCCGCTCTTCGGGAGCAATACGATGCACGGTGGTAAACAACAGCCACAGCAGGACGAAGCCGGCGATTGCCCAGACGATGATCTTTGGGTCGGCAGAGGGCAGGCCCGAGCGGCCGCTACCGCCGCCGCCGCCGCCTGACCCACCGAAGCGGTCGCGGTTCTTGCGCAGGAAATCGTCAAGCGAGCTGACTGTGCCGGGACCGGTCGAAGAGGGACGAGCGCCGCGCTTCGGCGGTTCTCCCCACGGTCCCCTGGGCGTCGATGGTTCGTCGCCGGAACCGTCGCCGCCCCCGCCATTGCCGCCAGTGCCCTTGCCGCCGAAGCCCTTGCCCCCGGATCCGGTTCCGGAACCCCAGGGGCCCTTGATGTCAGCAAACAGAGCGCGGCTGCGCGCGCCCATTCCGTCGAAAATGCTCATGGAGTCTTTAATAGGGGCGGCGCGCGGCGAAAAACAGTGCCGGTCGTCGAAAAGGCCATTAAGGCGCGGCGATGAACCCGGATGATCCTTTGTCGGCGCTTTCCGAACTTCCCGACGCCGCGCGAATCCGATCGCGCAAGCTCAAGGGAAGCATTGCCGCGCTAGTCCTCGACGCAAGCGGCCTCTCGCCAGACGAACAAGGCGCACTTGAAGCCCGCGTTCGCGATGCCGCGCTTGCCTTAGCGGGGGTCGAGCATGCGCGGATCGTGCTCACTACCTCACGACCCGAGCGCAAGATCATTGCTGTCGCATCGGGCAAGGGCGGGGTCGGTAAATCGACCGTTGCCGCCAATCTGGCGGTCGCTTTGGCCCGAATGGGAAAAAAGGTCGGGATGATCGATGCCGATATTTACGGCCCGTCGCAGCCGACCTTGCTTGATGCCCACAGCCGTCCGGAAGCCGAGGCCAAAACGCTTATCCCGGTGATCGCGCCAAGCGGCGTGCGCCTGCTTTCGGTCGGCCAGCTTGTCCCGGCGGGGCAGGCACTGGCGTGGCGCGGGCCGATGGCGTCGGGCGCGCTTGCCCAGCTGATCGACGGCGCGTGGGGCGACACCGAATATCTGATCGTCGACTTGCCGCCCGGCACCGGTGACGTGCAATTGTCGCTCGTCCAGAAAGCGCGGCCCGACGGTGCGGTGATCGTTTCGACCCCGCAGGACCTGGCGCTGATCGACGCGACGCGAGCGATCGACCTGTTCGGCAAGACCAATGTGCCGGTCCTTGGGCTGATCGAGAATATGGCGGGCTATCATTGCCCGCATTGCGGCGAAAGCAGCGATCCGTTCGGGAGCGGCGGGGCGGAGGCGGGCGCGCGCGAACTCGGCGTCGCTTTCCTCGGGCGCCTCCCGCTGTCGGCAAGCCTGCGCATTGCCTCCGACGCTGGCCAACCGCCGGCCGGCGACGAAGGCGCGGCGGGGGACGCCTTTGCGGAACTCGCGCGGCGCGTGCTTAGCCAATTGGATATAGTCGCCGCCTGAAGCATTGGGGCGGCAAGGGAGACGACGCCATGCCGCTGACCAGTGACGATGACATTGCCAAATTGCTCGGTGAGGCCCGCACGATTGCGTTGGTCGGCGCGTCGGACAATCCCGGTCGCGCCAGTTACGGCGTGATGAAGTTTCTGCAGGATCAGGGCTATCGCGTGATCCCGGTCAATCCGCGCATCACCGGCGAGCACGTCCACGGCGAATTCGTATGGCGCGAACTGGCGCAGATCGGCGAGCCGATCGACATCGTCGATATTTTCCGCAACTCCGACGATGCCGCTGCCGCTGTCGACGAGGCTATTGCAGCGGGAGCCAAGGCGGTGTGGATGCAGCTTGGCGTGATCAATGAGGAAGCTGCGTCAAGGGCCGAAGCGGCGGGACTTAAAGTGGTGATGGATCGCTGCCCCAAGATCGAGATTGCGCGGCTGGGCATGGCGAAGTCAGGCTGACGCAACCATCATTTCGGGCACCAGCAAGGTCGGGCTGTCGATGCCGCGGCGAATCGCAAGGTCGCTTGCCGGTTCAAGCGAACCGAACATTGCCTTCAAGTTGGACGCGATGGTGATTTCGCTCACTGCGGGTCCCAGCTCGCCATTGACGATGAGGAATCCGGCGGCGCCGCGCGAATAATCGCCGGTCAGGCCATTGACGCCCTGCCCGATCAGTTCGGTCACGAGGATGCCGTTCGAAACGCCAGCAATCATCGCCTCGCGGCTTCGCGATCCGGGCTGGAGGACGAGGTTGGACGGCCCTGCCCCGGGTGCTCCGGACACGCCGCGCACCGCATGGCCGGTGGGGGCAATGCCGAGCTGGCGCGCCGCCGCGCTGTCGGCAAGCCACGTCGTCAGCACGCCATCCGAGATCAAGTCGGAGGGTGCCACCGGCAATCCTTCGCCGTCGAAGCTTCGACTGCGCAAGCCTCTCGGGCGAAGCGGGTCGTCACTGATAGTCACCCCTGGTGCAAAGACCCGGGTGCCAAGCGCGTCGAGCAGGAAACTCGACTTGCGGGTGATTGCGGCGCCGCTGATTGCTCCGACGAAATGGCCAAGCAAGGTGGTGGCAACGCGGGGGTCGAACAGGATCGTCATTGGCCCTGCCTTGACCCGCACCGGGTCGAGACGCGCCGCAGCGCGGTCCCCCGCCCGCCGCCCGATGGCTTGCGGGTCCTCCAGATCGGCGAGATGGCGGGCCGAGTGCCAGCCATAATCGCGCTGCATCCCAGAACCGCTGCCCGCGACCACGCTTGCCGAGCAGGAATAGCCTGTAGCGCGCGTCGCACCAACGAAGCCGTGGCTGGTGGCAATGGCAAAGGTAGAGGCGCTGGCGGCGGCGCCGGCGCCGTTCGAATTGGTGATTCCAGCGACACTGCGCGCGGCATCCTCCGCGGCTTCGGCACGGAGGCGAAGTTCGGTCGGGTCCGGATCTCCGCCGTCGTCAAGATCGAGGTCCTCACGCGGTCCGCTCATCAACATTTCTTGCGGGGCAAGCCCGGCATATTGGTCCTGCGGGGCAGCGCGCGCCATCGCCACTGCGCGCTCGACCAGCGCATTCAGGGAATCGCGCGACAAGTCGGATGATGCGACGGCAGCGCTTTGCTGGCCGACAAACAGTCGGAGGCCAATTTCCTGGCCTTCGGCGCGGCTGACGTCTTCAAGCGCACCAAGGCGAACCTGGACCGAGGTCGATCGATCGCCGACGTAGACGGCGTCGGCGGCATCGGCGCCGGCGCGGCGCGCCTGGTCGATAAGTGCAACAAGCGTGTCACTGGCGTTGCGAGGATCGAGCATGCGGCGCGCCTAAGCCTTCATGCTGCCGGCGACAAGCCGATCACCAGGAATCCGGCGAACAGCAGCAGCCCGGCAAAGCGGTTCGAGCGAAACAAGGCGAGCGCCGTGGCCCCATCGGCCGGATCGACACGTGCCACCTGGCGGCCGAGGTGGAGTGCTGCAGGAAGCAGAGCCAAGAGCGCAAGCGCCTGCGGCCGGATCGCCCAAATGGCGGCGCCCCAGCCAATCAGCGCCAGCGCGTAGCAAATACCCACCCCGAGCGGTGCATTGTCGCCGAGCGCGCGGGCACTCGACTTAATCCCGGCCAGCGCATCATCCTCAATGTCCTGGATGGCATAGAGCGTGTCGTAGCCGATCACCCACATGATGGTCCCCAGACACAGCAACAAAGCGGGGAGTGCGAATCCGCCGGTGACCGCAGGCCATCCGACTAGTGCCCCCCAGGAAAAGACCAGCCCGAGCCACGCCTGAGGCCACCAGGTGATGCGCTTCATGAAGGGATAGGCCGCCACCAGCGCAAGGCTCGCAAGCGCGACGGCCTGCGCAATAAGCGGCAGGATAAGCAGGACAGCTAGGCCGACCAGCGAGAGCATGGCGACCAGCGCCCACGCTGCACGAATTGTGATCCGCCCTGACGCAAGCGGGCGCAGTGAGGTCCGCTCGACCCGCGCGTCGAGGTCGCGGTCGACGATGTCATTGTATGCGCATCCCGCCGAGCGCATCACGAACGCGCCGATCGCAAACAAGGCAAACAGGCTCCACCGCCCCCCCACCCCGGCAAGCGCAACGCTCCACGCGCACGGCCAGAACAATAGCCAGGTCCCGATCGGGCGGTCGATACGCATTAGCGCGGCGTAAGGGCGCATCGGAGCGGGAAGCGCGCCGATCAGGCCGCGGCGTTCGCTGTCGGGCACGCTGTCCGCGAAGGTGGGGTCGATGATGGTCAAGCGCGTCCGAGTATCGCGTCGCGGCTTACTGTGCTAGGGTGTCCCCATCACGCGTGAATCGACCCGTAAACATCGCCGTGACTGCGAGACCACATGCGCTCCCGCTTACGCCTATAAGGATTTCCTTCATGAGCCGCGCAATCAATCTGAATCTTTCCGAAGCCGACGCCCGGGAGCAATGCTCGACTCGCTCGATCGGCATTTCGGCAATTGAATCGCTTCCCGATGGCGGCGTTCGCCTGGTGTGTATGAGCAGCGAAGGCGCCGCTTTGCTCCGCCGCCGGCTGAAGTCGCAGATCATTTCCGACACTGCGCGGCGCACCGCGAATTCGACTCGCCGCCTTCCCTGGTAGCATCCGGAATTCATTGAAAGATTTTGGAAATTTGCATTTCCCGGGGGTCAGGCCTATAGCGGTTTCGCTACCAGTTGCACTACGTTGGCTACGGGCCCTTATAAGCCCCTCTACCTTCCTGTGAGCCGCTTCTAGCCTAAGCGGGTCGACTGTCGATCCGTATCCCGGGAAGGATCCCAATATGCAAGGTACTGTCAAATTTTTCAACGAAACCAAAGGTTTCGGCTTCATCACGCCCGATGGCGGCGGAAATGACGCATTCGTTCACATCAGTGCGGTGGAAGCTGCTGGCATGCGTAGCCTCGCCAGCGACCAGCGCGTTTCGTACGAACTAGAGCCCGATCGTCGTGGCCGCGAGAGTGCGACCAACCTCAAGGCCATCTAAGGCCCTGCCCGCTCGTTGAGCGGGATCTATGTTCCGGCCCATTCGGACTTGTCCGGATGGGCCGGCGCTTATTTTCAGACCGCAGGCGTTTGCGCCGCCAGGAGGCCATGTGTCGACCCAGTCCACTTTCTACCAGGCCCGCGCCGCCGAAGAGCGCGACAAAGCAAGCGGATCAAACCTCGACAATGTTCGCGACGGACACCTCCGCGCCGCCGCGGCGTGGGACGCACTTGCATCGCGCTCGCTCAAGGCCGACCGCATGCGCGCCGAAGAAGAAGTTCGTAAAAGCGAAGTGCGCAGTGCCGAAATGCCCAACATGATGGCGCAGCCGGAGCTTTAAGCTCGCCCAATCCTAATTTTTCGCGCTTATTGGCTGACACTAGTCGGAGGGCCGACACGCTCGTCCGGTTTTAGACCGTTTCTGCGTCATCGAGCCCGGCGAGCGGGGTGCAATCGACGCGCGACGAGCGCCTTGCCTTTTTCCCAGCTGTCCGCCAGGCCATGCGTCCTTATCGGCTCGAACATGTGATCCGGGCTTTCGGGGTCCAACAGTTCATTCGCGGCAATTATTTTCTCGACCGTGCCCGGTTCTGCCGCTTCAAGCATTACAAGCGTCTTGCCCTGCCCGCGCAGCGCTTCGATCGCGCCGATCATCGATCCGCACGCAGCTTCGCGCGCGGCAAACTCTTCAGGCGCACAATCCAGATGCTCGGCGATCAAGCGGTGACGCAAGGTAGTCATCGCCCCCTCGCTGCCGCGGTTGGCGGGTAGTGCAGCGTCGATAATGACGTCGCACTCGCTATCGAGGCCCTGGCTGCGATTGTTGAGGTTCGACGAGCCCACGCGGAGCAAACGGTCATCAAGGATCGACACTTTGGCATGGACATAGATATCGGTGCCACCCCGCGTCACCGGGACATAGACGCGGAAACGGTTATGCTTGTCGGTGCGACCGATTGCGGCAACGAGCTTCAAGCGGGCGGCATCCATCGCTTTTTGTTCCAGCCATCCGTCCCCGGTGCGCGGCATGACCATGACGATTTCTGGGGGGTCCGCTTCGGCCATGCGGAGCGCGATTGCGGCCGCAATCTTGCCACTCGTGAAATATTGATTCTCGAAATAGATGAAGCGCTTCGCGGCGGCGATCATGTCGAGGTAAAGGGTTTCAATCTCGCGCACTTCAGGCAGTTGGCGATAGGCCGCGCGGGTCCGCGCGATGGCGATGTCAACGTCCTCGAACATCACGCCGAGTTCGGCCGGCCACTCCTGCTCATAGGGTTCGATCACTTCGAGCTCGGCTTCGGTCGCAACCTTCCACCGCTCGCGCACGAGAATACTCAGCTGCTCGGCAACGTCCCCCTGCATCATCATCGTCGCGTCATGCCACGGCGGGTAGGGCTTCCCGTCGGGGGCGACACGGTGAGGGTCGCCGTCAAGGTGGCAAGGCGTGTCCCAGCGCCTGGCCGAAATATCGATCCCGCCGCACACTGCGATCCGGTCATCGATCACGACGATCTTCTGGTGATGACTGCAGCCGACTGGATGCGAACTGTCGAACCGAAAGTCGATCGCCTTGGTTTGCTTCCAGCGCCACAGCCAGACTACCGACGTGGCATGGACAAGCTGCTTCATTGCGCCGAAATTCCATTTGAGAATGTCGATCTGGCGGTGCGGCTTCGCCTTCGCCAGGCGGAGAAAAAAGCGCCCTAGCGTCTCTCCCTTGCCATTTTCGTCTGGGCAAAGCGGGATGCGAGTGTCGAAATCCCACCCCGCAATGAAGATGCGCTTTTCCGCTGCCTCCATCACGCTCGCGACAATTTGGTAATAATCGGCTGCATCGACGATGACGCTTGCCTTATTCGCTCGCGCAATGCGCCAGCAATTGCGCCCCTGCGCGACGATCGGCGTCAATTCGGCCGGCATGTCTCTTTCGTCCCCCACCCTCGTCGTGCGACGTCCTTAGGCAATATCCAGCGCCGTGACGAGACTTGCCTTGCAGTCTTCGCTGCTGCTTATCGTCGGGCCATGATCGCCACCCCTGCCTGGCCGCCGCGCTCGCTCCAGCGCTTGCTCGTCGCTCCCCCGCTTGGTCCCGAAATTTCGGTCGCGGTGGAAGGCCCGCAGGCGCATTACCTTGCCAATGTCATGCGGATGGACCCAGGCAGCCAATTGCTGCTGTTCGACGGCCTATCTGGCGAGTGGCTTTGTGAGGTCGTCGACGTCAGCAAGAAGAGAGTGGTGCTGATCGTCCGCCAGCAGACGAGGGTGCAGGAAGTTGCCCCGGATCTCGCGCTTGCCTTTGCTCCGATCAAGAAAGGGCGCGTGGACTGGCTTGTGGAAAAAGCGGTCGAGCTTGGGGTTTCCCGCCTGCAGCCGGTAATCACGCGCCGTACCATCGTCGACCGACTGAATTTGGACCGGATGCGGAGCCATATCGTCGAGGCGCTCGAACAATGCGGTCGCACCAGCCTGGCCGCGATCGAGGATCCCGTGAAACTAGATGTGTTCCTGCAGGGGGTCGATCGCGACCGGGTGTTATACTTCGCAGACGAGACCGGGGGCGCGCCGGCGCGCTCGGCCTTCGAGCCGGGCCCGGCGACCATTCTGATCCGCCCTGAAGGGGGCTTCACGACCGAGGAGGCGCAGTCCATCCGCGCAGCCTCTGGGGCAATCGGGATCAGCCTTGGCCCGCGCATCCTGCGCGCTGAAACCGCCGCGCTGGCCGCAGTCGCAGCATGGATGACGGCGGTCGGGGACTGGGATCGGGCGCCGCGCGGCTGATGGGCACAGCGATGTTGTATTGATGTAAGCCGGAATTCCTCTAACGGCGGATTCATGACCACGCGCACCGATCTGTCGACCAGCCCGCTTATTGAGTCCCGCAACGACTTGCTGTCGATCTTCGTGGGAGGGGAAAAGCCCCGTGAGGCATGGCGGATCGGGACCGAGCATGAGAAATTCGTGTACCGCCTCGCCGACCACCGGGCGCCCTCGTGGGAGGAGCCGGGCGGGATCCGCGACCTCCTTCAGGGGCTGACTGAATATGGTTGGAAGCCGATCGAGGAAAATGGCAAGATCATTGCGCTCGCCGGGCCCGACGGTAACATCAGCCTTGAGCCCGCCGGCCAGCTAGAACTGTCCGGTGCACCGCTCACCGACCTGCACGCCAGCTGTGCCGAAAGCGGGCGCCACCTGCGGCAGGTCAAAGCCGTGGGCGACAAATTGGGTCTGGGATTCCTTGGCCTCGGCATGTGGCCGGACAAGAGCCGCGCCGAATTGCCGATGATGCCAAAGGGCCGCTACAAGATCATGAGCGAGCATATGCCGCGTGTCGGCACCCTGGGGCTCGACATGATGCTTCGCACCTGCACGATCCAGGTCAATCTCGATTACTCCTCCGAAGTCGATATGGTGAAGAAGTTTCGCGTCGGCCTTGCGCTCCAGCCCGTCGCTACCGCCTTGTTCGCCAATTCGCCCTTTACCGAGGGGAAACCCAACGGCTTCAAGAGCTTTCGCAGTCACATTTGGGAAGACACGGACCCGGCGCGGACCGGGATGCTGCCGTTCGTTTTCGACGATGGCTTCGGCTATGAGCGCTATTGCGAATATGCGCTCGACGTGCCGATGTATTTCGTGTTCCGCGGCGGCCAGTACATCGACGCCGCCGGCCTCAGTTTTCGCGATTTCCTTGACGGGCGACTCTCGGTTCTTCCCGGCGAGAAGCCGACCCTGGCCGACTGGACGGACCATCTATCGACCGCATTTCCCGAGGTGCGCTTGAAGAGTTTCCTCGAGATGCGCGGCGCCGATGGCGGGCGGTGGGGCCGGATCTGCGCGCTTCCGGCACTGTGGGTCGGGCTCCTTTATTCGGACGGGGCGCTCGATGCGGCCTGGGATCGCGTCAAGCATTGGACGATCGAAGAGCGCGAGGCGCTGCGCCACGCGGTTCCGCGTGAAGCGCTTGGGGCAGCGGTATCAGGTGGAGGGACGGTGCGCGAGCTCGCCGCCGAAGTGCTGGAAATCGCAACCAATGGGCTTCGCGAGCGCGCCCAGTATAATGCCGCGGGCGACAGTGAAAGCGGTTTCCTTGATCCGCTACGCGAAGTCGTCGCCTCAGGCAGAACGTTCGCCGATGTGATGCTCGATCGCTATCACGGGGCATGGGATGAAGACGTCTCCGGTGTGTATTCGGACTATAGTTTCTGAAAGGACGTCCATGACTGAACGCCGCACGCTCTACCCGCTGATCGAGCCGTTCGAGAGTGGCATGCTCGACGTCGGTGATGGACATATGCTGTATTGGGAGCGGTGTGGGACCAAGGGCGCTAAGCCAGCGGTGTTCCTTCACGGCGGGCCCGGCGGCGGGTCGAACGAAAACCACCGCCG
>JALYRC010000048.1 GCA_030855555.1 Pseudomonadota bacterium
ACACGCTGATTGCGCTGTTTCGTGGCAACCTGGCAACTTGCGAAGTGCAGGGCACCGCGATTTTGGTCGAACGCGCTACAGGATTGCGACGCGAGGCTGTCGATTAAAGTTTAATCCCACCGCAGCGCGTGAAAGCCGAAGCCTGTTTATCCGGGCAAGTCCCCCGACGCGCTACCACAAGGCGCAAGACGAACCGCCGGATAGCCTTCAAGCGATTGTCCTGCTCAAGACTTTCACGCCCCCCTCTAATTAGTTCTGCCTCGGGGCCGGTCAACTGTCTTGCTTTGATGCACAGATGAAGACCGACGAACGAATCAGTGCGCGAGATGTTGTTGTTTGCAGCTAAGGGAGTGCGCATGAACATGATCCATATCGCGGCGCTGTCGCTGCTGTTTGGCAGTCTCGGGGGAGCGGCAGCAGCGCAAGCTCCTTCCACTTCGGCGCGCGTCAGCCTGGAGCGAATGTCTGAAATGACACGCGTGCTCGCGTCCGACGAGTTCGAAGGCCGATCGATGGGCACGCGAGGTGAAGAGCGTACCGTCGCCTATCTTGTTGGACAGTTCCGGGCAGCAGGACTCGAACCGGGCGGCGAAAATGGCGGCTGGACTCAGACCGTGCCGATGGTTCGCACCAAACTCGGCGCACCAGCGCGTTTCACGATTCGGCATGGCGGCGTGGTCACCCCACTTCAATTTCCAAATGACATCTTTTTGAGCACTGTGCGGGCCGTGAATCGTGCAAGGATAGCCGAGGCTCCGATCGTCTTTGTCGGCTACGGCGTCAGCGCGCCCGAGCGTGAATGGGACGACTTCAAAGGCGTCGACCTTAAGGGCAAAGTCGCAATGTTCCTTATCAACGACCCAGACTTCGAAGCCGCCCGCGGCGAGCCCGTCGCCGGGAAGTTCGGTGGGGCGACAATGACATATTACGGACGCTGGACCTACAAATTCGAGGAAGCGGCGCGGCGCGGCGCGATTGGTGCGCTGATCGTCCACGATTCTGCTGGTGTGGGATATGGCTGGAACGTGGTCCAAAGCGCGGCCGGCGAAAACTTCAATATCGTTCTTGCCAAAGGCGCCCAGCAACCCGTTCTCCTTCAGGGGTGGGTGCAGCAGGCCGTTGCGGCAAAACTCTTCAAACAAGCTGGTTATGATCTTGACGTACTGAAACGTCGGGCTCGAACCGCGGCATTCAGGCCCATATCACTCAAAACGACTTTCTCGGCAAACGTTCCGGTCACACTTGCTCGGCTCTCCAGTCAGAACGTCATCGGCAAGTTGACCGGCTCAAAATACCCTGACGAAACCGTCAGCTTCAGCGGGCACTGGGATGCTTATGGGGTAGGCGCTCCCGACGCGCAGGGTCGAACGGTCCGTCCCGGGGCAGCTGACGATGCGCTCGGTCTCGCAGCGATGGTCGAGATCGCCCGGCTGTTTGCTGCCGGGCCGCGGCCCGAGCGAAGTCTGGTCTTTGCCGCGTGGACTGCCGAGGAGCGCGGACTCCTTGGATCCGAATATTATGCTCAGCACCCTCTCTTTCCGCACGAAACGATGGCAGCCAACCTCACGCTCGACACGCTCCAATGGGCCGGCGCGACGCGAGATACGGTTCTTATCGGTCGCGGCCAGAGCGAGATGGAGCGTTATCTCGAAGAAGGCGCTCGGGCACAGGGGCGCTATGTAACAGATGAGGGGCATCCCGAGCGCGGCCTGTTCTACCGAGCCGACCATTTTACCTTCGCCCGGCGCGGCGTGCCCGTCCTGCTGAGCATGGCACTGGCGGGCGCTTACGATCTCCAGAAGGGTGGCCGCCCGGCCGGGGAGCGCTGGCTCGATGCGTTCACCAACAACTGCTACCACCAGACCTGTGACAGCTGGTCGCCCTCGTGGGATCTGCGCGGCGCTGCGCAGGAAACCGAACTCTATTATGCGGTCGGCAAGCGGCTCGCGAACAGTCGCGACTGGCCGAAGTGGAACGCGACTTCCGAATTTGCCAAGATCCGTGCACCAAGTGAGCGTTCACGCTCATCGGCACCGGCCGGAGGAAGAGGCGAGCGAGGCCGTTAGTGCGTTTCAGCGCGCTTGTACGGGTCATGACAGTGAGCGCGCCTCAATGGGATACTCACTAAGACTGCGTTGGGAACGTCAGCGACCAGGTGTGATCGCAACGAGTTCGACGTTGAAAACGAGCGTGCTTCCCGGTGGGATATCGCGCTTGAGCGTGGCTTCGGGCGGGATGAATCGCCGCCCCTGGTAACCATAGCCTAGGTAAGACGGGATCGTGAACCGCCAGCGATCGCCGGGTCGCATCAGCTGAACAAGCGCGCTGAAGCCCGGAATTACCGTGCGCACGGAAAAAGCCGACGGCTCCGCGCCGTTGTTGGCCGACGTGCTGAAGATGCTTCCGTTCGTCAGACGCCCGACATAGCGTACCATGACGTCGTCGGACCGTAGCGGGCGCGGTCCCGGCGGACCAGCGCGCAGCACTTCATACTGGAGCCCCGGCAAGTTGACGACGACGCGGTCGGCAAGCGGGGCGCGATATGCGGTGCAGCCCGCGAGGAAAAGGCAGGATCCGACAGCCAGTCCCAACATGATCCCAAGCCGCATGATGACCTTCCGTGGCGACAATTGAATGACGTCTTCGTGCAGCTTGGATTCGCGGCAAAAGCAAGCCACAAAGGGGGAATGGTCCTGCTTTTTCCTGCTCTTGCCGGTTTCGCCCTCCAATCTGCGGTCCTGCCCCCGCAGCCAACGCCTCAGCCGCCCGTTACTGCCATGTCATCGAAATGGCCGGTCCGCGAAACCGCTTTCGAGGTCCGCAACTTTCGTTTTCGAAATGGCGAGCGCATTCCCAGCCTGCGCATGCATTACACCACGCTTGGCCAGCCGCACCGCAACGCACGCGGCGAGATCGACAATGCGGTCATGGTCCTGCACGGCACCGGCGGGAGCGGGAAACAGTTCCTCCAGCCCCAGTTCGCCGAAGAATTGTACGGCCCCGGCCAGCCCCTCGACATCCGCCGCTACTGGATCATCTTGCCTGACAATATTGGTCATGGCCGATCGTCCAAGCCATCCGACGGCCTGCGCATGCAATTCCCCACCTATGACTATGACGACATGGTCGAAGCCCAGCATCGGTTGCTCAGAGATGGACTGGGTATTCGCCGGATGCGGCTGATCATGGGCACGTCGATGGGCTGCATGCACAGCTTCGTATGGGGTGCGACGCGGCCGGATTTTGCGCGTGCTTACATGCCGCTTGCCTGCCAGCCGATCGAGATTGCCGGCTTGAACCGCATGTGGCGGCAATTGCTGGTCGATGCAATCAAGGCCGATCCGGCTTGGGCAGGAGGGAATTACAAAAGCCAACCGATGCAGGGACTGCGCACGGCCGCGTCGATGCTGATCGTGGCCGGTGCAGCACCCCTAAATCTTCAGCGCGCATTCCCGACGCGAGATGCGGCCGCTGAGCAGTCGCGCACGCGCGTCGCTACCTCAATGGCATCGCTCGACGCCAACGACCTGCTTTACCAGGTCGAGGCATCGCGGACCTATAATCCGTGGCCCACGCTCGAAAGGATTACTGCTCCCGTGACATGGCTGAATTCGGCCGACGATTTCATTAATCCGCGCAATCTCGACATCCCGCAGCGCGCGGTCGCGCGAATGCCGAATGCCCGGTTCCGCCTGATCCCTGAAAGCGCCGACACGCGCGGTCACGGTACGCATACATGGGCGCGCTTCTGGAAGGCGGATCTTGCCGACCTGCTCGCGCGAACCGAAGAAGGCGTTGCGCGATGAAATCCAGACACCTGATTACGATGCTCGTCGCCGCCGTGCTGCCGGTCAGCGCGCTGGCGCAGCAGGACCGCCCGGCTTACCTCCGCGCGCTTGCCGCAGGATATAAAGCGTCGTTCGTCTGCAGCAATCTGTTCAACGGCGGCCTGAGCGAAGCACAGACCGAGGCAGACGACCTCAAGGGCACCTACGACACCCTGACGCCTCTGTTCGCCAAGCTCGAGGCGCGGATCGATCGGCAGGCACGCACAGTGTCGGTCCCCTATGATCCCGACATGCCTCCGCGGCTTGCCGCGTGGCGCCCAGTTCTCGGCTGCTCCACGCTCCCGATCGGTGCAGCGGCTGATGCTGTGGTTGCACTGCCCCGCCTCCAAACCAAGGCACCGGATCTTGACGGCCGGAAGTGGCCGATGGGAGATCGCGACGCCATCGGCCGTCCTTTCGGCGATGCTCGCGCACTCCGCGATGCGGTTGCCAAATCATTCGATCGGCGCAGCTATGGCCAAGGGAGCGAAACCACGGCCGTCGTTGTCGTGCACGACAGCCGCATCATCGCCGAGCAATATCGCCCCGATATCAACATGCATTCGTCGCAGCGGACCTGGTCGGTGGGCAAGAGCCTGGCCGCGACGGTCATTGGCGCCGCAGTGCATCAGCGCCTGATCGACGTCGCCGCGCCTGCATCGGTGCCCGAGTGGAAAACACCGGGCGACCCGCGTGGGCGCATCACCACCGACCAGCTTCTCCGCATGGCGAGCGGGCTTAACAGCGATCACGCGGGGAATCGCACCGACGCTTTGTACTTTGGCGGCGTCGCGGTGGCCGATCAGGCGGCAGGCTGGCCCCTGGTGGCTGCGCCGGGAAAGGCGTTCCGCTATGCCAACAACGACACGGTGCTCGCCATCCGCGGCCTGCAACATGTGCTTGGCGACGGCGATAAGTCGATGCGCTTTCCGTTCGATGCGCTGCTGTGGAAGATCGGCATGACCCGCACCGTTCCGGAGACGGACTGGCGCGGTCATTTCATCATGTCGAGCCAGGTTTGGACCACGGCGCGGGACCTGGCCCGGCTCGGGCTCCTCCATCTGAATGACGGCCTCTGGGAGGGAGAACGCCTGCTGCCCGGCGATTGGCGCGATTATGTCCGGCGGCTGGGACCTGCCCAGCCGACGCGCGGCTACGGCTATGGGGCAAGCTGGTGGACCTTTCCGAAGGATGGTGGGCTTCCGCAGGACGCTATCATAGCACGCGGCAACCGCGGCCAGTATGTCGTGGTCATTCCATCGCGCCGGCTGGTCCTCGTGCGTCGCGGGTTCGACGGGAACGGCATGAATTTCGACCTCGATGCGTTCACTCGCGACGTGCTCGCAACACTCAAATTAAGGACACGCCGGTGAAGAGACGCACATTCTTAACCGCCGCCCCGCTGGCGGCCATCGGTCTCCCCTTCGCACGCATGGCCTCGGCACAGTCGTCCAGGCCTGTAGCGCCACTCAACTCCGCGTTACCGGCTACGCAATATTATCCGGACGTGCATGCCGGGGATCGACCCGTCGGCGCGAGCTTCGGAACGCGTTCGGAAGTATTCGGCCGCAACGGCGCGGCGGCAACCTCCCATCCGCTCGGCACGCTGGTGGGAATTGAAATCCTCAAGAAGGGAGGAACGGCGGTTGATGCCGCGATCGCGATCAACGCCGCCCTCGGCTTCCTCGAGCCGACCGCCAACGGAATCGGAGGCGACC
>JALYRC010000077.1 GCA_030855555.1 Pseudomonadota bacterium
CGAACACGGTGAAGTCCTGGGCGAAGACATAGACCAGCCGCCCGTTGATCGTCCCTGACCCGGTGACCACGCCGTCGCCGGGAAATTTCTGCGTCTCCATCCCGAAGTCGACGCAATTATGCTCGACGTACATGTCGACTTCCTCGAACGAGCCGGGGTCGAGCAATATGCTCAGCCGCTCGCGCGCGGTCAGCCGCCCCTTGGCATGCTGGGCCGCAATCCGCTTCTCCCCGCCGCCAAGTTTCGCCGCCGCGCGCCGCGCTTCCAATTCTTCGATCGTCGTTGCCATGCCCCTGCTTTTCCACGCCAGCCGCACGGGGTCAAACCTTCAGCGCATTCGGCCTGCGCGCTTGACGTGCTCGCGTTCATGGAGCGTTTGGGCCCTTCGCGCTTTCATGGCTGCAACAGGGAGACATAGATGCCGATCATCCAGCCGTGGCCGAAGCGCCTGTGGCTCGTCCGCCATGGGCAAAGCCAGGGCAATGTCGCGCGCGATGCGGCCCATGAGGCGGGGCATGCAGTGATCGACCTCGACCTACGCGATGTCGATGTCCCGCTGTCCGAGCTCGGCCACCAGCAGGCCGACGCGACCGGGCGATGGTTCGCCGCTTTGCCCGAGGATGAGCGGCCCGAAGTCCTCCTCGCCAGCCCCTACATCCGCGCCAAGCAGACGGCCGAGGCAATCTGCAAAGCGGGTGGGCTTGCCGGCGGAGCAAAACCGACCGTTCTCGACGAGCGCCTGCGCGAACGCGAGTTCGGGGTGTTCGACGGCCTCACCACGGTGGGCATCAAGCAGCAATATCCGCAGGAAGCCGAGCACCGCGCCAAGATCGGCAAATTCTACCACCGCCCCCCCGGCGGCGAGAGCTGGGCCGACGTCATCCTTCGGCTTCGCTCTGCCCTCAACACCATCAATCTTCACTATCCCGACAAGCGCGTCATCGTCGTCGCGCATCAGGTAGTCGTACTGTGCATGCGATACATCCTCGAGGAGCTGACCGAGGAACAGATCCTCGGCATCGACCGTCAGGCCGAAATCCTCAATTGCGGGATTGCGGCCTATGATTTCCATCCCAACGAAATGTCGCTCTGCGTTCCGACGCTTGCCCTTTGGAACCACGGCGCGCCGATGGAGGCCGAAGGCACGCCGCAGACTGCCGAGCGCGACATGATGACGGGTTCGCGATGATCGCACCCCTTGCCCTCGACCGCGCGCTCCTCGATGCGCATCCGCTGCCATCGGCCAAGGACGGCGACAAGGACAGTCACGGCCAGATCCTGATCATCGCCGGATCGCGCGATGTTCCCGGCGGGGCCTTGCTTGCCGCTCATGGTGCAATGCGCAGCGGTGCTGGAAAGCTTCAGATCGCGGCGCCCGACGTCATCGCCGTTCCGCTCGGGATCGCAATGCCAGAGGCGATGGTCGTCGGCCATGCCAGCCATAAGGACGGCGGTTTCACAACCTCGGCACTTAAGGCGATCGGCGAGATGGGAGCCAAAGCCGACGCAATCGTAGCCGGACCGGGCCTGGAATCGAACAATGCCGCGGCCCCGTTGGCGGCGATTTTGCTAGGGCTCGGCAAGCCGCTCGCGCTCGACGCCGCTCTGCTCCACGTCCTGCCCGAGTGCAAAAAGCAGACCCGCGCTGCCAGCGTGTCCCCCATCCTTCTTCCCCACTCAGGAGAAATGGCCAGCCTGCTCGGTTGCAAGCCCGAAGCCGTCGAAGCCGATCCCCTCGGCGCGGGACGCCGCTGTGCCGAGTTTTACCATGCGCTCGTGCTCGTTAAAGGCGTCCAAAGCCACGTCGTCACTCCCGACGGCGGCGCCTTTTTTTATTCAGGCGGTGGTCCCGGGCTTGGCGTATCCGGCAGTGGCGACACGCTCGCCGGGATCACGCGAGGACTGCTTGCCCGCGGTGCCGAGCCGCTGACGGCCTTGCTTTGGGCGGTGTGGCTTCACGGCGAGGCGGGACGGGCGCTGGGCAAGAAAGTCGGTCCCTTGGGTTTCCTCGCCAGAGAAATCCCCGGCGAGATCCCGACACTGCTGCCCGATTAGCCCTTACTCGTTCAGATAGGTTTCAAGCTCGTCACCCGCCAGTCGCACGACATGAATCACGTTGGTCGACCCGGCCGTCTTGAACGGCACGCCGGCCATGATGATCATCCGCTCGCCCGGGGCAGCAAGGTGGTGGCGAAGAGCCATGCGCTTGGCCTTGCCGACCATTTCCTCGAAATTCGACACGTCGCGAGTGTGAACCGCGTGAACACCCCACATCAGCCCGAGCCGCCGCGCGACCTTGATGCTCGCGGTCATCACCAGCGTTTTGACCGGAGGCCGCTCGCGCGCGATCCGCCGCGCGGTCGATCCGCTGGTGGTGTAGCAGGCCATCGCCTTGACCTCGATCGTGCGCGCGATCTGCGCCGCGCTTTCGGACAGGGCATCGGCGGCGGTCGCCTCGCTCGGGGTCTCGGTGAAATGGACGCGGCCCGCATAGATCGGGTCCGATTCAACGCTCTGGGCGATACGGTCCATCATCTCGACCGCCTCAAGAGGGTAGGCCCCCGCAGCGCTCTCGGCCGATAGCATTACGGCGTCGGCGCCTTCGTAAATCGCATTTGCGACATCGCTCACTTCGGCCCGGGTCGGGGTCGGCGAGACGATCATCGATTCGAGCATTTGCGTCGCCACCACGACCGGCTTGCCCGCCTGCCGCGCCATTGCGACGATACGGTTCTGGAGCGGAGGGACGCCCTCGGGCGGCAATTCGACCCCAAGGTCACCGCGGGCGACCATCACTGCATCGGCCAGTTCGAGAATTTCCGCCAGCCGGTCGATCGCTTGCGGCTTCTCGATCTTGGCAAGGAGCGCGGCCTTGTCCCCGACCAATGCCCGCGCCTCGGCAACGTCCTCGGGCCGCTGGACGAACGACAAGGCAATATAATCGGCGCCTTGCTCAAGCGCGAATTGCAGGTCCGACCGATCCTTTTCGGTCAGCGCCGGAATCGGGATCAGCACGTCGGGCACGTTGACGCCCTTTGAATCGCTCACCTTGCCGCCGACTTCGACTATTGCCGTAATCCGCTCGGGCGAGACTTCACCGACCCTTAGCCGGACCTTGCCGTCGTCGATCAACAGCCGGGCTTCCTCTTTGACGGCCGCGAAGAGCTCGGGATGCGGCAGTTCGACCCGGGTCGAATCGCCCGGCGCGGAATTGCGATCCAATATGAATTGCTGGCCGGCCTCGAGCATCGCCGATCCGCCCGTGAAGCTTCCGACGCGCAATTTTGGTCCCTGCAGGTCGAACAGAATCGTGGTCGGGCGGTGAAGTCCCTTTTCGAGCGCGCGTACCGCCTCGACGAGCTTGGCCTTGTCCGCCTGGCTGCCGTGGCTCATGTTAATTCGGAAGGCGTCGGCGCCCGCTTCCATCAATGCGCGAATCATCTCGGGGGTGGACGAGGCCGGCCCAAGTGTCGCCAATATCTTGACCTTGCGCGCACGTGGTCTGAGGATCGACACGATCATTCTCCGGCTTGCTGTTGCGCCGCTGCCATAACGTGCTTGCGTTACGGTTCAACTGGCTTGAGGCCATCGCATGCCTCGCCTAGGAGGCCGCACCAGCAAGACCAATCGGATTCGGGGAACAAGTCACATGAGCGAACCCAATGTCGCAGCCGAGCAGCTGCGCTTGTTCATCGAGCGCATCGAACGCCTCGAAGAGGAGAAAAAGGGCATCGCCGACGATGTGAAGGACGTCTACGCCGAGGCCAAGTCGACCGGCTATGACACCAAGACGATGCGCAAGATCGTCGCGCTCCGCCGCCTCGAAAGCCACGTCCGCCAGGAAGCCGACGCATTGCTCGAAACCTATCGCAATGCGCTCGGCCTAGCGTAAGGAATAGCCATGGCAGGTCATTCCAAATATAAGAACATCATGCACCGCAAGGGCGCGCAGGACAAAAAGCGCTCGGGCACCTTTTCGAAGTTGAGCCGCGAAATCACCGTCGCTGCCAAGAGCGGCATGCCCGACCCCGACATGAACCCGCGCCTGCGCGCGGCGATCAACGCTGCCAAGGCTCTGTCGATGCCCAAGGATAATATCCATCGCGCGATAGAACGGGCTTCGCGGAGCGACGCGGAAACTTATGAGGAAATCCGTTACGAAGGCTTCGGCCCGGGGGGGGTCAGCCTGATCATCGAAGCACTGACCGACAATCGCAATCGCACTGCGACCAACATTCGCGTCGCGGTGAGCAAGAATGGCGGCAACCTTGGTGCGTCGGGAAGCGTCAGCCACGCCTTCGACCATGTCGGGCTGATCAACTACCCCGCCACTGCGGGCGACGCGGAAAAAGTGTTCGAGGCCGCGCTCGAGGCCGGTGCGGAGGACGTTTCCTCATCCGATGAAGGCCACGAAATCTGGACCGAGATTGGTGCCTTGCATGAAGTCGCAAAGGCGCTCGAGCCGGTGCTCGGCGAGCCCGAAGGCGCCAAGCTCGCCTGGCGCGCGCAGACCAGCATCGAAGTCGCCGAAGCCGATGCCGCGACCCTGCTCAAGCTGATCGACGCCCTCGACGAAGACGATGACGTCCAGCAAGTGTGGGGCAATTACGAAGTGTCCGACGAAGTGATGGAGCGATTGGGCTGATCATCCTTGGCCTCGACCCGTCGCTCTCCTCGACGGGCTACGGCCTGATCCGCGCCGAGGGCAATCGCCTAACTCACCTCGCCAACGGCCAGTTGAAGACCAACGCGAAAGACAGCCTCCCGCGCCGCCTTTCGCACCTCGCCGTGCAGCTCGAAACGCTCCTCGCCGAACATCCCGCCGACTCCGCCGCGGCCGAGGAAATCTTTCTCAACAAGAATCCGCAATCGACCCTCAAGCTGGCCCAGGCGCGCGGGGTCGTTCTGATGGTCGCCGCCCGCTCGGGTATCGAAGTCGGCGAATATGCCGCTCGGCTGGTCAAGAAAGCTGTCGTCGGCACCGGCGCGGCCGAGAAGGCCCAGGTCCACGCCATGATTCAGCGCCTGCTCCCCGGCGTGAAGATCGCGGGCCCCGACGCCGCTGACGCCCTCGCCGTCGCAATCACCCACGCCCACCATCTGGCAAGCGCGCGGCGCCTCTCGCGCTAAAGGAAGCCGTTCGTGTCGAGCGAAGTCGAGACACGTCCCTCGACTTCGCTCGGAACGAACGGCTAGGGTCAAACGATGATCGCCCGCCTAACCGGCCTCCTTGCCGAAACTTCCGCAGAAGGCGCCGTGCTCGACGTCGCTGGAGTCGGCTATGCCATCCTCGCCAGCAGCCGCACGCTCGACGCGATCGGCCCGCTTGGCGGGGAAGTGATGCTGCTCACCGAGCTCCAGGTGCGCGAGGACAGCATGACCTTGTTCGGCTTCGGCTCGCCCGGTGAGCGCGAAGCCTTTCGCCAGCTGACCAGCGTCCAGGGCGTCGGCGGGCGCGTCGCGCTTGCGATCCTCTCGACGCTTGGCCCGGCCGAACTCGCAACTGCAATCGCGCATGCCGACAAGGCGATGGTCGCGCGCGCCAACGGGGTCGGCCCGAAACTCGCCCAGCGCATCGTCAACGAACTCGCCGGCAAGATGGGCAGCCCCGCGCTCGCCGCCACCCTCGGCGCGCCCGCCCCGCGTGGCGGCTTGGCGAACGATGCACTCAGCGCGCTCGCCAATCTCGGCTTCAAACCCGCCGAAGCAAGTGCCGCGGTTGCAGCCGCGATTGCCGACCTCGGTGACGGCGCAACGCTGGACGCCCTTGTCCGCCTCGCGCTGCGCAAGGCGGCGAAGTAGAGTGCACACGCATGGCCACTGACCCCGCCCGAATCACCACGCCAGAGCGCCAAATCGAGGACGCCGACGCTGCACTTCGGCCCAAAAGCCTCGACGAGTTCGTCGGGCAACAGGGCGCGCGGGAAAATCTTCGCATTTTCGTCAACGCCGCCAAATCGCGCGGCGAAGCGCTCGACCATGTATTGTTCTTCGGCCCCCCCGGGCTCGGCAAGACCACCCTTGCCGGCATCCTTGCGCGCGAAATGGGGGTCGGTTTCCGTGCCACCTCGGGGCCAGTCATCGCCAAGTCCGGCGATCTCGCCGCACTGCTTACCAACCTCGAAGACGGCGATGTCCTGTTCATCGACGAAATCCACCGCTTGTCCCCCGCCGTGGAGGAAATCCTTTACCCGGCGATGGAGGACCGTGCGCTCGACCTGATGATCGGCGAGGGCCCCTCGGCCCGGAGCGTGCGCATCGACCTGCCCAAATTCACCCTCGTCGGCGCGACCACGCGCGCAGGACTGCTCACGACTCCGCTGCGCGACCGTTTCGGCATTCCAATCAGGCTCAATTTCTACACCGTCGCCGAGCTCGAGCAGGTCGTCCGCCGCGCCGCACGCCTGCTCAATGCTCCGGTCACCGAAGACGGCGCGCATGAAGTGGCGCGGCGCTCGCGCGGTACCCCGCGCATTGCTGGCCGTTTGCTTCGACGCGTGCGCGATTTCGCCCATGCCGCCGGGGCCGACAGCATCGACGCCGCAGCCGCGGACCGCGCCTTGAGCCGGCTCGAAATCGACAGCCTCGGGCTCGACGCGATGGACCGCCGTTACCTCACCATGATCGCCGACCTCTATAATGGCGGCCCGGTCGGTGTCGAAACCCTCGCCGCCGGGCTAAGCGAACCGCGCGACACGATCGAGGACGTGATCGAGCCCTATCTCATCCAGCTTGGCCTCATCGCCCGAACCGCGCGCGGCCGCTGCCTTAATGGTCGCGGCTGGACCCACCTCGGCCTTGCCCCGCCACCGGGCGCGCAGACCGGCCTCTTCGATCTCGAAAACGGAGCTTCGTAAAATGCGCATCCCAGCGGCAATTGCCCTTACCCTCCTTGGCGCCCCGGCCGCAGCCCAGACACCGCCTCCTGTCGACTATGCCATGCCCTCGACCTGGCTGTGTCTTCCCGGCCGCGGCGACACCTGTTCGACCCCGCTTCGCACCACCCCGCTCACTCCCAAAGGCTATGGCACGCCGGGCCTTTCCGGGGTCGCGAAGAACCCCAAGCTCGATTGCTTCATCGTCTATCCGACGGTCAGCCGCGACCAGGGCTTGAACAGCGATTTGAATCCTGGCGACGGCGAGGAAAAATATTCAATTTCTACCCAGTTCGCGCGGCTTTCGGGCGTGTGCCGCACCTTCGCGCCAATATATCGCCAAATGACGATAGGCGCAGTCACTGCAGCCGCCACTGGTGGGGACGTCACCGTTCCGGCGGCGATCGCGTTCGGCGATGTCCGTGCCGCATGGCGCAACTATCTGACTACCCGCAACCACGGCCGCCCGTTCGTGCTCGTTGGCCACAGCCAGGGCTCGCTGATGCTCATCCAGCTGCTTGCCCGCGAAATCGAGGGCCGTCCGGAAGCGAAACGCATGAAGCTTGCGATCCTCCCGGGTTTCAACGTCATGGTTCCGCTGGGCAAGCCCGTGGGCGGTACCTTCAAATCGACGCCTCTATGCTCCTCGCTTGGGCAAGCCGGCTGCGTGATGAGCTGGGTCAGCTATCGCGAGCGCAATGTCCCCCCGGTCGGCGCTCTGTTCGGCATTGCCAGCCAGCCGGGAATGACCGTTGCCTGCACCAACCCGGCGCGCCCCGGTTACAATGGATGGGCACTGCTCGACAGCTATTGGTATGCGCGCTCCTCGCAGCCAGTCCCTGGCGGCCCGATAAGCTGGTCGAGCGAGGGACCTCCTCCGACCCCTTTCCTGCGCACCGAGGGCCTTGTCTCCGGGCGCTGCATCAATGACGGTCAGCGCGGCTATCTTTCGATCCGTACCAATGCCGACCCCACCGACAAGCGCACAGACCGCGTCGGGGGAGAAGTCGGCGCGCTGGGGTTTTTCCTGCCCGGCTGGGGAATGCATTTGGCGGACATCAACCATTCGCAAGGCGACATATTGAACGCCATCAAACGCGTCACGCCTCGCTGAGCCAGAACAATTTTTCGACGGGTTCGCCAAGCGCGCGCGCCAGCTTAAGCGCCAGCAACGCCGAGGGCACGAACACCCCATTCTCGACGGTGTTGACGGTCTTGCGCGTCACGAAGCAGCACTCGGCGAGTTCGGCCTGGGTAAGGCCAAGTCCGAGGCGCCGTTCCTTCAATCGGTTGCCAAGCCGCTCATTCACCGTCGCTGCCTCGGCGTTCGAGCCAGCCAAAAAGGATTAGCGCGGCAGATAGGCCGGGGGCGACCGTGAACTGAATGGCGCCTCCCGTCGCAAGCGGCTCGAAAAGATCGACGCAATAAAGAACCAGACCGGCAAGTACTGACACCAAAAAGCCGGCTAAGGCGGCACGACGACGGTTCAGCCGTGTGAACTCGTCCTCCAACCGCTCGCGCACCTCCGGTGCCATCAGGAGGTAACCGCGCAGCATCAGCGTGAGCAACAAGGCGACCGTGATGACTACCCAGCAGAGCGATTTGAAGAGCCCGAGCGGCTCGGAAGTGGTATCGAGAAACAGCCACTGTGCCGCCGCATAAATGATCCCGCTCACCATCATAGCTCTACCGCGACTGCCGACGGTCTCGTCCGCCTCTGCCGCGGCCATCTTTGGATTCATTCGCACAGCGAGTCCTTTCATGTAACCTAGAGGTGACAAGTAACCTTTGCGTTACATCGCTGTCAAGGGTCGGTTTGCCGCGCCAAGGGTTGCCCCCCGGACTCGGCAATGGTTAAGGCGGTGACGATGGAACGAACAGCCTTTGACACTCCCTATCGCGGCGGCTTTGTCGGGGCGGCGCATCGCTTCGCGCTCTCCGTGTATTTCGAAGACACCGACACTGCGCAGATCGTCTATTACGCCAATTATCTGAAGTATATGGAGCGCGCGCGATCGGACATGCTGCGCGCCATCGGGGTCGACCAGCGTGCCGCGCTCGACGCCGGGGACGGGGTCTATGCGGTCGCCGACGTTGCCATTTCCTACAAGCGCCCGGCGCGGCTCGGCGACGATCTTGTCATCGTCAGCAGCGTCGAGACCGTCCGCGCCGCGACCGTCGCCATTCATCAGCAGG
>JALYRC010000106.1 GCA_030855555.1 Pseudomonadota bacterium
ATGGAACGATCATGAAGAAGATTGCACTGACCGTTGCGGTCCTCGCGCTCGGCCTGGCCGCGTGCGAATCGAAGACTGAAAATGCCGTTGAGAACACCACGGTCGAAAATGCGGTTGAAGCCGATGCGATGGCCGCCGACAATTCGGTCGACAATGCGCTTGACGCTGCCGGCAATACCACCGGTGAAGACGTCGCCAACTCGATCGAGAATGGCGCTGAAGCAACCGGCAACGCTGCCGAGAATCTGGCGAACTCGGCCGACAACGCGCTTTAATTATCGCTCTTGTTCGGTTTGAACCGACTGGAGGGTCGTCCGCCTTGTGCGGGCGGCCCTTTTTCGTGATGATCGACCGATGCGCCTGATTCTCATGTGTCTCGCTTTACCGCTCGCCGCTTGTCAGGACGAGCCGACCCCGGCGCCGACGGCAGAGGAAAGCGCGCGGCTGGACGAAGCCGGGGCCATGCTCGACAATGAGGCTGCGGCCCGTCCCGATCGGTGAAGATCAGGGTTGTTCGAGACGGATTTCGGCCTGGTCGAAGCGTCCAGCGGCGAGATTGCGCGGCGAGATGAAGAAGAAATATGCGCCGCCGTCACCCCACATCCAGTGCATCGCCTCGTCCGAAGCGATCTGGAACAGGAGCACTTCGGGCTGCGGTCCGTCTTCGGGCTCCGATTGGAGACCGTCATGAAAGCCGCCGATGCGGTGGGGTCGATTATCGGTCAGCGCCCGCCAATGCGGCTCGAGCACTTGGCACACCGCTGACGGAACCAACTGTTCGAGGTTCGGATCGCCCTGATAGTCAGCAGCGAGTTCGACGACCGCCGCCTTGAGGCCAGCATCCGCAAGGTCAAGCAGCGACGTCTGTCTTTCGACGATCATGACGGGGAAATCGCTGTTGCGGCTGGTCCATTCGACCGTCCAGCTGGAATGGCGATCCCCTTCCAGCGCACTTCGTAGGGCAGCCCAATCCGAAGGGTCCAACGCACTGTCGAGCGAGCGAGCGGCAATTTGCGCTCGGATCGCTGCAAGCCGCTCGACGGCACCTCCCCGCCATTCCGCCTCGGTCCGCGCGTCGCCTTCGATCCGCTTGGCGATGGCCGTCCCCGACGGATTTTCGACGATGAATGCGGCGAGACGGTCGAGCGCTGCTTTTCGCTCCCCTGCAATCGGTGCGATATAGTCGCGCAATTCACGCTCGCGCTCGCGGAGCGGCTCTTCCTTGAGGAGGATCGCCCCATCGCCCTCGGTCAACCACAATTGCTCACGGGCGCGAAGCTCCGGCACGAGCGACGCCACATAGGCCGGATTGTCGAGCACCTCGCGTTGCGCCGGGGCAATGCGGCTTGCGGCGGACGGCTGGCCAAGCTCACGCAGGACTGAATCGACGACATAAAGAGCGCCGCGCCATGAGAAGGGATCCATGCCCGTGACGTCGGGTACGCCGGACGCAACCGGTGCGCCGCCATAGAGCTTGGCAGAGAAATTCTCCGGCGTGACGATCATGCGGTAGCCGTTGTCATGAGCCTCGTTGGGAACGGCGAGGAGATCGACCGGCCAGCGCCGCCAGGTCGAGGGGATTGCGTCGGGAGTGGCGCACCACGCGTATTCGCTATCGCCGCTTTCCTCGCTTTCGACCGGGCGCAGGTCTTCGGGGGGCTGACGTTCGTTGCCCAATTCGCTCGTGTGGATCACGCGGAACAAGCGCGGGTCGTCACCTTGGCTGTCGTGCGGATTGAGGAACAGCAATAGCCAGCCCGAGCGCGGACCGACCCCGCCCCACAAATCCTCGGGGAAATCGGCGCAGGATATTTGGGCGACGAAGTGAAGCGGGACTTCGCCCTCGTCGAGCCGTTCGGGTGCAACCGAGCGCGGCCATTCCACATCGTCCGGCATCATCGGCAGGCCGCCAAGCCAGTTGCGCGGCGCTTCATCGAACCGCGGCGGGACCTGGCGGACCAGCACCAGCGAAACGACTTCGTCGACTTCGCTTGGTCCCATTGGCGCAGAAACGGCGCCCTCGGACGCGCCGGCAAGCGCGCCGGGAGCGGATTTCTTCTTGGTCTTGAGCTGGGAAAGGATCGACGGCGGCTCATCGCTGTCCGCGGGCGCGGCCTCCGACACGTCGACAGCTGTTGGCCAAGAGTCGACGATGGCCGGGTCGGGTTGGCGGGGCGCGGGGAAGGCTGCCGTGGGCTCGCCCTGATCCGGGATTGGATCAATCGGCGGAGCGGTAACCGCTTCGTCGATGAAGTCTTCCTCGATCGACTCCTCGCTGTCCTCGACCTCGGAAGTCGTGGCTGGTGCATCGATGGGGGACAGGCCGATGGCGATACGGCGGCGAGGTTCGGCGGGGAGATCGTCGATTGGGCTAGGCTCCGGCAGAGCTTCGGAAGGTTCGCCGGAGATTGGCGGGCCAACGCTGCGGCGGCGCTGAGGCGGGGCCGCGACGCTTGCCTCCGCATCATTCTTTCCGTTTTTGCCGCGCCGGGCGACGAAGATGACGATGACCAGCAGAAGCAGCACTGCGGCGGCGGCGGCGATCAACATGAAATTCATTGCCATATATTCCTCGCGCCGAACTGCCGGCGAGAAGTGGATTACAGAGCAAAGGTTGACGGCTGCCTAAGCCGGGCACGCAAAAAGGGCCGGCGGTTTCCCACCGGCCCTTTCCTGAATTGGTGCGTGCGGACTTTAGAAGTCCATGCCGCCCATGCCGCCCATGCCGCCACCGGGCATGCCGCCGCCGCCCGCAGGCTTGTCGTCAGGCGAATCGCTGACGGCCGCTTCGGTGGTGATCAGCAGGCCGGCAACCGAGGCTGCGTCCTGCAGTGCGATACGGACGACCTTGGTGGGATCGACGACGCCAGCGGCGACGAGGTTCTCATACGTGTCGGTCGCTGCATTGTAGCCCTGCGTCTGATCGCCTTCGCGGATCAGATTGCCGGCAACCACTGCGCCATCGACGCCCGCATTCTGGGCAATCTGGCGGAGCGGAGTCTCGATCGCCTTGCGGATGATGTCGATGCCGCGGGTCTGGTCGTCATTGGCGCCCTTGAGGCCGTCGAGCGACTTGGTCGCATAGAGCAACGCAGTACCGCCGCCGGGAACAATGCCTTCCTCGACCGCGGCGCGCGTGGCGTGGAGGGCGTCGTCGACGCGATCCTTGCGCTCCTTGACTTCGACTTCGGACGCTCCGCCGACCTTAATCACGGCAACGCCGCCGGCGAGCTTGGCAAGACGCTCCTGGAGCTTCTCCTTGTCATAGTCGCTGGACGTGTTCTCGATCTGCTGGCGGATCGCTTCGGTACGCGCCTTGATCGTTTCCGAGCTACCGATGCCGTCAACGATCGTAGTGTTGTCCTTGTCGATCGTCACGCGCTTGGCAGTGCCGAGCATTGCAGTGGTGACGTTCTCAAGCTTGATCCCGAGGTCTTCGGAGATCATCTCGCCGCCGGTGAGGATTGCGATATCCTCAAGCATCGCCTTGCGACGATCGCCAAAGCCCGGGGCCTTGACCGCAGCGACCTTGAGGCCACCGCGCAGCTTGTTGACGACGAGCGTTGCCAGCGCTTCGCCTTCGATGTCCTCGGCGATGATCAGCAGCGGACGGCCCGACTGCACCACGGCTTCGAGGATCGGAAGCATCGCCTGGAGGTTCGAGAGCTTCTTCTCGTGGATCAGGATGAACGGATCAGCGAGTTCGACCGACATCTTTTCCGGGTTGGTAATGAAGTAAGGCGAGAGATAGCCACGGTCGAACTGCATGCCTTCGACGACGTCGAGTTCAAACTCGAGTCCCTTGGCTTCCTCGACGGTGATGACGCCTTCCTTGCCGACCTTTTCCATCGCTTCGGCAATCTTGTTGCCGACTTCGAGATCGCCGTTGGCCGAGATGATCCCGACCTGGGCAATTTCCTGGGTTCCGGACACCGGCTTCGAGCGGCCCTTGAGGTCTTCGACAACCTTGGTCACGGCGAGATCGATGCCGCGCTTGAGGTCCATCGGGTTCATGCCGGCCGCGACCGACTTCATCCCTTCGCGAACAATTGCCTGAGCAAGGACGGTGGCAGTGGTGGTTCCATCGCCAGCCTGGTCGTTGGTCTTCGAGGCGACTTCGCGGAGCATCTGCGCGCCCATGTTCTCGAACTTGTCCTTGAGTTCGATTTCCTTGGCGACGGTGACGCCGTCCTTGGTGATGCGCGGTGCGCCATAGCTCTTGTCGATGACGACGTTGCGGCCCTTGGGCCCCAAAGTCACCTTGACTGCATCGGCGAGGATGTCGACGCCGCGCATGATGCGCTCACGAGCGTCGCGGCTGAATTTTACGTCTTTGGCTGCCATGTGGCTACCCTTTCAAATCTTGTGAAGTTGATGAAGTTGACAATGCTCGATCGGCTCAGCCGATGATGCCGAGAATGTCGCTTTCCTTCATGATGATGAGGTCTTCGCCATTGACCTTGACCTCGGTGCCCGACCATTTGCCGAACAGGATCTTGTCGCCGGTCTTGACCTCGAGCGGATGAATCGTGCCCTGCTCATTGCGGGCGCCGGTGCCGGCCGAAACGACTTCGCCTTCCTGCGGCTTTTCCTTGGCGTTGTCGGGAATGATGATCCCGCCGGCGGTCTTTTCCTCAGCCTCGATCCTGCGGACGAGGACACGGTCGTGAAGCGGCCTGAATGACATGCTGTTAGCCCCTTGAGCTTCGTTGATATGAACTGGCACTCAGTTTGAATGAGTGCCAGCGATGAGGGGCATATGGGAGGCGTAATCCTACTCGTCAATGGCGCTGGGCGCAGCCTCCGAGCATTTTTCGGAATGTCTGCTTTCGACCCATTGCGGGCATTCGGCTGCCACGCAACTTTCAGGTAAGCAGACACGCCTCTGCAATCGCAGTGACATGTCGCAAATCGGTCCCGCAGCAGCCGCCAAGCACGTTGATTTTAGGAAACCGCTGGCGGAGTTCGCGATGAAGCGCCGCAAGCTCAGCGATGTCGCCAATGTCGAGTTCGCTCATAGCATCGAGTTCCGCATGGCTACAGCGCGATGCATTCGCCCGGACACCGCGGATGCGCGACGTCCATGCTGCGTCTTCATCAAGCGAGGAGGCGAAGTGCGTCGGATGCGCGCAGTTGATCATGTAATAGGCAGGATAGGCGCTTACCGCCTCGTCAACAGCCGTAACTGCATCGGCGAGCCGGTCACCGGTCGGAAGCCGCCCATCCGTTTCGACCGTGAAGCTGATCGCAACCGGCACTTGAAGCGCCCTCGCAGCCCGGGTGAGACCGATCGCTTCCGGCACGTTTGTCATGGTGATGCCAGTCAGCATGTCGGCACCGGCAGATGCCAGCACGTTTGCCTGATGCGAGTGGTAGGCTTCAGCTTCGTCTACCCCCATGATCCTCCCAGGATCATAGCCGTCCCCGCGAGGACCAATGCAGCCACTGACGATGATTTGCGGAACCACCGACTGGTACGTCTCACATAGCCGAATTAGCATGCGAACGGCCTCGCAGTTTAAGGCATCGAGTTCCTCATGAGAAAGTCCGAGCGGCTCCGCCCAATCAAGGCTGGCTCGCCAAGTGGCGCTCTCAAGGATAATTCCGCAATCCATCCGCTTCGCAAGTTCCAGAAAGCCGCGGAAATAGTCATCCAGCGCCTGCCGGCCGCCCTCGCTCTTGAGCAGGGCGATAGAAGCAAAATGCGGCAGGTCGATCCCTCGATTGAACAGAATGTCGGTTTCGAGCCCCGCATCTGTAAGGAATGGGCGATCCAGTTGTGGAAGCGGCGCTGCGGTCATTGATATTTTCCTTCCGACGGAGCCGCATCGTAATACAAAAAACCCGCAGGACGAGCCAGTTTGCCGGAATGTCCGCTTTCCACCCATAACGGACA
>JALYRC010000112.1 GCA_030855555.1 Pseudomonadota bacterium
GGCAAGTCGACCGTGCAGGGGGGACCAGTCTCGACGGGCTCGATACCGAGCCGAGACCGGCGCAGCGCTGGCCCTCCCTGCCTTTGCCGATTGCAACAAGGAGCCAGCCCTCCAATGAAATGAGCGTCGCGACCCGACTGCTCTGGATTGTTCTTATTGCGGTAGGCGCGGCCTTTTCGGCGGGAATGTATCTCGCTGGCCTCGAAAGTCTCTCGCGAATGGTCCGCAGTTAGACCTCGACCTTGCATCGTTGATGGGCCCTGGCGCCACGCGGAAAAATCCCGCGTCGCGGAAAGGAAGAGTCATGCGCAAACAGATCGTTGAATCCGCTGCTTTCGAAGTCGCCACCCAGGTACGCACCGTCGAGGACGTCATCGAGACGGCACTCGAGGAAATCGCCGAGCTGCAGATGCGAATGATCCGTGCTCGCGCCGCCGCTGGCGTGGCTACCGCGACCGGGCATGACGCGCTCCAGCATCTCGCCAGCGCCCTCCAGGGTCTCGTCACTGCACGGGGCGGGATCGCCGATTGCCACGCCTCGCTAGTGGACGTGAAGCAGTTCGTTCCCGGGCTTCGTACGGTCAGCTTTGGCGATGCGTCCGAATGCCCGCCGCCACCAAAGGCTGCGGTCGAACTGCGCGTCGTAGCCTGACAGGATTGACCGGACCACGTCACACGTGGTCCGGTCGCCCTCATGAACGTCATCTTCTACCTCACCTTGCTGGTGGCCAGCTGCGGCTATGCTTTGTGGCGTGGCGACCGTGATGCACGCGTCGCCGCGATCGTGTGCATCCTCGCTACAGCGCTTACGGTTCTCCTGCTGACGCCAGGGTCTGGTCGCTATAGAGCGGTTGAAAGCGGCGCGATGATCGTGGATCTCGCGACACTCACGGCGTTCGTTACGCTGGCGCTGACCTCCCGCCGATTCTGGCCGTTGTGGGTTGCTGGGCTTCAATTGACGGCAAGTGCGGCGCATGCGCTCAAACTGTTCGACGCCTCGCTCGTCCCGCTCGCTTATGCCGCCGCCGAACGCTTCTGGAGCTACCCGATCCTGCTGATCATCGCGATGGGCGCATATCGGGCCCATCGCCGCCGGAGCTTGACCGCGCCAAGCCCTCGCTGAACGGCCTCCCACCTGGGTTCGGCCCAGGCGGCTTTCGCTTACCCGAAACAGGCACTAGGCACGGACCATGGCCGATATTTCCGCGCTTGCCAGTGCAATATTAGACGCGATCGCGGAACCCGCGCTAATCGTCCGCGCCCAACGCACACTGGCTGCCAACCGCGCCGCGCGCACACTTCTTGGCGACGCGATCATTGGCCGCGATCTGCGCTTTGCTATCCGTCACCCGCTCGCGCTCGACATGATCCTGCTTGGGCGCGAAGCGGAAATAGACGTCGTCGGCATTGGCTCGGCCGAACGACCGTGGCACCTGAGCACGCGTCCGCTTGCCGATGGCGCGTCACTAGTGCAGCTCACTGATCGGTCCGCAGTCCAGGCGGCAGAACGGATGCGGACCGACTTTGTCGCCAATGCCAGCCACGAACTGCGGACGCCCTTGGCGACGATCATCGGTTATGCCGAAACGCTGGCCGAGGATCAGGCGATGGAAGATTCGCTGCGCAGCCGTTTCGGCGAGACGATCCGCAGTGAAGCGAGACGCATGCTGCGGATCGTCGAGGACTTGATGAGCCTGTCGAGGATTGAAGCGGACCGCTTCAATCCGCCTTCGGATCTGGTTGACCTCGCCGAGGTAGCGCGCCTGGCCATCGAGCATGCAGCTCCCCTGCTGGAACGGCGGCGATGCGCGATTAGTCCCGATTTCGAGCTCGACCTTCCGGCGGTGCGTGGGGATTTCGGCCAATTGCTGCAACTTGCCGACAATCTCATTGGCAATGCGTTGCGCTACGGCTGCACGGCACAAAGCTGTGATATAGACGTGTCGGTCCGGCGAGACGGGCCACGGGCAGTGCTTGTCGTTCGCGACCATGGCGATGGGATCGAAGCCAGTCATATTCCGCGCCTGACCGAACGCTTTTACCGAATCGATGCCGCGCGAAGCCGCGACTCGGGCGGTACTGGCTTGGGCCTGGCGATCGTAAAGCATATCGTCGAGCGGCACCGCGGGACGCTCGATATTCGCTCCGTGCCCCGCAAAGGCACTGAAGTGCGTATCGCCTTGCCCCTTTCGCCTTAGACAACTCGATCACTGTCATAAAACCGTAACTGCAGCGTCACAGGGACTGTGGCGGACGGCGGTAGGGATCGCTGGGGGGCTGGCATCGTCCAGACGATACTGGGAGTGAGATAAATGAAGAAGTTTTGCGCGGTGCTGCCAATGGTGGCGCTTGTGGCGGCCTGCAATAGCGGCAGCGGTGGCGGGGCGAACAATGCCGCGGGCCAGATCAAAATCGTCGGCTCCTCGACCGTCTATCCCTTCACGACCGCGGTCGCCGAAGAGTTTCAGCGCGCCAACGCAGGCAGCAGCGTGATCGTCGAATCGACCGGTACTGGCGGTGGCATCAAGCTATTCTGCAGCGGGATCGGTGACCAGTTCCCCGACGCGGTCAATGCTTCGCGCGCAATGAAGGCCAGCGAACATGCCGACTGCGTCAAGAATGGCGCCAAGAATGTCATTGAATTACCGGTCGGCATCGACGGCTTGACCCTGATACAGGGCAAGAATGGCGTGGACCTCAATCTCACCGTTGCTGACATTTACAAGGCGCTTGCCGCAAATCCCTTTGGCAAGCCGAACACCGCCCAAACCTGGCGCGACGTCAATCCGTCGCTGCCCCCGATCAAGATTCGCGTCCTCGGCCCGCCCCCCACCTCGGGAACGCGCGACAGTTTTGCCGAACTGATCCTGGAAAAGGGCTGCGACAGCGATCCGGCGATGAAGGCACTTAAGAAGTCCAACGCCGAACAGCATAAGCAGACCTGCACCAAGATCCGCGAAGACGGTGCATTCGTAGAGGCTGGCGAGAATGACAACCTACTGGTGCAGAAGGTCGCCGCTGCGCCCGGGACGCTGGGCGTGCTTGGGTTCAGCTTCCTCGACGACAATGCCGACAAGGTGAAGCCGGTACCGATTGCCGGTGTCCTGCCGACGGATGCGACGATTGCGGATCTCAGCTATCCGGGAAGCCGCAAGATGTACGTCTATTTCAAGGGCGAACACATTGCCGCCAAGCCGATGATCAAGACCTTCATTGAGGCCTATTCCAAGGCATGGAGCACGGGCGGACCGCTTGAGAAGCGCGGGCTGGTGCCGCTTTCTGCGGGCGATGCCGCCGCGGCAACCAAGCAAGCGACGGCGCTAACCCCGCTCGACGCATCGACCCTCAAGTAAGTCGCGACAGGCGACGAGCGCCATGACCATGACCATTGCGCTCGTCGCCGTATTTGCGATCATTGTCGCCGCCGGCCTCTATGCCTATCGCGCGGCAACGGCGCTGCGCCGGGGCGTGGCTGGGGGAGCGGCGCGCCTCAACAGCTTGCCCATCTATCATGCCTTCTACGTCGGGCTGTGGACGGCGCTTCCGGCGCTGCTGTTCCTGGCCATCTGGGGCCCGGTCCAGTCGCACCTCGTCGACCAGGCGGTCCTCGCCACTCCCGCAGGCCAGGCGTTGCCCGCGTTCGAGATGCAGCGCGACGCCATTCTTCGCGAAGCCCGCGACCTTGCCAGCGGCGCAATCAGCACAGGCTACACGCCAGAATCCACCGCATTAGCCTCGGTCTATGAGGAAGTCGGCTCACGGCTGGCGACGATCGGGACCGCAGTGGCGATCGCCTTGGCGCTTGCCGGCGCCTTCCTTGCGATGCGGCGGATCAAGATCGACTTTCGCGCCCGCAACGGGGTCGAGCGCTGGATAATGGTGCTGCTGGTCGGTGCGTCGCTGATTGCGATCCTTACGACGCTTGGCATCGTCCTGTCCCTGTTGTTCGAATCGCTGCGCTTCTTTGGCATGGTGAGCCCGACCGAATTCCTGTTCGGCACGACATGGAGTCCGCAAACCGCGATGCGGGCTGACCAGGCGGGGTCGTCGGGTGCGTTCGGGTCGGTGCCCTTATTCTGGGGCACCGCATTCATCGGCGCCATAATCGCGATGATCGTTGCGATTCCGCTTGGCCTGATGAGTGCGATCTTCCTCACTCAATATGCCGCGCCGCGGGTACGCTCGTGGCTCAAGCCGATCCTCGAGATTCTCGCCGGGGTTCCAACTGTCGTCTATGGCTATTTCGCCGCACTTACGGTTGCACCGGTGATCCGCGACTTCGGGCTTGCAATCGGGGTCAGCTCGGCGAGCAGCGAAAGCGCGCTCGCCGCGGGTCTGGTGATGGGGATCATGATCATCCCGTTCGTCAGTTCGATGGCCGACGACAGCATTGCCGCAGTGCCGCAGGCAATGCGTGACGGGAGTCTGGCTCTTGGTGCAACACGATCGGAAACGATCAAGCGCGTAGTGCTTCCCGCCGCGCTGCCGGGCGTGGTGGGGGGCGTGCTGCTCGCCGTCAGCCGCGCGATCGGTGAAACCATGATCGTCGTCATGGCTGCGGGCCTTGCCGCCAACCTGACCGCCAACCCCTTTGCGAGCGTCACCACGGTGACAGTCCAGATCGTCCAATTGCTGACTGGGGACCAGGAGTTCGATAGCCCCAAGACGCTTGCCGCTTTTGCACTCGGCTTGCTGTTGTTCATCATCACGCTGATCCTTAACCTGATCGCGCTCCGCGTGGTTCGTCGTTACCGGGAGGCGTATGAATAAGACTGCTGCCTCCACCTCGCGCTGGACCGACGGATCGATGAAGCGGCTGGTCGCCAAACGCTATGCCGCGGAGCGCCGCTTCAAGCTGTTCGGGTTTGCCGCGGTCGGCCTGTCGGTGGCGTTCCTGGCGTTCCTGCTCATCAATATGGGCGCGCGTGGGTTGGGAGGCTTTGCCCAAAGCCAGATCCGGCTCGATGTCGATTTCGCGCGTTCCGACCTGATGCTCGATCCTGCTGCCCTCCGCGGTCCGCAGGCGGCGCGGGCGCTGTCCGCCGCCGGGCTCGACGGCGTGCTCGAAACGATCGCGTCCGCCACCTACGGCGAGGGTGCCGGGGAACTCTTCGGTGGCGCATCGACGCGCTCGCTTGGCGAGCAGCTGATCGACGATCCGACGTTGCTGACGCGGCGTGCGCAGGTCTGGTTGCCATTGTCGTCCAAAGCCGATGTCGCGGCCAAGCGGGACGGCGATCCTGCGCTCGAAGCCCTGGTTGCCGCGGCCGATGCGAAAGGCGCGATCCGAACCCGCTTCAATCCCGGCTTCCTGACATCGTCCGACGCCACGGACAGCTCCGCAGTGGGCGTGTGGGGGGCGCTCAAGGGCAGCTTCCTGACGATCATGGTGACCATGCTGCTCGCATTTCCGATCGGCGTATTGTCGGCGCTGTATCTTGAAGAATTCGCGCCCCGCAATCGCTGGACCGACATCATCGAAGTGTCGATCAACAACCTCGCGGCAGTACCATCGATCATCTTCGGCCTGCTTGGACTCGCGGTGTTCCTGAACTTCATGCATTTACCGCGTTCGGCGCCACTTGTCGGCGGGCTGACGTTGGCGCTGATGACAATGCCGGTAATCGTCATCGCCGGTCGCAATGCGATCAAGGCGGTCCCCCCCTCCATCCGCGATGCCGCATTGGGCGTCGGGGCGTCAAAGATGCAGGTCGTCTTCCACCACGTCCTGCCACTCGCACTGCCCGGGGTCTTGACCGGCACGATCATCGGCATGGCGCGCGCATTGGGTGAGACCGCGCCATTGCTGATGATCGGGATGCGCGCCTTCATCGCATCGCCTCCGCAAGGTATTACTGACCCGTCGAGCGTTCTGCCCGTGCAGATCTTTTTGTGGTCGGACGAAGTCGATCGCGGCTTTGTCGAGAAGACCTCGGCGGCAATCATCGTCCTATTGCTGTTCATGCTGCTAATGAACGGGCTCGCCATCTATCTTCGCAACCGTTTCGAACGTCGCTGGTAGGTTGACCATGAAAGAAAAAATGCCCCTGAATTCTACGACTCCGGTGCCGTTCCCGTCGAATGCCGTCGCCGCCGAGGCCCATTTGGACGAACCAGGAAGAGACAGCGCGGCGCCGATGACCGATGTGTCACCAAGTCTCGACCAGTCAGGCAGCACGACGGTGCCAACGCTCGATCCCGGCCGCACGCCCAAGATGACCGCGCGCGACGTCCATGTTTTTTACGGCGAAAAAGAAGCTCTGAAGGGGGTCGGGATCGACATCCACGACGATCGAGTCACCGCCTTCATCGGCCCATCGGGATGCGGAAAGTCGACCTTCCTGCGCTGCCTCAACCGGATGAACGATACCATTCCGGCGGCGCGCGTCACGGGCGACATTGAACTTGACGGCCAGAACATCAATTCTTCGTCGATGGATGTGGTTCAGCTGCGCGCCCGGGTCGGCATGGTGTTCCAGAAACCGAACCCGTTCCCGAAGTCCATCTATGACAATGTTTCTTATGGGCCCAAGATTCACGGTCTTGCCAGCGGCAAGGGCGAACTCGACGCGATCGTCGAGAAATCGCTCAAGCGCGCCGGGCTGTGGGAGGAGGTCAAGGATCGCCTGCAGGAAAGCGGAACTGCATTGTCGGGCGGGCAGCAGCAGCGCCTGTGCATCGCACGGGCGATCGCGGTCGATCCCGAGGTCATCCTGATGGACGAACCTTGCTCCGCGCTGGACCCGATCGCCACCGCCAAGATCGAGGAACTGATCCATGAATTGCGCGGCCGCTATGCGATCGCAATCGTCACGCATAACATGCAACAGGCGGCGCGGGTTTCGCAGCGGACCGCATTCTTCCACCTTGGCGAGATGGTCGAATATGGCAAGACAAGCGAGATTTTCACCAATCCGCGCGAGCAGCGTACCCAGGATTATATCACCGGCCGCTACGGCTGATCGGAGCGAAATAATGGCAACCAGCGGACATACGATCAAGGCGTTCGACGAAGACCTCGACCGGTTGCGCGCGCTTATCAGCCAGATGGGCGGGCTGGCCGAGCACGCCATTCGCGAATCGATGCGCTGCCTCGTCCAGCGCGATATCGACGGGGCGCAGAAGATCGTCGAGAATGACAAAAAACTCGACGCGCTCGAACTCGAGACAGAACGCCGTGCAATCCAGCTCATCGCCCTGCGCGCGCCGATGGCAGGCGACCTTCGCGATGTCGTCGCGGCCTTGAAGATCAGCTCGGTGGTCGAGCGGATCGGCGACTATGCCAAGAATATCGCCAAGCGCGTTCCGCTGCTCGAGAATGCCGGGACGATCGAGGCCTTGTCGCTGATGCCCGAAATGGCGCGGATCGCGACCGAGATGGTCCACGACGTGCTTACCGCTTTCGTCGAGCGGGACGCAGCGGCGGCGGTCCGGGTTTGCGAACGCGACCGCGCGGTGGATGATTTCTACAATAGTATCTTTCGCACCCTGCTCACCTACATGATGGAAAATCCGGGCAACATCAGCCAGTCGACGCACTTGCTGTTCATCGCCAAGAACGTCGAGCGGATCGGCGATCATGCGACCAACATCGCCGAGATGGTCTATTATGCCGCCACCGGCCAGCACCTCGCCGACCGGCCGCGCGGCCACGATCTGCTGAAGGCGTAGGGCATGAGCAACAAACGCCTTCTGCTGGTCGAGGACGACCGCGCGCTTGCCGAGCTGGTGACGTTCCATTTCGAACGCGCCGGATATTCCGTCACCCGCACCGGTGACGGCGAGGAAGCACTGATCCTGGCCGAGGAGATCAAGCCCGACCTGATCCTGCTCGACTGGATGATCGAAGGGATTAGCGGGATCGAAGTCTGCCGCCGCCTGCGCCGCCGCCCGGTCACCGCCAATGTGCCGATCATCATGCTCACCGCGCGCGGCGAGGAGGACGATCGCATCCGTGGGCTCGATACCGGCGCCGACGATTATCTCACCAAGCCGTTCAGCCCCAAGGAACTGGTGGCGCGCGCTGGCGCAGTGCTGCGCCGCGTTCGCCCCGCCCTCGCCGCCGAGACGTTGGGCTATGCCGGGCTCGAAATGGATTTAGGCGCGCACCGCGTGAAGCGCGATGCCGTCCCTGTCCAGCTTGGGCCGACCGAATATCGCCTGCTGCGCCACTTCCTCGAAAATCCAGGGCGAGTCTTCTCGCGCCAGCAATTGCTCGAGACGGTCTGGCCGCACAGTGAGGACATCGAGCTGCGCACTGTGGACGTCCATATCCGCCGCCTCCGCCTGGCGTTGGGCGAGCCGGACATGGTCCGCACCGTGCGCAGTGCCGGCTACGCGCTCGACTCCGAGGGGCTTGCCTAAGCGCAACCCGCGCCGCATGAGCCCGGTCCATGGCACGCAAGAACAAGACCAAGACCGGGGGAAGCCCCAATCGCCCGCGCTTCTGGGGCAAGCATGCGGTGGCGGCGGCGCTCGACAATCCCGATCGCAAGGTGATCCGCGCCTGGTCGACCCAGGACGCCGCCAAGCTGATGAATTTTCCGGCCGACGTCCCGGTAACCTATGCGGATGTCGCCGACCTTGGCCGCCTCGTCCCCAACGACGCGCCGCACCAGGGGGTCGTGATCGAGGTCGCGCCACTGGAGGACATGTGGCTCGCCGATCTCCTCTCCGAAGCGCCCGAAAAAGCCGTGCTGCTGGTGCTCGACCAAGTCACCGACCCGCATAATGTCGGCGCGATCCTGCGCTCAGCTGCGGCATTCGGCGCGATTGGGATCGTGACGCAGGACCGTCACTCGCCGATCGAGGGCGGCGTGCTCGCCAAGGCCGCGTCGGGCGCGCTTGAGCGCGTGCCGTGGGCGCGAGTCGTCAATTTGTCGCGCGCGCTGGAGGAAATTGCCGAGGCGGGCTTCTGGCGGATCGGGCTTGCCGGGGACGCGACGGGCGATCTGAAGGAAACGCTTGGCCCGCAGCGCGTCGCGCTTGTGCTTGGCGCCGAGGGGCCGGGAATGCGGCAGAACGTCCGCGATCATTGCGACGCCATTGCGCGATTGCCGATCAGCGCCGCGGTGGAGAGCCTCAACGTATCGAATGCGGCGGCGATTGCGCTTTATGCGGCGAATGTGGCTTAGCCTCGACTCGCTTATGAGCAAGCATGGTCCAAACCACCGCATCGCTTAACGCCAGCCTCGACGCGCTTGCGGCTGTCGAGCCGGGGTTTGCGCGTGTCCTTGAGACGCATGGCCGCCCCGAACCGCGCTTGAGTGATCCCGGCGCGGCGACGCTGATGCGGACGATCGTCGGGCAGCAGGTCAGCGTCGCCGCGGCAGCGTCGATGTGGACGAAACTGGAGGGCGCGTTCGGCACGCCGCCCGACTTGGAGCGCTTGTGTGCCGCGAGTGACGAAGAACTGCGGGCACTTGGCCAGTCACGCCAGAAGGCAGGATATTTGCGCAGCCTGGCCGGGCTCGTGCTGTCGGGTGAGCTCGACCTAGCCAATTTGCCCGCCGACGATGAGCAAGCCATCGAATTGCTAACCAAGGTCAAGGGCATCGGGCGCTGGTCGGCGGAAATCTATTTGTTGTTTGCCGAAGGGCGCGGCGATGTGTGGCCCGCGGGCGATCTTGCGGTGCAGATCGAGGTCGGCCGCTTGCTCGGGCTTGCCGATCGCCCGTCGGAAAAAGAGTTGCGCACGCTGGCCGAAGCATGGCGGCCACACCGCGGTGCAGCCGCGGTGCTCGCCTGGCACAGCTACAACGCGCCGCCGCTCTAGTCGCGGGTGCCGGGGAGCTTCTTCCCGCCTTGCTCGATCTCCAGCCCGGTGATCTTGCCGCCGGCGGCGACGAAAGCGACCTTGGCGCCGACCTTGTCGACCAGAAAGCTGGTCCGGCTGAGCGCCTTCAATCCCAGCGCGGGTTGTCCGCTCAGCTGAACGGTCATTTTGTCGCCCACGCCAAGCGCGATCACCGCTTTACCGATCGGTGTCGAATAAGTCCCGGCGTAGCTCGCGAGCGTGTCGTGCGGCACCGCGACTGCGACGACCACTGGAACAGGGCCGCTCCAATGCCCGAGGACCGCCTCCTCCCCGTCGACGCGGAACTCGATCACCGGCCCTCCGGCGCCATCGCGGCGAATTGCGAACCAGGTCAGTGAATCGGCCCCATAGTGAAAGCGATTGGCGCCCGCCGCATGGACTTCGAGCGCAGGATTGCCGTCGCGCTGCATGGTCAGCTTTCCGTCGGCCATGGCGAAGGTGCGCTCGGCCCCTTCGAACTTGTAAACGCCGAGCAGCGGTTCGACCGACGCCTTGTCGAGTGCAACCGTGGCGAAGCTTTCGTAGGGCTTGCCGATCGCCATCGCCGACAGCTTGCGCATGACCATGCCAGGATCGGCCTTGGGCTGGTCGCTGTTGGTAAGGATTACCACGAACAGGTCGTTGGCGGGGACGTAGAGGCTGTCGGTCGAAAAGCCGAAGATGCCGCCGCCATGACCGACCGCGTCGACCCCGCGCAATTTGCCCGGAAACAGACCGTAGCCATAAGGCGTGTCGCTGCCATCGGCCAATTTGGTGGGGGCAATCATCTGCGCATAATAAGGCTGGGGCACGACCTTGCCGTGGTGGAGGGCATGGCCCCACTTGGCGAGATCTTCGGCGTTGCCGAGTAGCGCGCCGCCCGCGCCGGGAACGCTCATGTGGATTTTCTTGGCAAGACCGGGGCCCTTTTCGCCGCCGGTATAGCCCGTGGCCATCGCCGCCAGCTTCGCCTCGCCGACGCCATCGACGATCGTTGCCAGGCCGAGCGGGCGGGAGATGCGGCGCTCGACTTCGGCCGACCACGAGTTGCCCGTGATCCGTTCGATCAACGCCCCGACGAGGATGTAGCCGCTATTGTTATATTCGAACTTCTCGCCCGGCTTCGACGGTGCGGGCTTGTCCTTGAACACCGCGATCAACTGCTCGGTGGTGTAAGGGCGGTTGGTGCTGGCCTCGTCCATGAAGCCGGGAATGGCGGTGTAAGGCTGGATGCCGACCGTATGATTGAGCAATTGCGCGACCGTCGCGCTGCCGCCCGGCTGAGGATAATCGGGGAGGAATTTGGAAATAGGATCCGAAAGTTCGAGCTTCCCTTCCGCTGCCAGCTGAAGCACCACCGCAGCCGAAAACTGCTTGGTAATCGATCCGATACGGAACACCGTTGCCGCGATGATCGGGCGCTTGGTGGCGATGTCGGCCAGGCCGCGCTGGCTTTGATAGACGATCTTGCCGCCTTCGCTGATCACGACCGACGCACCGGGGCCGTCCGCGGCATAGCTTTGCGCCATCAACGCATCGGCCTTGGCCTTGAAGTCGGCTGGCAAGGCCATCGCTGGAGCTGCGGCTGCGAATGTGGCTACGGCAGCCCCGACTAAAAACTCACGGCGCATCGATAATCCCCCTGAAACAAGCGACGACTGTATTGCTATAGCAACACGGTTGTCAAGCTTCAGCGACTATGATGCGAGCCCGCTGCTGTGGAGGCGTGCCGCGAGCCCGGACCAGCTTCGCGCGCCGCGGTCGAGGCGGAACGGGGCCATCTTGCCACCTTCGGCGTCGCCGCGCCCGACGAGGAAGCTTGACGACACCTTCAGCTCGTCGCCGCTCCAGCGATAATGTGCGTTAAGCGCGATCACTGGCACGAACAATTTGCGGCCTTCGACGATGAGCGGAGCGAGATCCGCGGCGGCCGCAGCAAGCTGGGTCCTGATCGAAACATGGCTCATCGGCGGGATCATCGGCAGCCGATCGCCCGCCCCGGCCGGCTGACTGAAGAAGCGCCCAACCGCAGCATCGACCTGCGGGTTGGCATTGATCAGTTGCGCTTCAATCAGCACGTCACGCGCCGGCGCACTGCCGCGGTTGGTGACGATCAGGTCGAAGGTCAGGGCCGCGCCCTCGGCAGCGTCGGTCTCGGCACGCACCGGCTCGAGTTCAAACATGAGCTCCGGCTTGAGGCCTGAAGCGATAATACCGTCGGGGCGCGCGACGGGCACAACCGGCGAGACTGGTAAAGCTGGGGCGGAAGGTGGCGGATCGGACAGCGGCCGCGCGCTTGGCCCCTCGGGGCGGACCGTCGGCATGTCGCGCGCAAGCGGCATCGACGCGTCACCCGGCCCGGCAGCAGGCGCGGCAATAAGAGACCCAAGCGCGTCATGATCCACGGCGTAACGTTCGCCCGTCTCCTGCCGCCGGCGGCGCCATAGGAAGCCAGCGCCAAGCACGACTGCGAGCAACGCGGCGAGCCAGGGCCACCAAAGCAAATCGGATTGTTCTACCTCGGCTACGGCTTCGGAATCGGGAGCCAGGTCGGGCTGAGGCGCAGGAAGGACCGGTGTTTCAAGCTCGGACGGTGCCGCGGTCGAAGACGGCAGGTCGACCGGCGCTTGGGCCGTCGCCGGATCCTCCTGGGGTGCAGCGTCGACTGGCTCACGTGCAACCGGCGCGGCGCGAGCTGGCCCTTCCTGCGCCGGCGGAGGGGCAGCGCGCGGCGGAGCGGCGCGCGGTGGAGCCGCTCTCGGCGTCGGGCTTGGAGTCTCGGTGGCGGGCTGCGCTGGCCGAGTGACCGTTCCGTTCAGATTGAAATCCCGCAACTGGGGCGGGCCGACCGCAGTGCCTTCGGTGGCCGGTGCAGGCGTCGGCGTAGCCGGAGCCGTGGTATTGGTCGATTGCGCAGCAAGTGCTGCCGGCATCAACACCGCAGCGACGGCAACACTTTCCAATAAGCTTATGCGGCCTCGCATATATTCCCGCTTCATTCCCGGTTTCGAAAGCGGCGCGTCCGCCCCGGCGCGCCAATGCCGGGCGTCATGGCGCGGGCGCGGAGATGACGCAAGCCGTTGAGGCTTAGGCCGCGTCCACCAACACCAATTCCGCGTCCGACAGCGCTTCGATCCCTATAAGGTGGCTTCCTCATCCTCCAGGTTGAATTCGGAATGCGTCACCCCGGTGCCTGCGCTCATGATCTGGACGTCGCCAGCAGCGGTCCGGCTCTTGTTGCCAAGTGAATCCTGGTGCGTGATCGCACCGCTGCGCACGTAGGTGACAATCTCCATGTCGCGGTGGGGGTGCGGTGGAAAAATCCGAATGCGCGGCAATGCGGTCGTCGTTCCAGACCCTGCATCGGCCCCAACCATGCGGTCTGGGTCTAGATAATTACCAAAGCTGAAATGATGGCGGGCATCGAGCCAGCCGTGATTGGCATGGCCAAGCGAAGCAAAGGGGCGAATGTCGATCATGGCCAGCAAGATGGGCAATGCCCATCCCGACATTCAAGAATCAGCGATG
>JALYRC010000059.1 GCA_030855555.1 Pseudomonadota bacterium
GGTTCGAGCGCTGGAACTTCATCAGCGTGTAGATATCGACGCCGGACCGGCCGGCATCGACTTCGCCAGTGGCGCGAATGACGATGCGCGAGGCATCGACCTGGTCGACGACACCGGCGCGACGTGCGGCGATTGCCGCACCCGAATCGCGGGCAACGGTCTCTTCCATGCCGGTGCCGACCAAAGGTGCATCGGCTTGTAGGAGGGGAACGGCCTGACGCTGCATGTTCGAGCCCATCAGCGCGCGGTTGGCGTCATCGTTTTCCAGGAACGGAATGAGCGATGCGGCGACCGAAACGAGCTGCTTGGGGCTGACGTCCATCAGCGTGATGGTGTCGCGCGGGGCCATCAGGAAGTCACCCGAACGGCGGCTGGAGACGATCTCCTCGCCGAAGTTCATATTCTCGGTGAGATCGGCATTGGCCTGGGCGATCGTGTGCTTGGCCTCTTCCATCGCCGACAGATAGACGACCTCGTCGGTGACCTTATTGTCGATCACCTTGCGGTACGGCGTTTCGATAAAGCCATATTTGTTGACGCGACTGAACGAGGCGAGGCTGTTGATCAGACCGATGTTCGGGCCTTCAGGAGTCTCGATCGGGCAGATGCGGCCATAGTGCGTCGGGTGGACGTCGCGGACTTCGAAGCCCGCACGCTCACGCGTCAAGCCGCCCGGCCCGAGCGCCGATACGCGGCGCTTGTGCGTAACTTCGCTCAGTGGGTTGGTCTGATCCATGAACTGCGACAGCTGCGACGAGCCGAAGAACTCACGAACCGCGGCTACTGCCGGCTTTGCGTTGATTAAGTCGTTCGGCATCACCGTCGACACGTCAACGCTGGACATACGCTCTTTGACGGCGCGCTCCATGCGCAGAAGGCCGACACGATACTGGTTCTCGAGCAGCTCGCCGACCGAACGGACACGGCGATTGGCGAGATTATCGATGTCGTCGATTTCGCCCTTGCCGTCCTTGAGGTTCACCAGCTCCTGGACCACCGCGAGAATGTCCTCGCGGCGCAGGGTCGTGACGGTATCTTCGGCGTCGAGGCCAAGGCGCATGTTCAACTTGACGCGGCCGACCGCACTCAGGTCGTAGCGCTCGGAGTCGAAGAACAGACCATAGAAAAGGGCATCGGCGGTCTCGCGCGTCGGCGGCTCGCCGGGGCGCATGACGCGATAAATGTCAGATAGCGCCATGTCGCCGTCTTCGGCCTTGTCGGCCTTGAGCGTATTGCGGATCCACGGACCGGTGTTGATGTAATCGATATCCAGCAGCTCGAGACGATCAGTCCCGGCCTTATCGAGCATCTCGAGGTTCTCGGCCGAAATCTCGTCACCGGCTTCGACGTAAATCTGCCCGGTCGTTTCGTTGATGAGGTCGTAAGCCGAGAAGCGCCCGTAAATTTCCTCGGTCGGGATGATGAGGTTCTTCAGGCCTTCCTTGGCGGCGGCATTGGCCTTGCGCGGCGTGATCTTCTCATTCGACTTAAAGATCACTTCGCCGCTGTCGGCGTCGACGACGTCGTGGGTCGGCTTCTGTCCGCGCCAATTCTCGGCAACATAAGGAATCTGCCAGCCGTTGGGGCCGCGCACGTAGACGACCTGATTGTAGAATTGATTGAGGATTTCTTCGCTCGACAAACCGAGCGCATGAAGCAGCGCCGTCACCGGCAGCTTGCGCTTGCGATCGATGCGGACGTTGACGATGTCCTTGGCGTCGAACTCGAAATCGAGCCACGAGCCACGATACGGAATGACACGTGCCGCGAACAGATACTTGCCCGATGCATGGGTCTTGCCACGGTCATGGTCGAACAGGACGCCCGGCGAACGGTGCATCTGGCTGACGATGACGCGCTCGGTACCATTGATGATGAAGGTGCCATTGCCCGTCATGAGCGGCATGTCGCCCATGTAGACATCCTGCTCCTTGATATCGATCACCGACTTGGCTTCGGTGTCGGGATCGATTTCGAAGGAAGTGAGGCGCAGCGTCACGCGCATCGGCGCCGCATAGGTCAGTCCGCGCTGACGGCACTCGTCGGTGTCGTATTTTGGATCTTCGAGGACATAGCGGTCGAAGTCGAGATGCGCGGTGCCGGCGAAATCCTGGATCGGGAAAACCGAGCGCAGCGTCTTCTCGAGACCGGAAACGTAAGCCGTCGCGGGATCGGAGCGAAGGAACTGCTCATACGATTCGCGCTGAACCTCGATGAGGTTCGGCATGTTGGAGATTTCGTGAATATTGCCGAAGATCTTGCGGATGCGACGCGAGGTCGTGGAACGAGCCGTGGGCACGTCTTTCACTTTAGTGGCCATGATATTCCCTGCGCTTGGCGGCTCGCCGGGTGGCGCTCCGCAAGATGACCGCCAACCCAACAGGGCAGGGGCCAGAATGAGTCCCGGCGGTGGCCAGAACACAAAGGTGGAGCGCTTTTTCCCGCGTCTTCCTCACCATTCGTTCGGACCGCTGCGCGGTATCGGCCCGTGTCCCGGTGAGGACGGAAAAGACCCCGGGCGCACAAAAAGGTGCGGCGGAGCCGTCAATAATTGGATGAGGCCGATATACGCCTTTCACTGGCGTCTGCAAGGGGGAACCACAAACTTCTCACCCCTCAATCGGTTCCCGCCAGTCATGCGCCGCAAATTGACGAGCAGCAGGGGCAGCGCAAATCGTCATGACGCGTTCGGGCTGATCTAAAGGAGATTGGAATATGCGCCTGTGCGTCCTGCCTATGGCTGCTGTCATCCTCGTCATTGCGGGATGCGGCCGTTCGGAAGAGAGCGGCAATGATCTCCGGGCTGCTGCGGAGCAGTCCGATCCGGCTGCCGCTGCAGTGCTCGAGAATGCGGCTGACAGCGGTGCCGACCCACAGGCCGCGCTCCAGCAAGCCGGCAATGCCGCTTCACTCGGGGAAAATGCTGCGAGCGATGGGGTCGTGGCCCAGGCTCGCCCAAACCTGCCGGGATCGCCTAACCGCAAGGACGGGACGGAGCCGCCCGACAAGGTCACTTCGCCAGCACCCTGAGCGAAACGAGTTTAGGCGTCCGGTTAAGGCAAAGGAAAAGGGCGACCCCTTGCGAGGCCGCCCTTCCCGTCCGCAGGCGCTTCAAGACACCCACGAAATTTCTTAGAGCTGGATCCCGGTCTTTGCCGGGATAACTCTACGCAGCCCTTGCGGGCCGCTCGGTTACTTGAGCTCGACGGTGCCGCCAGCAGCTTCGATCTGAGCCTTGATCTTCTGGGCTTCTTCCTTGTTGACGCCTTCCTTGATCGGCTTCGGAGCGCCTTCGACGAGCGCCTTGGCTTCGCCGAGGCCGAGCTGGGTGATTGCGCGAACTTCCTTGATGACGTTGATCTTCTTGCCACCGTCGCCGGTGAGGATCACGTCGAATTCGGTCTGCTCTTCTTCAGCCGGGCCAGCGGCGGCGGCGGGGCCGGCGACGGCAACCGCAGCAGCGGCCGAAACGCCCCACTTCTCTTCGAGCGCCTTGGCGAGCTCGGCGGCTTCGAGGACGGTCAGCGCCGACAGATCGTCGACGAGCTTGGTGATGTCTGCCATTTGAAAACTCCTTGCGGGGCGTTGCCCCATGATGTCGTGCGGTGAAACTTTAAGCGAAAAATCAGGCTGCCTTGGCGGCATAGGCACCGGTCACGCGAGCAATCATGCTTGCGGGCTCGATGACGATGCGCGCGATCTTGGTGGCGGGCGCCTGTAGCAGACCCACCAACGTACCGCGCAGCTGATCGAGGCTCGGGAGCGCTGCAAGTGCCTTGATCCCGTTTACATCGAGCAGCGTGTCGCCCATCGCCCCACCAACGATCTCGAGACGATCATTGGACTTGGCGAAATCCACTGCGACCTTGGCGGCCGCAACGGGATCGATAGAGGTTGCCAGAGCGGTCGGTCCGG
>JALYRC010000147.1 GCA_030855555.1 Pseudomonadota bacterium
GCCGTCATCGTCATGGACAAGTCGACCGACATCGTCCGCGCGATCAGCCGCCTGAGCTATTTCTACAAGCATGAAAGCTGCGGCCAGTGCACGCCGTGCCGCGAAGGCACCGGCTGGATGTGGCGCACGATGGAACGGCTGCGCGAAGGCGATGCCGATATTGGCACCATCGACCGCCTGCTCGACGTCACCAAGCAGATCGAAGGCCACACCATCTGCGCGCTCGGCGACGCCGCCGCGTGGCCGATCCAGGGCCTGATCAAACACTTCCGCCCGGAGCTTGAGCGGCGCATCGCCGCGCGCGGCGGCAATTCTCTAATGGAAGCGGCGGAGTGAAGGCCTGATTTATGGAAACGCTCCAGATTCTTCTTATTCAGAGTATACCGCTCTTACTCGTGATCATCCTGATCGCAGTCCCGACGGCCAAGATATTGGCGCGGCTCGGATACTCGCGGGGGTTTGCAATATTGGCTGTCATTCCGTTCGTGAACATTGCCGCAATGTGGCTTCTTGCGTACGCGAAATGGCCCAATCAGGGCAAAGGTGGTGACCATGCCTAAAGTCACCGTTGACGGCGTCGAGATCGAGGTTCCGCAGGGCGCGACCGTGCTTCAGGCGTGCGAGCTTGCGGGCAAGGAAATCCCGCGCTTCTGCTATCACGAGCGGCTCTCAATCGCCGGCAATTGCCGCATGTGCCTGGTCGAGATCGCACCGGGCCCGCCCAAGCCGCAGGCCTCGTGCGCGCTTCCCGCGGCCGACGGCCAGGCGATCCGCACCGATACCGCAATGGTCAAGAAAGCACGTGAGGGGGTGATGGAGTTTCTGCTCATCAACCACCCGCTTGACTGCCCGATCTGCGACCAGGGCGGCGAATGCGACTTGCAGGACCAGGCCATGGCCTATGGCCGCGGCCAGTCGCGCTTCGACGAGCATAAGCGCAGCGTCGAAGACAAATATATGGGGCCGATCGTGAAGACGGCGATGACCCGGTGCATCCAGTGCACGCGCTGCGTTCGTTTTGCCGAGGAAGTCGCCGGCGTGCCCGACATGGGCATGCTGTTCCGCGGCGAGGACAGCCAGATCACCACCTATCTTGAACGCGCCTTCACCAGCGAGCTATCGGGCAACCTCGTCGACCTGTGTCCGGTCGGGGCTTTGCTGTCAAAGCCCTACAGCTTCGAGGCGCGGCCGTGGGAATTGAAGAAGGTGCCGGGCATCGACGTAATGGACGCGGTCGGGACCAACATCCGCATGGATGTTCGCGGACGCCAGGTGATGCGCATCCTGCCGCGGATCAACGATGCGGTGAATGAGGAGTGGGCGCACGACAAGACCCGCCACCACGTCGATGCGCTGGTTCGCGGGCGGCTCGACCGGCCGTGGGCGCGTAGAGACGGGAAGCTCGAAGAAACCAGCTGGGCCGAGGCACTCGACATGTTCGCCGCACAGATGCGCAGCGCGGGGCCAGCGGTCGCGGCGGTGGCCGGCGATCTGCTCGATGCCGAAACCATGTATGCCGCCAAGGCCCTGCTTGCCCAGGCGGGTTCGGCGCTGCTGGAAGGCCGCCAGACCGGGCTGGATTATGACGTGAGCTCCTTGTCGGCGGTGCGGTTCAATACCCCGCTGGCAAATCTCGACACCGCCGACGTCATCCTTCTGGTCGGCGCCAATCCGCGCTGGGAGGCGCCACTGGTCAATACCCGCCTGCTCAAGGCGGTCCGCCGCGGGGCGAAAGTGTTTGGCATTGGCCCGCAGGTCGACCTGACCTACAAGGTCGAATGGCTCGGCGACGATTTGTCGACGCTTGCGAAACTTCCAAAGGCGGTCGGCGAAGCCATTGCGGGTGCGGCCAAGCCAGTGATGATCGTCGGACCCGGCGCGCTGGCAAAAGGCGGACTTGGCGCCGCGCTCGCCGCCGCCACCCCGTTCGTGCGCGACGGTTGGAATGGCTTCAACGTGCTCCACACCGCGGCGTCCCGCATGGCCGGTCTGCTTCTCGGCTTCAGCCAGAAAGGCGGGATCGCCGACCTCGAAGCCGCCAAGCCCAAGCTGGTACTGCTGCTTGGTGCCGATGAAGTCGCCGACACGCGTTTCGCGGGGGCGTATAGGATTTACATCGGGCATCACGGCGACGCCGGGGCGCGCCAGGCTGACCTCGTGCTCCCGGGCGCAAGCTATGCGGAGAAGCATGGCACCTACGTCAATATCGAGGGCCGGGTGCAGCGCGGCGAACGCGCGACCTTCCCGCCGGGCGACGCGCGTGAGGATTGGACCATCCTGCGCGCCGTGTCCGACCTGCTCGGCACGCCGCTGCCGTTCGACCGCTTCGACCAGCTGCGTACGGCAATGATCGCCGACACGCCCGAACTGGGCCGTGACGGCATCCTCGAACTCGACTGGTCGCCGCCCGCGCTTGACGCCAAGGCCGACGGCAAGCTCGCTTATCCGATCTGGGACTTCTATCTGACCAACGCGATCTGCCGAGCGAGCCCCACCATGCGCCGCTGTTCCGAGGAACTGATCCACGGCCAATCCTATGCGGAGGCGGCGGAATGACCGACTTCTTCGTCCGTAATGGCATGCAGTATGACTGGGCGTGGTTTCTCGCGACCATGGCCGGCATCCTCGTCATCGCGCTGCCGTTGATGCTTGCGGTTGCAATGGTGATCTACGCCGAACGCAAGATCTGGGCGGCGATCGCACTTCGCCGCGGGCCCAATGTCGTCGGACCCTTCGGCCTGCTGCAAAGCTTCGCCGACGGACTGAAGGTCTTCCTAAAGGAAACCATCATCCCGTCCTCGTCGAACAAGGGTCTGTTCCTGATCGCGCCGGTGATCACCTTTGCCACCGCCCTGATCGTGTGGGCGGTGGTGCCATTCGACGTCGGCGTCGTCTTGACCGATATTAACGTCGGGCTGCTCTACATCCTCGCGGCGAGCTCGCTTGGCGTTTATGGCGTGATCATCGCCGGCTGGGC
>JALYRC010000151.1 GCA_030855555.1 Pseudomonadota bacterium
TTTCGACCGTGGTGTTCTCAACGGCATTTTCAGTCTTCGATTCGCACGCGGCCAGGCCGAGCGCGAGGACCGCAACGGTCAGTGCAATCTTCTTCATGATCGTTCCATTCCTTGCATGACACGCCCCCTCCCATCGGTTAGCGGCGCCAGGCTCGGCCTGCCCGAAGATTCGGTCAGGCCAGCGCGCGGCATTAGTGGACCTTCGACCTTCGCGCAATCGGAATTGCGGCAGAAAAAAGACAGGGCCTCCACTCCAAGCTTTGATTGACCCATATAAAGATATCTTTATATGTTTGTTTCATGGCGACACTCGCACCGCTTTCCGTGCTTTTTCAGGCACTCGCCGACCCAAGTCGCTTGCGCATTCTCATGCTGCTGCGGTCAATGGAGCTATCGGTTGGCGAATTGGCGCAATTGCTGGTGCAGAGCCAGCCGCGGGTGTCGCGGCACGTGCGCATCCTCGCCGACGCCGGGCTGGTCGAGCGTCGCAAGGAGGGTAGCTGGGTATTTCTGATGCTCGCCGATGGTGATCGCTCGCACCCGATTTTCGAGGCGATTGATCAATGGGGCGGGGCAGAGGCGGCGGCGCAGTTCTCTGCCGATGTTGCACGGCTCGAGGCCGTCCGCGCGGACCGCGCCGAAGCGGCCGCCCGATATTTTGCAGCCCATGCCGAAACGTGGGACAGCATCCGCTCACTCCATGTCGCTGAAAGCGAAGTGGAGCAGGCAATCGAAGCTGCATTGGGTGACGATCCGATTGGGCGATTGGTCGACATCGGGACCGGTACCGGGCGGATGATCGAACTTTTTGGCCCACGTGCGCAAAGCGCGATCGGGGTCGATCGCTCCTCGGAGATGCTTCGTTTGGCCCGGGTCAAGCTGGAAGCCAGCGAACTGCGCACCGCCAGCCTCCGTCAGGGGGATATGTATGCCCTGCCGCTCGCCGACGCTTCGGCCGACGTCGTGATCCTGCACCAAGTACTGCATTTCGCCCATTCGCCGGCACAGGCGATTGGCGAGGCAGCGCGCTTGCTTGGTCAAGGCGGTCGATTGCTGATCGTCGATTTTGCCCCGCATGAGCGCGAAGAGCTTCGCGAAAGCGACGCCCACGCGCGGCTTGGCTTTGCCGATGCTGCAATGACGGCTTGGCTCGAAGACGCCGGGCTGGCGGCTGAGCCGAGCAAGCATCTTGCGGGTGGAGAATTGACCGTCTCATTATGGCTGGCGCGCAAAACCGAAAATCGAAGCGCACGGAGAGCGGCATGAACCAGGACAGCCGGACCGCGCTCGATACGCATCCGCCTTTGTTCGCGCATCCGCGCGGCGACATACAAGTGAGCTTCGAATTCTTTCCGCCCAAGTCGGACAAAATGGCGGAGTCCTTGTGGCAATCGATCGAGACGCTCGCACCGCTTGGCCCGCGCTTCGTTTCCGTGACCTACGGCGCCGGCGGATCGACGCGCGAGCGGACTCATGCGACGGTCGAGCGGCTGGTGCGTGAAACTGATCTCACTCCGGCAGCGCATCTGACGTGCGTCGGGGCCAGCCGAGGCGAAGTCGACGACATTGCCCGTTCCTACTGGGACAGCGGAGTACGCCATATCGTCGCACTGCGCGGCGATCCGCCCGAGCCGGGCCTGCCTTACGCACCGCATCCGCAAGGTTACGCCAATGCCGCCGAACTGGTCGATGGCCTGAAAAAGGTCGCGCCGTTCGAGATTTCGGTCGCGGCTTACCCAGAAGTGCATCCCGACAGCGATTGCCCCGACAGCGATCTCGACAACCTCATCGCCAAAATTGATGCCGGCGCCGACCGCGCGATCAGCCAATTCTTCTTCTCGGCCGACAGTTTCTTCCGCTTCCGCGATCGCGTTGCCGCCCGCGGCGTCGATATCGAGATCGTCCCGGGGATCCTGCCCGTTTCCAACGTCGCCCAGACGCGCAAGTTCGCCGGGCAGTGCGGCGCCGCAATTCCCGACTGGATGGACCGCTTGTTCGAAGGGCTCGACGACCTTCCTGCCGCGCGCCATTTGATTGCGGCGACGATTGCCGGCGAAATTTGCGGCCAGCTCTACGCCGGCGGGGTGCGCCAATTCCATTTCTACACGCTTAACCGCGCCGAGCTTGCTTACGCCATCTGCCATTTGCTCGGAGTAAGAGCGAGATGATCGCCACCGCCATCCGCGCCGCGGCGAAGGAACGCATCCTGATCAAGGATGGCGCCTACGGCACCCAGATCCAGGCCGAACGGCTCGCGGAGGCCGACTATCGCGGCGACCTCACGCTCAATCATGATCAGAAGGGCAATAATGATTTGCTCAACCTGACGCGGCCAGAGATCGTCGCCGGAATCGCGCGCCGTTTCGTTGGCGCTGGAGCCGACATCCTCGCCACTAACAGCTTCAACGCGACGCGCATCAGCCAGGCCGATTATGGGGCCGAGCATCTGGTAGGCGACATCAACCGCGCCGCCGCGCGGATTATCCGCGGGGTGATCGACGAAGCTACGGCCTTGGACGGCAAACAACGGTGGGTGGCTGGCGCGGTCGGCCCGACCAACAAGACGCTGTCGCTGTCGCCCGACGTCAACGACCCGGGCTTCCGCGAAGTCGATTTCGACGAAGTGAAAGCGGTCTACCGCGAGCAGATTGATGCGCTTGTCGAAGGCGGGGTCGACGCGATCTTGATCGAAACGGTGTTCGATACGCTTAACTGCAAGTCCGCGATCATGGCCGCGCTCGAGGCCGAACAGGCGCTTGGCCGCGAGCTGCCAATCATGATTTCGATGACGCTGACCGACCTCAGCGGGCGCAATTTGTCGGGCCACACCGTCGAGGCCTTCTGGGCAAGCGTGCGCCATGCCCGCCCGCTGACGATCGGACTCAATTGCTCGTTCGGTGCCGGGCAGCTTCGCCCGCACCTTGCGGCCTTGGCTGCGACGGCCGAGACCCTCGTCATGGCTTATCCCAACGCCGGGCTGCCAAACGAACTTGGCGAATATGACGAAGCTGCCGAGGAAACCGCGGCCCAAGTCGCCGAATGGTTTGCCGACGGACTGGTAAACATCGTCGGCGGCTGTTGCGGCACCACGCCCGAGCATATAGCCGCGATCGCCCGCGCTTCTTCAGGCGCCGCACCGCGCTCCATCCCCACTGCACCGACCTGCACGATATTGGCGGGTCTAGAACCGATGATCCTCGCCGCATGACCGATTCTGATCGCGCCGCCGTAGGCGCCCGCTTCGTCAATATCGGCGAGCGGACGAACGTCACCGGGTCCGCCAAGTTCAAGAAATTGATCCTCGCCGGCGATTATGACGCCGCCGTCGCGGTTGCGCTCGACCAGGTCGAAGCGGGCGCGCAGATCATCGACGTCAACATGGACGAGGCCTTGCTCGACGGCGAGCTGGCCATGGCCCCCTATCTAAAGCGCCTCGCCGCCGAGCCGGACATCGCTCGCGTGCCCGTCATGATCGACAGCTCCAAATGGAGTGTGATCGAAGCCGGGCTGAAGTGCGTCTCGGGCAAGCCGATCGTCAATTCGATCAGCCTCAAGGAAGGCGAAGAGGCGTTCCTCGCCGTTGCCGCCAAGGTGCGAAGTTATGGTGCGGCGGTCGTGGTCATGGCCTTCGACGAGACCGGCCAAGCCGACACGCAGGCCCGCAAGGTCGATATTTGCGGCCGCGCCTATGACCTGCTCGTCGCCTCCGGCTTTCCGCCCGAGGACATCATCTTCGATCCCAATATCTTCGCAATCGCGACCGGGATCGACGAGCATCGCCGCTACGCCATCGACTTCATCGAGGCGTGCCGAGTAATCCGCGTTCGATGTCCGCACGCGCATATCTCCGGCGGGCTTTCGAACCTGTCTTTCTCGTTCCGCGGCAATGAACCCGTGCGCCGCGCGATGCACAGCGTGTTTCTCTATCACGCCATTCCGGCGGGTCTCGACATGGCGATCGTTAACGCCGGGCAGCTCGACGTTTACGACGAGATCGAACCCGAACTTCGCGCCGCCTGCGACGCGGTAATCTTCGACCGCCACGACGACGCGACCGAGAATCTCATCACGCTGGCCGAGCGTTTTCGCGGCACCGACGCAGTGGCCGAGAAGCAAGCGGCGGAGTGGCGCGGCTGGCCGGTGCGTGAGCGGCTCGCCCATGCGCTGGTCAAGGGCATCGATGCCGACATCGTCGCCGACACCGAGGAAGCGCGCCTGACCTACGCAAGGCCGATCGAGGTTATCGAAGGCCCGTTGATGCAGGGCATGAACCTCGTCGGCGACCTGTTCGGCTCGGGCAAGATGTTCTTGCCACAAGTCGTGAAATCGGCACGCGTGATGAAGAAGGCCGTGGCGCACCTGCTGCCCTTCATCGAAGCCGAGAAGGCTCCCGGCGTGGATACGTCGAAAGGCCGGGTCGTCATGGCTACGGTCAAGGGCGACGTTCACGACATTGGCAAGAACATCGTCGGCGTAGTCCTCCAGTGCAACGGCTTCGACGTCATCGATCTTGGCGTGATGGTGCCATGGACCAAGATCCTCGACACTGCGCGCGAACAGAATGCGGCGATGATCGGCCTGTCCGGCCTGATTACCCCCTCGCTCGACGAAATGGTCACCGTCGCGGCCGAAATGGAGCGTGCTGGGATGACCTTGCCGCTGTTGATCGGCGGTGCGACCACCAGCCGCGCGCATACCGCATTGCGCATCGCTCCGGCCTTCTCGGGCCCCGTAATCCATGTTCTCGACGCAAGCCGCGCGGTCGGAGTTGCGGGGTCGCTGGTCAGCGACGGGCCGTCCAAAGACGAGCTCATCAACCGCACCGCCAACGATTATCGCGCACTTCGCGAAGCGCGCGCCAATCGCGGCGGGAGCGACCTCGCGACACTGGCCGAAGCGCGCGCCAATGGCTTCACTCCGCTAACCGAAGGGCCAAGTCCGCGCCCCGCCAAGCCGGGCTCGCACGTCTTCGATGCATGGCCGCTCGAAGACCTCGTCCCTTTGTTCGACTGGACCCCGTTTTTCCGCGCCTGGGAGCTCGCCGGCAATTACCCGGCAATCCTCGACGACGAGATCGTCGGCGAAAGCGCGCGCGGCCTGTTCGCCGATGCGCAGGCGATGCTCGACAAGATCGTGTCGGAGAAATGGCTCACCGCTCGTGCGACCGTCGGCCTTTGGCCAGTCGAGCGAGAGGGCGATGACATTGTCGTTCTCAACAATGAGCGGACGCGCTTTCCCTTTCTTCGGCAACAGGTCAAGAAACGCGCCGGCCGCCCCAACATGTGCCTCGCCGACCTAATCGCGCCGCGCGAAGAGGACTGGCTTGGCGGGTTCGCGGTTGCACTCCACGGGCTTGAGCCGTACCTTGAGCGCTTCAAGGCAGCGCATGACGATTATAACGACATTTTGCTTAAAGCGCTCGCCGACCGTTTTGCCGAGGCACTTGCCGAGCGGCTCCACCAGCATGTCCGCACCACCTTGTGGGGCTATGCCCCTGACGAGGCGCTGAGCAACGAGGATTTGATCCGCGAAACCTATCGCGGGATCCGCCCGGCGCCGGGCTATCCGGCCTGTCCCGACCACAGCCTCAAGCCGATGCTGTTCGGCCTGCTCGGCGAGGGCGCGTCCGGGATCCAACTGACCGAAAATTTCGCGATGCTCCCAACCTCGGCAGTGTCGGGCTTCTACTTCGCTCACCCCGATAGCGCTTACTTCGGCGTTGCACGCATCGGCCCCGACCAGCTTGCCGATTACGCACAGCGGCGCGGAGTCGATCTGGAAACTGCGACCCGCTGGCTGCGCCCTAACCTCGACTAGCGCGACGCCAGACTGTAGCGCTCCCCCCATGCGTCGCTTGCTGATCCTGTTCGCATTGGTGTTCGCTTCCCCGGCGCTTGGCCAGTTGCCACTGCCCCGCGTTAATGCAATCGCGCCAGAGCTGGTCGTCGAAACGCGCGCCGTGGCTGGGCAACCGGTCGATCTGGCGATCGTGATGCACACGCGCCCCGGCTGGCACGGCTATTGGCTCAACCCCGGGGACGCGGGCCTGCCGATGCGAGCCGAATGGAGCTTGCCCGCGGGAGCGAGCCTCGGGCCATTGCGCTACCCGGTGCCGAGCCGCCTGACCATCGCCGGGCTTATGAATTACGTCTATGAACGCGATCATGCGATCCTCGTCCGGCTTAATGTCCCGGCGGGGGCGTCCGGACCAATCGCGGTCCGCGCCAAGCTCAATTGGCTCGCCTGCACCGACAAGGTATGCGTTCCCGAAAGCGGCGAGGTCGCGCTCGACGTCCAGACCAGCGGCATGGCGACCAGTGATCAGCGTTTCGACCAGTGGCGCCGCGCGCTCCCGCGCCCGCTGGCAAGCCCGACGCGCTTCGCGAGCGCTGGCGATCGCCTAGAGGTTGCGCTCCCACTCCCGGCCAGCGTCACCATCGGTGAGCCCTATATCTTTCCCGCCGACGTCGGCGTGATCGACTATGCCGCGCCACAGTCGTTCCGCCGCGATGGCGACACGCTGATTGCGAGTCTCAAGGCAGATGGTCCGTCGCCAGCCAGGCTGTCCGGCGTTCTGGCGCTCGGCGACGGGCGCGGGCTGTCGTTCACTGCCACTCCGGGCGAAGTGCCGCAGGGCGGGCGCGCCATCGGTGGCCTCGGGACCAAGGCGATCCTGATCGCGGTGCTTGGCGCACTGGTCGGGGGGATGTTGCTAAATTTTATGCCTTGTGTCTTCCCGATCCTCGCGCTGAAGGCCCTGCATCTCGCTCGCTCGGGAGGATCCCAGGCGGTCGCGCGGCGTGAGGCACTGGCTTACGCCCTAGGAGCAGTGGTCGGCACCGGCCTGCTTGGTGCGGTTCTGCTCGCGATCCGTGCGGGGGGAAGCGCCGTGGGCTGGGCATTCCAGCTCCAGGACCCGCGCACCATCGTTATCCTCCTCCTCCTGGCGACTGCAATTGCGCTCAATCTACTACGCACCTTCGAGCTTCCAGTGCTGGGCGGCGAGAAGCGACCGACCGGGAGTTTCGGCACCGGTGCGCTTGCTGCGTTCGTTGCAACGCCGTGCGCCGGCCCGTTCCTCGGGACCGCGCTCGGCGCAGCCTTGCTCCTGCCAGCGGCGGGATCGATGCTAATATTTGCCGCGCTCGGGCTCGGGCTGGCATTGCCGTTCGTCATCATTGCATTCGTCCCTGCCTTGCGGCGCCTGCTGCCAAGGCCAGGTCCGTGGATGGTTCGCTTTCAGCGATTTCTCGCCATCCCGATGGCGGCGACCGCGGTTGGCTGCCTGTGGCTGCTGTGGCGGCAGGGCGGGGCGTCTGCGCTTGGCATCGGGATGGCTGCGGTCGCTATATTGACCCTTGTTCTGGCCTGGGCTGGGTTGCGCCAGCGCCGCGGGGCACCCGGGGGCTGGATCGCCCTTGCTGCAGTGCTCGCAATCACCGTTGCGGCGACTTTGCTGGTCCCCTTCCGATCCACATATTCTTCGCGGCTCCCGCCCGGCGCAGTGGCGTGGAGCACGGCTGCAGTGGCGCGCGAGCAAGCGGCGGGACGTCCTGCGTTCGTCTATTTCACCGCCGACTGGTGCCTGACGTGCAAGGTCAATGAAGCCGGTGCGATCAATCGCGATGAGGTGTTGGACGCATTTCGCAAGGCCGGAGTCAAAGTGTTCGTCGGCGATTGGACCAACGGTGATCCGGCAATCACGCGCTTCCTCGACGCGCGCGCCCGCGCCGGTGTTCCGCTCTACTTATGGTATCGCCCCAGTCAGGCAGAGCCGGAGGAACTGCCGCAAATCCTGACGCCGGCAATGCTTAGCGGCCGCGCTCTCCGGGACCGCCGTTAACGGCCTGTTCCCATACCTTCTTGCCCGCAACCCAGGTCTCGACCACCTGGGTCCGTGCGAGATCGCCTGGCGCAACGGCGCTGACGTCGCGGTCGACCAAAATGAAGTCGGCATATTTGCCGGCATCGAGGCTGCCGATCTTCCGCTCGGCAAATCCGGCATAGGCCGCGCCGCGCGTGAATCCGTCGAGGGCCTGGCCAAAGCTTACCCGATCATGCGGGCGCCATCCGCCCGCCGGTTGCCCATTCGTGTCCTGGCGGCTGACCGCCGCGGCGAGGCCTGGAAATGGGTTGGGCGATTCCACCGGAAAGTCGGACCCGAACGCCAACCTTACTCCTGACTTCGCCAGCGTCTGCCACGCATAAGCGCCGCCGAGCCGGTTCGGACCAAGCCGCGCCTCGGCCATCGTCCGGTCGCTGGTCTGGTGAGTCGGTTGCATCGAAGCAATGATGCCGGCTGGTGCAAAGCGCGGCAGGTCCGCGACATCGACGATCTGCGCATGCTCGAGCCGCCAGCGCCGGTCGCCCGAATAGCGCTGCCCAAGCCGCTCGAACGCGGTGATGACCTGCGCATTGGCGGCGTCTCCGATGGCGTGGATCGCCAATTGGTGACCATTGCCCGCGGCCTCGCCGGCCTGCTTTGCCAGCTCGGCATCGTTGATCAGGCTTAGCCCGCGCGTGTCGGGCTTGTCGTGGTAGGGTGCCTTCAGCCACGCCCCCCGCGACCCCAGCGCACCGTCGGCATAGAGTTTAACTCCGCCCAGCCGCAGCCGATCGCCGAACAGCCATGCGCTCGGCTTGCCCCGATTGATCGCCCGCATTTCCGGGATCCCGCCGGCATAGCCGAGCACTCGGACCTGGAGAGATCCGGACCGTCCGGCACGGTTCATCGCCGCCCAATCCTTAGCACTCGTTCCCATGTCGGCTGCTGCAGTCAGCCCATTTGCAAGCATGATCTGCTGCGCCTTTGCCAGTGCGGCGTCGAATGCGGCCTGGTCCGGTTCGGGTACCTTGCGCTCTACCAATTCCATGGCGGCGTCGACGAACAGGCCATTTTCAATTCGCCCGCCCGCAGGCGACTTGGTTTGCGCCGTAATGCCGGCTGCCCTGAGCGCGGCACTATTCGCAATTGCAGCATGGCCATCGACCCGCCCGAGCCACACCGGCCGGTCGCCAACGACGGCATCCAGATCAGCCGCGGTCGGGAAGCCTTTGTCGGCCCATAATTCCTGGTTCCAACCGCGCCCGATGATCCATTTCGCATCGGGATTGGCAGCGGCGTAAGCCTTGAGCCGCTGCTGCAAATCGGCAAGCGAACTTGTCCCCGTTAGGTCGAGCTGGAGCGCACCAAAGCCAAGCGACATGACATGGCCATGCGCATCGATCAGCCCGGGCAATAAAGTACGTCCCCCCGCATCGACTGTTCGATCGACCTTCGGCCGCGCCTGGCCCTTGGCAAGCAGCTTCACGACGCGCCCGTCGTCGCCGATGACCAGGCCTGTGAAGCGCTGCAACCGGCCTTTCGCATCGATCTGGATGCCATTGGCATTGTCGACCAGCGTGTCGGCCATGGCGGCGGTCGAAACGGCGGCGAGGAGCAGCGCCGTGGCTGCGATCAAGGAGGTGCGCATGCCAAAGGCATAGCATTGTTTGGCGCGTCGTGAAGGGCTAGGCCGCATTGCGATGACCGACTTCCCAACCCTATCCGACATCCAGGCCGCCGCCGCGCGCATCGCCGGCTCGGTGGTCCACACGCCGACCCTGCGCAGCCGGACACTGTCCGAGATCACCGGCGCCGACATCTGGTTGAAGTTCGAAAATCTGCAGTTCACCGCAGCCTATAAGGAACGCGGCGCGCTTAACAAATTGCTCGCGCTCAATGAAAGCGAGCGCGCGCGCGGCGTCGTCGCGGCCTCGGCCGGAAACCACGCCCAGGCGGTCGCTTATCATGGCCGGCGCCTTGGCATTCCGGTGACGATCGTAATGCCGGTCAGCACTCCGACCATGAAGGTCACGCAGACCGAAGGCCATGGCGCGCAGGTCATCCTGCTTGGCGAGCGGTTTGACGACGCGCACGCTCATGCCAAGGAGCTCGAGGCCGAGCAGGGCATGGTCTTCGTCCACCCGTTCGACGATGCTGCGGTCATTGCCGGGGCGGGGACGATCGCGCTCGAAATGCTCGCCGAAGTGCCGGACCTAGACATGCTCGTGGTGCCGATCGGCGGCGGGGGCCTGATCAGCGGCGTCTCGACTGCGGCAAAGGCGATCAACCCCGCAATCGAGATCGTCGGGATAGAGGCCGAGCTTTATCCATCGATGAAGAACGTCGTCGAGGGCGGCAGCGGCGCGATTGGCGGCGACACGCTTGCCGAGGGGATTGCGGTCAAGGTGCCAGGCGAACTCACCCGCCAGATCATCGCCGCCAACGTCGACCGCATCGACCTGGTCGCCGAGCGAGACATCGAGCATGCCGTCGCCTTGCTCGTGGGGATCGAGAAGACTGTCGTGGAAGGGGCAGGGGCCGCGGGGCTTGCGGCCATTCTTGCCAACCCCGATCGTTATCGCGGACGGCGGGTCGGTACCATCTTATGCGGCGGCAACATCGACACCCATTTGCTTGCAAATGTGCTGGTCCGCGAACTTGTCCGGTGCGGCCGCATCGCCCGGCTGAAAATCGCGGCGCAGGATCGCCCCGGTGCTTTGGCTGCGATCACCGCGACGTTCCACAAATGCGGCGTCAACATCATCGAAGTCCATCACCAGCGGATCTTCACGCGCCTGCCAGCCAAGGACACGGTGATCGAGGTCGAATGCGAAGCGCGTGACGCCCAGGCGCTCCAGCAATTGGTCGGAGCGCTTGAGGCCGCCGGCTTCGAAGTCGAGCGCGCCTCGCTCGACTGACCGCTAACGCCAACCGTCCCCAACAGGGACAGTGCGATCGTTAACCCTGAATCTGCCGAACCAACCCTTTTCAAGCGCGTTCACCGGTAGCATAAAGAGTTTCGTAACCAAGTTCGGAGGCACGGCCTGTGACTGCCCCATTTCGCTTCCCCAAATTCTTTGTGACCAACCCGACGCCATGCCCCTATTTGCCGGGCAAGGTCGAACGCAAGGTGTTCACCGAATTGAACGGCCGCAATGCAGGCGAGCTGAACGAAGCGCTTGGCCGGATTGGTTTTCGCCGCTCGCAATCGGTCGCTTATCGGCCGTCCTGCATCGACTGCAACGCCTGCGTTTCGGTCCGCGTAGCCGCCGACCGTTTCACGCCCAGCGCAACCCAGCGCAAACTCATTCGCCGCCACGCGGACCTTGAAGTCAGCGCCTGCAAGCCGTGGACGACCGAAGAGCAATATGCCTTGCTGCGCAAATATCTTGCGGCTCGCCACCCAGGCGGGGGCATGGCCGAGATGGACGAGCAGGACTTTGCCGACATGGTCGAGCAAACGCCGGTGCGCACCTTCGTCATCGAATATCGCGAACCGTCCGTCGACGGTCGCCCCGGCAAGCTTGTCGGGGCCTGCCTCAGCGACCAGCAGGCCGACGGCATGTCGATGATCTACAGCTTCTACGACGTCGGCGACGATGCCCGCAAAGGACTTGGCACCTACATCATCCTTGATCACATCACCCGTGCGGCGCGGGCAGGCCTCGGCTTTGTCTATCTGGGCTATTGGGTCGAAGGTTCTGACCGCATGGCCTATAAAGCGACCTTCAAGCCGATGGAACGGCTAGGCCGCGACGGCTGGCGCTCGATGGAGGTGCCGGAGCCGGAGGTAGTTGTCGAGAGGCCGCTCCCGACCCGAACCCCCCGCCGGATCCTCGTCGACGCATAAGCAATATGTGCTCCGGCGCAGGCCGGAGCGTTGCGCGAAACTAAAGGCGGTGCCGCGAGTGCCGCCTCAGCCAAGGCTTGAGCAATTTGGCGAATTCGCTCAATCGATAACATCCTCGAAACGGGTCCGACGAACTTATGGCCGACATAGTGCGCCTCAATGCTTTCAGCCGCCTGGAGCGCCAAGGAGTAATCAATTCTACGACCGAGGCGCTTCAGAAGGTCGGCGGCTGGGTCGAAGATGTTCAATTTTTCTCGAACGTCTCGGTAAATCTTCAATGCGCGATCACCGCCTCCGCGGTTCCTTTGCTAAGCGTCGAACTCAACCGCCTACGCATTGGCTTGGGCCGGGACGAGACCGACTTGCTCGACCATGCAGCGGCTAAGCTGTTCGCGGATCAGGAGCTCGCCTTTTCCCTGCAGATCACCTTCATGCATAAAGAGCCGGATTTGCGCCGCCAGGTCCCCAGCATACCTGGTTGATAACAAGCCGCTCCCTCGCGATCGGTCGCCGGCCTTTATCGAAGCTTGAAGTCTATAGCACGAAATTTACCAGCAATTTGATGTTGAGCCCGATGATCACAGCGGAAATGATCCACGCCGCGGCTTTCAGCCAGTTCGGATTGACGAACTTCCCCATCATCGTTCGGTCGCTTGTGAATTGAACAAGCGGCACGACCGCGAACGGCAGCTGAAAGCTCAATATCACCTGGCTCAATACCAGCAACTTCGCCGTCCCGCTTTCGCCGTAGAGGGATGCTACGATCACCGCCGGAACGATCGCCAGCAGCCGCGTGACAAGGCGCCGCAGCCAGGCCGGCAGGCGAATGTTGAGGAAACCCTCCATCACGATCTGGCCGGCAAGCGTCGCCGTGATGGTCGAATTCTGTCCCGACGCAAGCAGCGCGACCGCAAACAATGTGCTTGCCACGCCAGCGCCAAGCATCGGCGCGAGCAGCGCATGCGCGTCCTGGATCTCTGCCACGTCGGTTCGTCCCGCGACATGGAAGGTCGACGCGGCAAGGATCAGGATCGATGCGTTGATGAACAGCGCCAGGCTAAGCGCAATCGTGCTGTCGAGCGTCGCAAACTTAATCGCTTCGCGCCGTCCGCGGTCGTCGCGGTCGAACTGGCGGGTTTGCACGATCGAGCTGTGGAGATAGAGATTGTGCGGCATCACCGTCGCGCCGATGATGCCGATGGCAATGTACAGCATTGCCGGATTGGTCACCACTTCGGCGCGCGGAATGAAGCCGCCGGCGATCGCGGCGAGGCTTGGTTGCGAAAGCGCAAGTTCGACCGCGAAGCAGCCCGCAATGATGATCAGCAGCGCAATGATGAAAGCTTCGAGCTTTCGAAACCCGCGCTGCTGGAGGAGCAGGATCAGCAACACGTCAAGCGCGGTTAGGCAGACGCCTGCAACGAGCGGGATCCCGAACAGGAGTTGAAGCGCGATCGCCGTGCCGATCACTTCGGCCAGGTCGCAGGCAATGATCGCCAACTCGCACAGCACCCACAGCATCATGCGGACCGGAGGACTGTAATGGGCGCGGCACGCCTGGGCGAGGTCGAGCCCGGCAACGATTCCCAACTTCGCGGCCAGGGCCTGAAGCACGATCGCCATCATGTTCGATAGCAGGATGACCGACAGCAAGGTGTAGCCGAATGCCGATCCGCCCGCGAGGTCGGTGGCCCAGTTTCCCGGGTCCATATATCCCACCGCGACCAGATAGCCCGGTCCCGAAAAAGCAGCGAACTTGCGCCAGAATGACCCATTGCTGGCTGGCACCGCAACGGTCGAATGCGATTCCGGCAGGCTCGGCTGCGTGATCGGCGCGTCCATTGTCGCCGCATGATCTATCGGCGGAACCGTCATCCAAAAACCCTTACAACGTGTCGCGCCCGAATCGCGGAGCGCTTTAAGTGAACTGATCTTCAGTTCGTCCCGTAACGGCCTTTAACGTGGCCGCAAAGCAGCACGCCGCGCGCCTGCAAGTTCCCACTTTTACGACCGGACGCTTTCGAGCCTTGGCGAGCGCCCATATTTCCTCTTTAGCCGACAAGTGGTTCACCTGCTCAGGCTCGAATAATATTGAACACCGACGTACGTACAGATGAACGTCCCTTGGCGGGCGTGATCTTGCGGCTTCTAACCGCCGTGCTTCTCGCGGTGATGTTCGCGCTCGTCAAATTGGCCGCCGAGCGCGGCGCGAACCTGATCGAAACGCTTTTCTACCGTCAAATCGGATCGGCGGTTTGCGCCATTGGACTAGTAAGGATGACGACCGGATTCGGATCGCTTCGCACAAAGCGCGTCGGCGCTCATCTTGTCCGCATGGCCGTTGGGATGGCGGCCATGGCGCTGAACTTCCTCGCAATGATCATGCTGCCCCTCGCCGAAGCGACCGCAATCGGCTTTACCGTCCCGATTTTCGCGACCGTCCTCGCCGCACTGGTTTTGAGGGAGGCTACTGGAAAATGGCGCTGGGGGGCTACCGTCGCAGGGTTTGCGGGCGTGTACTTGATCATCCAGCCGGGCGGCGACCAGGTGTCGGCTCAGGGCGCGGCAGTCGCCTTGGCCGGAGCGCTCGTAACGGCTTGTGTGACCATCATGATCCGGCAACTCGGCGCCACTGAAAGAAGCACGACGACGGTGTTCTTTTTCGCCATGAGCTCCTTGTTACCGCTTGGCCTCCTCATGATGTCGTCCGTTCAGGCGCATGATCCGCTTACCTGGCTGATCCTCGCCGGCCTCGGCCTTGCCGGCGGACTTGCACAACTCACGCTCACTGCCTCCTTGAGGCTTGCGCCTGTCGCTCTGGTTATGCCGATGGACTACACCAGTCTGCTCTGGGCGACTCTGCTCGGCAGCTGGTTGTTCTCGCAGATGCCGACGCCATGGACCTGGGCCGGCGCCCCGATCATCATTGCCAGCGGCCTCGTCATCGTTTGGCGCGAGCGGCTCGCGCGTAGATCACGTGCTTCAGCTAACGTGGTTTAATGCGCTTGAAACCTGAATTTCCTCGACGGTTATGGCGAGCTTCAATCAATGCCGCGGTTGAAGAGTTTGCGCGGTCCGATCCTTCCGCTGGGACGTTGGCCCAAAAAGCGTTGTGTCTCCGGAGCTTGAATGATCCGTCCTGTCCCTCGGACCTTTTCGCTCGCAATGGCCTTGGGCTTCCCTTTACGCGCCGATGGGGCTCGGCTGCGCGTGAAAATGATCTTTTTCTGGCGCCACGGCTACTTGCCAGATCTCGATGCCCCGCGGCTGTTCAACGAATGGGTGCAGTGGCGCAAACTTTATGACCGCGACCTCGGTCTCGCGGCCCTGACCGACAAATTCTATGCAAAAGCTTATGCTGCCGAGCGGATCGGACCGGAACTGATCATTCCGACCTTGTGGCAGGGCAGGCGATTGCCGGACGTTGCCCCCTGGCCATTGCCGTTGATCGTCAAATCGAACCACGGCTGCAAGCAGTTCGTCGTGGTCCGTTGCGTAAAGGACTGGCAGCGTGCCCGGCGGCTCGCACCCAGCTGGCTGAAAACCGTCTACGGCAAGTGGCTCGACGAGTGGCACTATGGCCGCGCCGAGCAATCTCTACTTGTCGAGCCGTTCATCGGACCTGCAGAGGGACTCCCGACCGACTATAAACTATTCGTGTTCGGCGGTGTTGCCCCGTTCGTCCAAGTCCACGTCGATCGCCATGCCGACCATCGCTGGGTGCAATATGATCGTGACTGGTCGAAGATTTCTCATTGTTCGGCCGACGTTGATAGGCCTATGCGCCTCGCCGAAATGCTCGACGCCGCGGAAAAGATTGCCGGCAACCGGGATCATTTGCGGGTCGACTTCTACGAGGTTGCGGGTCGGCTGTGGTTTGGAGAAACCTGCCTCTTTCCCGGCTCGGGCCTCGACCCTTTCGATCCCGTAGAGCTTGACGAGATCTTCGGTCGCCTGTGGACTACTCGCGTTCCGGGCGACGAAAAAACTGTCCTACAGGCCGATCTCCTGCCAATGTCGCAGTAACGGCAACGTTGCTCGATCGACCGGCGGCAAATATGGTCGGACTCCCGGAGACTTTAGCGAACTTAGGCGTAAGGATTGCCTTTTCCCTCTGAAGGCAAGTGTCTGGAGACCGCCCCGGATGCGTGCTTTTCGCACAAAAAAACGGCGAAACACCTCTGTTCCGCCGTTATTTCGCGCAAAAATTCGCGTTAAGCCACCGCTGCTACGTCGTTGGTCGCGACATCGCCATCGACGTCGCGCAGCACATAGCCGCGACCCCATACAGTCTCGATATAATTGTCGCCATTGCACGCCAGGCTCAATTTCTTCCTGAGCTTGCAGATGAACACGTCGATGATCTTCAATTCGGGCTCGTCCATTCCGCCGTAGAGGTGATTGAGGAACATTTCCTTGGTCAGGGTCGTGCCCTTGCGCAGGCTGAGCAGCTCGAGCATCGAATATTCCTTGCCCGTCAGATGGACGCGGCTGCCATCCACTTCGACCGTCTTGGCGTCGAGGTTGACGGCCAGCTTGCCGGTGCGGATGACCGACTGGCTGTGGCCTTTCGACCGGCGGACGATGGCGTGGATGCGGGCGACAAGTTCGTCGCGGTGGAATGGCTTGGTCACATAGTCGTCGGCGCCAAAGCCAAGCGCACGGACCTTGCTGTCCATTTCGTTGAGGCCCGACAGGATCAGGACCGGGGTCCCAACCTTGGCGGTGCGCAGCTTCTTGAGCACATCGTAACCGTGCATGTCGGGCAGGTTAAGATCGAGCAGGATGATGTCGTAATCATAGAGCTTGCCGAGGTCCAAACCCTCTTCGCCAAGGTCGGTGGTGTAGACGTTGAAGCCTTCGGTCCCGAGCATCAGTTCGATGCTTTTGGCGATGGTCGCTTCGTCCTCGATCAGCAAAACCCGCATAGTCCATCCCCTCTTCCGGTCGCCAATCCGGCGTCGGCCAACACGGCGCGCCCTCAACGACGTCTAAGCGTCCATTAACCATTTAAGATGTGACGGCAAAAGGTTAATAGTGCGTAAAGCTCAGTTAACATTGCACCATGTTGCGCGGCTGCAACGGTGTGTGGCGGGCTTAAGTGGCGCGGTAAAGATTTGCGCAAGGATACGTGCCGTGGCATCGGCCCCGCCATGCACCTTGAAGACCGCATCCTGTTCATCGATGGCGACGCAATCGTCATCGACAAACCCGCCGGGCTTCCGGTCGACGCTCCGCGGCTGGGCGGCGACTGCATCGAATATCGAATCCAGGAACTGATGCTCGGCTTCAAGCGCCCGCCAACCGCGATGCACCGGCTCGACCAGGACACGTCGGGATGCCTGTTGTTTGCGCGCAACCCGCGTGCCCGCGCCGAAACACAAGCTGCTTTCGAAGCTGGCAAGGTCGAAAAAGTCTATATCGCGGTACTTGGCGCGGAGATTGACGGGGACGACGGATTGATCGACCTGCCGCTTGGCAAACTGTCGAGTGCCGAGGCCGGCTGGCGGATGGTCGGCGATGCCGATGGCAAGCTTGGCGGAAAGTCCGCCCAGACCCGTTGGCGCAAGCTTCGCGTTTGTGACGGCAAGACGCTCGTCGAGTTCCGCCCGCTTACCGGCCGCACTCATCAAATCCGTGCCCATGCCCGCGAAGGGCTTGGCGTCGGGATCGTCGGCGACCGTGTCTATGGTTATCCCGGCGGTGAAATGCTGCTTCACGCCTCGCGCCTCGTCGTCCCGCGCGGCAACAAGCCGACGATCGACGTCACGGCGCCGCTGCCCGATCGCTTCGGCGATTGGCTTGCAAGCGAACCGGTCGATGTCGCCGGCTGATATTCCCGAGGATGCGCTGAGCGAGAAGTTCCTCGCCGCGACCGGCCCCGGCGGACAAAATGTCAACAAGGTCGCGACCGCCTGCCAACTGCGCTGCGATGTGTTCAAACTCGGGCTGAGCCCTGATGCCTATGCGCGCTTGAAGGTCATCGCCGGAAGCAAGCTCACGAGCGGCGGCGAACTGATCATTACGGCGAAGCGCTATCGCACGCAGGAGGGCAATCGCTGCGATGCTCGCGAGAGGCTGGCAGGGATGATTACAGCGGCCCATATTGCCCCGGTTCGCCGCCGCGCGACCAAGCCGAGCCGCTCGGCCAAGGCCAGGCGTGTCGATGAGAAAAAAGGCCGCGGAGCGATCAAGCAAGGCCGAGGGAAAGTGAGCTTCGACTGATGTATGACTTCGAGATCGACGCAGTCGACAAGGCCAGCCTTTATCGCGACCTCGCCGCCGCGCTCGAGGCTTTGGTTGCGGGCGAGCCTGACCGCATCGCGAATATGGCGAACGCTGCGGCGTTGCTGTTCGAAACGCTCCCCGATCTGAATTGGGCTGGCTTCTATCGCAATGTCGATGGTGAACTCGTGCTTGGGCCGTTCCAGGGACGCGCGGCCTGTATTCGCATCCCCTTCGGCAAGGGCGTGTGCGGCGCCGCCGCGGAGACGCTAACCGTCCAGCGCGTCGACGACGTCCATGCTTTCCCCGGTCACATCGCCTGCGACGCGGCTTCGGCAAGCGAACTGGTCGTCCCCATCGTCGGCAACGATGGCGTGCTTATAGCCGTCCTCGACCTCGACAGCCCGACGGTGTCGCGGTTCGATAGCGAAGATGAAGCAGGCTGCGTAAGACTTGGCGAGATATTGGCGCGAGCCCTCTGATCAGCTCAGCAGTTCCAGCTGCTCATCGCTTAGCGAGCCCGGGATGATCATGACGATGCACGGCAGCTTCCCCGCATCGGCACCGGTGAAATTGGCGACTACGGGTCCGGGGTTTCCCGACGGGGCGGCACCGAGCACCAATGCGGCAATGTCGCTGCGCGTGCCGATGTAAGCGCGAACCGTACTCACCGGCTCGCCCTCCTGGATGACGATCATTGGCTTGATCCCCGCGGCGTCGACGATCTCGCCGACGTTGGCGGCGACGCTTGCCTCGATCCGCAGCCTTTGCTCTTCCTCGATCGCCGCCTGCACGCCGCCCCATTGGACGAAATCCTGCGGCGGAACGATCGCCAGCACTTCGACCGATCCGCCGGTCTTGACCGCGCGCCGAGCGGCAAAGCGCAACGCCATGCGCGACTCCGCGCTATCGTCGACCACTACCAGATAGGTGCGTGCCATGCGTCAATCCCCTGAGCGCCTGACGCTGCGCCAAGTGCATTCGCGATGCAAGATACAGCACCTTATTCGCCTTGATGGCCGTCCTCTCCGGACAGGCTTAAATTTTCCGCCCCCTTGACCCGGCGGCGTGCTTTGGCCTTTGTGCCTGCCAAGTCTCACAGCCGGAAACACCCATGCCGACAGAACTCAAAATGCCCGCTTTGTCGCCAACGATGGAGGAAGGCACGCTTGCTAAATGGCTGGTCAAGGAAGGCGACACCGTGAAATCGGGCGACCTTCTCGCCGAAATCGAAACCGACAAGGCGACGATGGAGTTCGAAGCGGTGGACGAAGGAACCGTCACCAAGATCCTCATTCCCGAGGGCACCGACGGCGTGAAGGTCGGCACCGCAATCGCGCTGATCGCGGCCGAAGGGGAGAGCACGTCCGACTCTTCCGAAGCCGCGCCCGATGCTAAAGCGGCTCCGGCGCCTGAAAAAGAAGTGGCTGCGCCACCCCCGGCAGCACCAGCGAAAGGCGGCGGCGAAACGCCCGCTTCACCTGCGACGCCAATTGCGCCATCACCGCAACCCGTTCCGGCTCGGGCCGACGGTGCAAGAGTGAAAGCTTCCCCCCTCGCGCGGCGCCTGGCCGAAGCGCAGGGGATCGACCTTGCGAGCCTCACCGGATCAGGTCCCGGTGGCCGCATCGTTCGCGCCGACCTCGGCGCAGGGGCAGGGACGGCTCCTCGACAGGCGCAGGCTGCCGCGGTGACACCAAGCGCTTCCCCTCAGCCGGCCGAAGCGAAGCAAGCCGCGATCGAAACCGACATCCCGCACGACGTCGTCAAGCTGTCCAACATGCGCAAGACCATCGCACGCCGCCTGACCGAATCGAAGCAGCAGATCCCGCACATCTATCTGACGGTCGATATCCGCCTCGACGCCTTGCTCAGGCTGCGCGGCGAGCTCAACGCCAGCCTGGCCAGCCGCAATATCAAACTCAGCGTCAACGACATGCTGATCAAGGCGCTCGCCCTTGCGCTGATCGAAGTGCCGGAATGCAACGTCAGCTTCGCCGGCGACACGCTGATCAAATATTCGCGAGCAGATATTTCGGTCGCAGTCAGCATCGATGGTGGTTTGATCACTCCGATCGTCACGGGCGCCAACACCAAGGCGATTAGCGCGATCTCGACCGAAATGGTCGATCTCGCGGGCCGCGCCAAGGAAGGCAAACTCCAGCCCGCCGAATATCAGGGCGGCACCGCAAGCATTTCCAATATGGGAATGTTCGGGATCAAGCAGTTCGACGCGGTGATCAACCCGCCTCAGGCCATGATCATGGCGATCGGCGCTGGCGAAAAGCGCCCCTATGTCATCGACGACGCGCTCAAGGTCGCGACCATCATGAGCGCCACCGGCAGCTTCGACCACCGCGCCATCGACGGCGCCGACGGGGCAAGGATGATGCAGGCGTTCAAGCGGCTGGTGGAGAACCCGTTGGGGCTGGTGGCTTGAGCTTGGTCGAGGAGCGAATTCCCCTCATCCGCGTCACCGCCATGCCGGCCGACACCAACCCTTATGGCGGGGTGTTCGGCGGGTGGCTGATGAGCCAGATGGCGCTTGCTGCGGGCAGCCTCGCCTCGCGCCACTCGGGCGGCAAGGCGGTGGTGGTTGCAGCCGACGGGCTGACCTTTCCGGGTGCGCCTAGCGTCGGCGATGAAATTTCGGTCTATGCCGAGATCGTGAAACAAGGCCGAACCTCGATGCGCATCGCGGTCGACGCGGTGGCGCGCGAACGCGACGGCGAAACGCAAACTAAAGTAGCAAGCGGCGAATACACCTTCGTTGCGCTCGACCATCAGGACAAGCCGCGCCCAATCGCGGCAGAGGAAGAGAAATATGGCTGATACGTATGACCTCATCGTCCTCGGTTCTGGTCCAGGCGGCTACGTCGCGGGGATCCGTGCTTCGCAGCTGGGTCTCAAGGTGGCGGTCGTCGAGCGCGAGAACCTCGGCGGCATCTGTCTAAATTGGGGGTGCATTCCGACCAAGGCATTGCTGCGCTCGGCCGAAGTATTCCATCACATGAAGCATGCCGACGCCTACGGTCTGACCGCCGGCGCTCCGGGCTTTGACCTTGCCAAGGTGGTGGCGCGAAGCCGCGGGGTGGCGAAACAGCTCAACCAGGGCGTCACCGGGTTGATGAAAAAGAACAAGATTGCGGTTCACTTCGGCGACGGCGCGCTAACCGGCGCGGGCAAGCTAAGCGTCACCAAGGACGGGAAGATCACAGAACTCGCAGCGAAGCACATCATTGTCGCGACCGGCGGCCGCGCACGCGAGCTGCCCTTCGCCAAGTCGGACGGTGAGCGCATCTGGACCTATCGCCACGCAATGGTGCCCAAGGAAATGCCAAGCGATTTGCTGGTCATTGGCTCGGGCGCGATCGGGATCGAGTTTGCCAGCTTCTACAATGACCTCGGCGCTAAAGTGACGGTGGTCGAGATGCTCGACCGCATCGTGCCCGTCGAGGATAAGGACATATCGGAGGCGCTGGCCAAATCGCTGACCAAACAGGGCATCAATATCCTGACCGGCGCAGGGGTCGAGAGCCTCAAGACCGATCCGCAAGGCATGGCAGCGACGATCAAGACCAAGGACGGAAAAAGCAGCGAACAGCGCTTTTCGCACTGCATCGTCGCCGTTGGCGTCGTCCCCAACACCGAGAACATCGGGCTTGAGAAACTGGGTGTGACGATGGAGCGCGGCTTCCTCAAGACCGATCCGATGTGCCGCACCAACGTGCCCGGCATCTGGGCGATCGGCGACATCACCGCTCCGCCCTGGCTTGCGCACAAGGCGAGCCATGAAGGCGTCATCGCCGCCGAAGCCATCGCCCAGGCGCTGGGTAACAAGGATGTCCACCCGCACGCGCTAGACCCAAGCAACATCCCCGGCTGCACCTACTGCCATCCGCAAATTGCGTCGGTCGGGCTTACCGAAGCCGGGGCAAGGCAGTCGGGCCATGAGGTTCGCGTCGGCAAATTCCCGTTTATCGGCAATGGCAAAGCAATCGCGCTTGGTGACGTCGAAGGGTTCGTGAAAACCGTGTTTGACGCCAAGACCGGCGAATTGCTCGGAGCGCACATGATTGGTGCTGAAGTCACCGAACTCATCCAGGGCTACACGGTCGGAAAGACCGCCGAGCTGGTCGAGAGCGATTTCATGCAGACCGTCTTTCCGCATCCGACGCTGAGCGAAATGATGCACGAAAGCGTGCTTGGGGCTTATGACAAGGCAATCCATATCTAGGGGATCGACG
>JALYRC010000155.1 GCA_030855555.1 Pseudomonadota bacterium
GGGCGGCTGATTCCGAGAAGTTTGGCCGCGCTTGAGATATTATTCTCGGTCCGGGTCAGCGCCTGGTTGATGGCCTTGCGGTCGGCGACTTCGCGCGCCGCGCGCAGGTTGATTGCAAGTGGCTCGGCGCTTCCACGCCGCAGGTCGAGATCGGCCGCGGCCAGCGTCTTGCCGTCGGCCATGATCACTGCGCGCTTGATTCGGTTTTCCAGCTCGCGGACGTTGCCGGGCCAGCGGTAGGCGGCGATGGCTTCCACCGCGTCCGGGGCAAGCCCGTTGAGGTTGACCTGCAACTCGCGGGCGAAGCGATTGGTGAAATGACGCGCCAGAAGTACTGCGTCGCCCGAGCGTTCGGCGAGGCTTGGGATGGGCACGACGATTTCGGCCAGGCGGTAATAGAGATCCTCGCGGAAACTTCCCGCCGCGGTCATCGCGTCGAGGTCCTGGTGAGTGGCGCAAACGATCCGCGTGTCGACCGCGATGGGAACGCGCCCGCCGATCCGCTCGATCACCCGTTCCTGCAGAAAACGCAGCAGCTTGACCTGGAGGGGTAGGGGGATGTCGCCGACCTCGTCGAGGAACAGGGTTCCGCCCTGTGCTTGCTCGATCTTGCCGGGCGTCGTCTTGACCGCGCCGGTAAAGGCGCCGCGCTCATAACCGAACAGTTCGGCCTCGAGCAGATTCTCGGGGATTGCGGCACAGTTGATCGCGACGAACTGGCCGCGGTGGCGGGGGCTCTTTTCATGGACCGCCCGGGCGAGCAGTTCCTTGCCCGTCCCCGACGCGCCGAGCAGCATGACCGAGACGTCGGCGGTGGCAACGCGTTCGATGGTGCGTGCCACGGCAAGCATTTCGGGGGCTGCAGTAACGATCGACCCAAGCACGGTCTGTGCTTCGCCGAACGAAAGCTCGAGGCGTCGGTTCTCGGCCTCGATCTCGGCGAGGTGGAATGCGCGTGCGACGACGAGGCCAAGCTCGTCGATGTCGACCGGCTTGCGATAGAAATCATAGGCACCGAGCGCGATCGCCTTCAAGGCGCTCTCTCGCGCACCGTGACCCGAGGCGACGATGATCTTGGTGTTGGGCTTGAGCGTCAATATTTCGGTCAGCGTCGCAAAGCCTTCGGTGGTGCCGTCGGGGTCGGGTGGCAGGCCGAGGTCGAGCGTGACGACCGCGGGCTCGTGAAGGCGAATCATGTCGATCGCTTGCGCCCGGTTGGTGGCGGCGACCACGCAATAGCCTTCATAGGCCCATTTCAACTGGCGCTGGAGCCCTTCGTCATCCTCGACGATTAGCAGGACGGGGAGCGAGGGATCGGTCATGCGGCGACCTTTTGGGAGAGTGGTAAGGAGATGACGAAACGGCTGCCCTGGCCGGGGCGGCTTTCGACGGTGAGGCGGCCGTTCATGGCGGAAATCAAGGACTTGGCTTCAAAGGCACCAACCCCGAACCCGCCCACTTTGGTCGAAGCGAAGGGCTGGAACAGGCGATTGCGCACAAAATCCGCCTCCATGCCCGGTCCGCGGTCGATAATTGCGATGGAAAGCTGGTCGTGAGCACGGTCTACGCGCACGATGATCGGTGCGCCCGGCGGGCTTGCATCGACGGCATTGTGGAGCAAATGGCCGAGCGCCTGGCTCAAAGCTGCACCGTCGGCGATGACCCAGTCTCCGGCATCGCCGAACAAGCGCACTTCACGGTTGCGGCGCTGCGCGGCGATCGCAGCGCTAAGCAAGGGACGAAGCTCGACCGCGCCGAGCCGGACGTCGCGCGCTTCACCCGTGGGCGCAATTCGTAACAGCAGGTCGTTCATCTTGCCGACCGAGGACTTGAGCGTCGCGATCATGTCGGCGCGATAATCGGGATTGTCGGCGTGCCGCTCGGCATTGCGTGCAACGAGGCTTAGCTGGCTGACCAGATTCTTGATGTCGTGGAGGATGAAGGCGAAGCGGCGGTTGAAATCCTCAAACCGCTGCGCATTGACCAGCGCCTGCTGGCCATGCGCTTCGGCGAGGCTTGATGCAGCCTGGCGCCCCGCCGTGCGAAGCAGGTCATAGTCCTCCCAATCGAGCGCCCGATTATAATCGGGCGTGGCAAGCACGACGAGCGCAACCAGACGCTCCTGGTGGATGAGCGGGATTCCGGCCCAGGCGTGAGGCTCGGCAAGCAATGCTTCGGGAATATCCAGGCGGGCGTCGCGCGCATCGTCCCAGCCGCCGCGCCGGGCCTCGAAATCGACGATCCGGCCATCGTGGGCAATGGCACGCCAGAAGGCGGCAGCGCTTTCGTGGCTGGCGCTGGCTGCGGGGCTGGTGCTGCCCGGCCAGTTCCAGTCGGCGGCAAGCTCGAACGCGCCACCGTCTTCGGGCGTAAGCAATATACCGCCCGGTGCATCGAGCATGTCGGCGAAGGCCTTGACCACTCGCTCGCCAAGCGGGGCGGCCTGTGGCCCCCATGCGCCAAGCGTCTCGGTAAAGCGCAGCCATTCGGAACGATAGTCGTAGCGATGCTCGAACAGATGCTTGGCAAGCTTGACCTTGGCCCAGCCGCGCGCGCGGGGCGAGGGGACCAGAACCAGCGCTGCAACGGTCAACATCGCCATTGCCGCGACGGCGAGGTTGCGCGTCCAGTCGACCCCGCTTCCGCGAAGCGCGGCGGCAAGCACTGCCATAAGCGCAAAATAAGCGCAGATGGCGAGGAGGGACAGGGACTGGAAAGTCGCCGCGCGCGAAAGCCGCACTCGCCAGCCCTCGCCCCGGGCTGCGCCCAGAGCGATGAGCGGCGCGGTCGCCGCAACGGCCAGCCCGCGCCAGTCGAACAGGCCGCGCGCGGCGCCCGGATCGACGTAGACCACGGTGTAGAGATTGAGGTCATAGACCCACATCAGGGCCAGCCCAAGCATCGCGAGTCGAATGCTGGCGCGGCTGGCGGGGGCGGCCTGACCATAGAGATTATGAACCAGCACAAGGGCGCCGGCGGCGGCGGTGAGGCGAAGGAGGACCGCGGTCGAGCGCAAGGCAGTGTCGGTGTCGCTGCCGCCGATGATCAGGGGCAGGGTGTCGAGCAGCATCTGCAGCCCGAGCCCACCAGCCACCGCAGCATATACCGGGCGCACGCCGCGCTGGCGCATATCGTCGCCGTCGCCCTCGGCCAGCCGATAAAGCACGCCGATCCACACCAGATTGCGCGCGGTCTCGGCATAAGCGGCAAGAATGGAGTGAGGCTCGACGGCGGTCAGCCATGCCCAGCAAGCGGTGAGTGCAAGTGCGGCAAGCAACATGCGTTGCTCATTGCCGATGCGAATGCCTCGTCCCAATTCCCACAGGACGAGGCCAGAGTAGAGGGTAGCGGCAAGCGCGTGCGACCAGAAAGCGACCAGGGCTTGCATCAGGCTGACACTGTAAAATCGTCCGACATGAGCGCAGTGTCGCAAAACTTTACAAATGTTTGGTGAACAGTGTTCGAATGCTGCGCGGGGGCATATGAGGCGGAACCTATGACGGCCATCGCTTTGCGTCTCAAGAGGAGTTCAAAAAATGAATGTTGGGGGGCGGGTCCGTCCGGTGATCCTGGCGGGCGGCGCGGGGACGCGGCTTTGGCCGATGTCGACGGTTGCACGGCCGAAGCATCTGCTGCCTCTGATCGGCGCAACTAGCCTGTTCGAGCAGACGATTGCCCGATTCGAAGACAGGACGCGGTTCGGTCCACCGATCATAGTCGCCAACCAGGCGCAGGCCGCCGAGCTTGGTAGCTTGCTTGCACCGGTCGAAGGCGCCGTCCTGATCCTGGAGCCGATGAAGCGCGACAGTGCACCGGCGATCGCGCTCGCCGCGCTAACGGCCGAGCCCGACGAGTTGTTGCTCATCAGTCCAAGCGACCATCACATCTCCAATGTCGCCGCCTTCCATGTTGCAATCGACGCCGGGCGCGAGGTCGCGGAAGCGGGCGACATTGTGACCTTCGGCATCGAGCCAGATTACCCCGCGACCGGTTTCGGCTATATTGCGGCCGCCGCCGGAAATGGGCCGCGCAAGGTCGAGCGCTTCATCGAAAAGCCCGATGCCGCACACGCGCGGTCATTTATCGACGCCGGAGGCTATTATTGGAACGCCGGAATCTTTCTTGCCCGCGCTTCCATCTGGCTTGCGGCGCTTGAGCGCCATGTCCCCGACATTTTGGCAGCCGCACGCCGGGCGCTCAAGGCGGCGGAGCGTGAGGGCGCTGCGGTCCGTCCGGGCAGCGAAGACTTTGCGCGCTCGCCGTCGCAGTCGATCGATTATGCAGTGATGGAAAAGGAAAAAGCCATTTCGGTCGTCCCGGTTTCGATGGGCTGGTCCGACATTGGCAGTTGGCAGTCGCTGCTCGACGCCGCCGATTGCGACGAAAGCGGCAATAGCGTCGGCGCCGGACATGTGGCGATCGACAGTAAAGACACGTTGATCCGGTCGTCGGGGCCGCGCGTTGCAGCGATCGGAGTCGAGGGACTGGTAATCATTGCAACCAACGAAGCCGTGCTGGTGGTCCCGCGCGGCGATACACAGCGCGTTCGCGAGGCCGCGGCGTGGCATGATCAGGAGCTGCTTAAATGACGATGCGACAGGTTGGGACGAGCGACATGATGGTTGCGCCGCTGGCGCTTGGCGGGAACGTGTTCGACTGGACCGCCGACGAAACGGCAAGCTTCGCGATCCTCGACGCCTTCGTCGATGCCGGGGGGACGATGATCGACACGGCCGACTCATATTCGGCGTGGGCCCCGGGGCATGTCGGCGGTGAAAGCGAGCGCCTCATCGGGCGCTGGCTCAAGCGCGACGCAGCCAAGAGCGACAAGGTGGTGATCGCAAGCAAGGTCGGATTCATGGCCGGGCTTGCGCCGGCCACGATCGCGGCGGCGTGCGACGCCTCGCTCGAGCGGCTTGGGATCGAGCGGATCGACTTATATTATCAGCATAAGGATGATGAAAGCGTTCCGCTCGAGGACAGCCTTGGCGCGTTCGATGCGCTGGTCAAAGCGGGCAAGGTTCGCGCGACGGGGTTGAGCAATTTCACCGCCGAGCGCGTCGAGCAGGCGCTCGCAGCGTGTCATCAGAATGGGATCACCGCGCCGGTGGCGATCCAGCCGTGGTACAACCTCGTCGAGCGCGACAAGTTCGAAGGGCCGCTGAGCATCGTCGCGCTCAATCAGGGGCTAAGCGTGTTCCCTTATTACAGCCTCGCCAATGGCTTCCTCACCGGCAAATATCGATCGAAGGACGACCTCGGCAAAAGTCCGCGCGGGCTTCGCACGATCGAATATCTCGAAGGCAAGGGTCCGCGCGTCCTCGCCGCGCTCGACGACATCGCCGCCGAAACCGGCGCAAGCCTGGCAACGATCGCGCTGGCGTGGACCAAGGACCAGGCGGGCATTACCGCGCCGATTGCGAGTGCGACGAGCCTCGAACAGTTCAAGGATTTATCCGCCGCGTTGACGCTCGATTTGACTCCCGGGCAGATCGAAGCGCTCAACGCGGCGAGTGAATAAAGACGTCAGTTTTGTATGAGGCGGAGCAGGGTTGCATCAAGGTCGACCATGTAGGCGATGGTCAGCCCGCTGTCCTCTTGCTTGGGGGGATGGAGGCGGGGCCATCCCCAACACTGTTCGGGCAGACCCGCGGCCTGACAACCCGCATAGAAGTTGGCCATATCGTCCAAGCGAAGACAGCAACTGAAATTGCTCTTGGCGGGCCTCAGATCGGGATGCGGAAAGAACTCGAGGGACAGCTCGCCGCGTTTCAGGATCATCCAGCCATCGTCCCTCCAACTCTCCACAAATCCAAGGGATGAGTAGAAAGTGGAGGTGTCCGCGAATAATCGCGATGGAAGATTGGGCGTCGAATGGTCCACTGGGTCCTCTTCTATCTTAGAGAGCGAACGTCAATTTTGTTTCTCGGCTTGTAGGGCGGGTGACTTAGCTACGAGCCAATACCAAAGACCAATTAGCGCTACGACCGCGCCGAGCGCTGCGCTCGCAGAAATCCAGAGATGACCATCAATGGGGCCAACAAAAGAGTAGCGCCCGAGAGCAAAGCCAAGAGCGATGCAGAATCCGCCAAAGCGCGCTGGAAGGGTGACACTAAAAAGATCGATTAGGGACCTTGCAACCACGCCCAATATCGCCGTGCCAAGCAGGGCGTTCAGAAAGACAATGAACAAGGCCATATCAATACTCCAATGTACCAGCGTTCCGCACGCTCACCCCTTCTTGAGCACATCCAGCGCCGCAACGGTCAACGCCTCCGTAGCGGTCGAGATGACGGCTTCGGCGTCCGGAGCCCAATAAGGGCTGTGGAGCGACGGGAGCTTGGCCTGGTCGCCCTTGGCCGCGTCCCACACCGGCTTGGGGGTGCCGCCGACCCAGAAGATCAGGCTTTCCATCGACTTGTCGGCAAGCCAGAAGCGGCTGAAATCCTCGCCGCCCATTACCGCGGGGGTCTTGATCGCGCGGCCCGGGCCGAAGTGGCTGGCGAACAATTCGAGCGCGCGGGCCGAAAGCTTCTCGGTGTTGAAGGTCGAGGGCGTGTACATTTCCTCGCGCACCGTGACGATCGGCATCTTGGCGTCGGGCATTCCCGCGGCAATCGCTTCCCCGCGGACGATGCGCTTGATTCCGTCGAGCAGCAGTTTGCGCACTTCGGGGGTGTAGCTGCGGACGGTCAGCTGAAGCTTGGCCTCGTCGGAGATAATGTTGTGCTTGGCCCCGGCAAGGAAGCTGCCGACGGTGACGACTGCCGGGCTGGACGGATCATTCTCACGGCTGACCAGGGTCTGGAGAGTGGTGACGATGCGGCTGGCAAGGACGATCGGGTCCCTGGTGGTTTGCGGATAGGCGCCGTGGCCGCCGACGCCCTTGACGGTGATATCGACGCTGTCGACGTTGGCGAGCGCATAGCCGGGGGTCACGCCGATCGCGCCAGCGGGCAGGGCCGCTGCGTCATGAAAGGCAATTACGGCATTGGGCTTTGGAAAGCGGGTGAAGAGCCCGTCCTCGAGCATCGCCTTCGCGCCCTCGCTGGTTTCCTCGCCGGGCTGGAGGATCATGACCAGCGTCCCCGACCATTGCGACTTCATTGCCGCGAGCCGGCGGGCGGTGCCGATAAAGGCGGTCATGTGCGTGTCGTGGCCGCAGCCGTGCATCACGCCGGTCTCGACGCCCGAGCGGGCCTTGGCGCGGACCTTCGACGCGAAGGGCAGGCCGGTCTGCTCGACGATCGGAAGCCCGTCCATGTCGGCGCGGATCATCAGCACCGGGCCGGCGCCATTGGTCATCACCGCGACGACGCCAGTCTTGCCGACCTTCTCGGTGACGGTGAAACCGAGCTTCTTCATTTCCACCGCGAGCTTGGCCGGGGAGCGCACTTCCTGCATCGACAGTTCGGGATTGGCGTGAAGGTCGCGGTAAAGCGCCATCAATTGCGGCATGTCGGCGCGGATCGCTTCGTTAAGCGTGGCGGCCGAAGCGGGCGCGGCGAGGGCGAGGGCAAGCGGCAATAGAGGCACGAAGGTCTTCATGGTGGCACTCCTGAAATCAGCCCTGGGGGACAAGCTCGATCACGTCGGTAAGCGATTCG
>JALYRC010000165.1 GCA_030855555.1 Pseudomonadota bacterium
AATCGGGATGCGAAGTTCTATCCAAACCGTTTGATCGTGACGCCATTGCACGGGCATTTCGCTATCTTGCGCCCCGCGCATGAGCGAGACGCGACTGGACTGTCCGTGCGCCTCGGTCCTGTGGCACGGTAAAGTGTTAGCGCAAGCCGAAGCCAGGGCTCAACAAGACTAAACCTCGTGATGTCAGCTTTCCAAGCTTTCATCTTTGAAGCTGCCCGACCGCTTTCCACCCACAGCGGACAGTCCGCCATTCACCCAAAACGACCCTTGGCTCGGCAACCTTAGCGCGCCGGTCGCCGCATTCTCGGGGTCATCATTCCGACGCGCTGCCGGTAATCTTCATAATCCTCGCCGAACATGTCGACGAGGTCGCGCTCCTCGTGGCGAACGCCGATCAGCATGTAAACCGACATTCCGAGCGCAAACAGCAGGTGGCCGTAGCTCATCTGCGGCGTCGACCAGAAGGCCAGGAAGAAGCCGCTGTAGAGCGGATGGCGGACGAGGCGGTAGAGCAGAGGCTCGCGCAACTGCGGCGCTGCAGCTTCACGGTCGCGGGCGTGGAACCAAGCCTGCTGAAGCCCGAACAGTTCGAAATGATTGATCAGGAAGGTACTCAAAAGGACGATTCCCCAGCCGAGCGCGAAGAGGCCCCAAAGGATCACCGCGGCGGGACCACCGACCGACCAGACCGTGCCCGCTATCGGACGCCAGAAAGCGAAGAGGATGATCAGCGCGACGCTTGCTAACAGCACGAACATGCTGCGCTCCGCCTGCTTCGGCACGATTCGGGTCCAAGCCTGCTTGAAGGCCGGCCGCGCCATGACGCTATGTTGCACTCCGAACAGGGCAATCAGCCCAAGGTTGATGACCACGGCCAGAGCAAGCGAAGTGTCGGGACCACGGTCGATAGTCTTCGGCACGAACGACAAATTGCCGACGAATGCGATCATGTAGAGAAAGGTCGCAAAGAAGATCGCATAGGCGACCAACGCGAATAGCAACGATGCTGCTTTGGACATGCCGAGTTCCCCCTTCGGATGTGCCGCGACAGTAACATGATTGGGTGTCCGCGCCAAACGAGTGGGCCTAGGGGCTCCGATCGCCTTCTCGCGGGTCCGGAACGATTCGTGGCCGCGCCGCCACAGCGACCCCCGATGGGACGTTTTTTCATCCTTTCTTAATTTTCACTATTGCGTCTCGCTGCGGTTCAGCCACTATATGTCGTGTTCCGGCGGGGGCCGCTCTCAACTTGTTGTGGTTGGGGCTGGAAATGTCTATTTCCAGCAAGGGCCCGTGCGTGCCCTGTGGATATCGGGGACAGCGCGCGTGAAAACCTCCGCTGGGCGGCAAAATAGGCTAGGGTCTCCTGATGACGCCGAGTCGAACAGAAACAGAACAAGCCGTCGAAGAACGGCGAGCAATACGGGGAATGACGATGGACTTTGCAAGCTCGAGCGATGTCGGCACGGCGGACGTTTCGGCAACTGAACCCAAGCGCGACAGCAAGACGATCGATCGCCGGGCGTTCAACATCGTCACCGATGCATCGCGCGATGCATTGCTCACCGACTTCGGCAAGGACACGCTTCAGGACCGCTACCTGCTTCCCGGCGAATCCTATCAGGACCTGTTCGCGCGAGTCGCTTCGGCCTATGCCGACGACCAGGACCACGCCCAGCGCGTCTATGACTATATTTCGAAATTATGGTTCATGCCCGCGACCCCGGTCTTGTCGAATGGCGGCACCGGCCGCGGCCTGCCGATTTCCTGCTATCTCAACTCGGTCAGCGACAGCCTGGGCGGCATTGTCGACACGTGGAACGAGAATGTCTGGCTGGCGTCGAAGGGCGGCGGCATCGGCACCTATTGGGGCGCGGTCCGCGGGATCGGCGAGCCCGTTGGACTGAACGGCAAGACCAGCGGAATCATTCCGTTCGTGCGCGTGATGGACAGCCTGACGCTTGCCATCAGCCAGGGATCGCTTCGCCGCGGTTCGGCAGCTTGCTACCTCGACGTCTCGCACCCCGAGATCGAGGAGTTCCTCGAAATCCGCAAACCGTCGGGCGACTTCAATCGCAAGGCCCTGAACCTCCATCACGGCGTGCTGATCACTGACGAATTCATGGAAGCGGTTCGCACCGGCGACGAGTTCACGTTGCGTAGCCCACGCGACGGCACCGAGCGTGGCAAGGTCGATGCGCGCAGCCTGTTCCAGAAACTGGTCGAGACCCGCCTTGCCACGGGCGAGCCCTATATCATCTTCATCGACCAGGTGAACCGCTCGATGCCCAAGCATCACCGCGACCTCGGGCTGAAGGTGACGACGTCCAACCTGTGCTCCGAAATCACTTTGCCCACCGGCAAGGACCATCTTGGCGCCGAGCGCACCGCGGTGTGCTGCCTGTCGTCGCTCGGGCTCGAGACTTGGGACGAATGGAATGGCGACAAGCGCTTCATCGAGGATGTCATGCGCTTCCTCGACAACGTCCTGACCGACTATATCGCGCGAGCGCCCGACGAAATGGCGCGCGCCAAATATAGCTGCGAACGCGAGCGTTCGGTCGGGCTTGGCGTGATGGGCTTCCACAGCTTCCTCCAGGCGCGCAGCCTGCCCTTCGAAGGCGCAATGGCCAAGTCGTGGAATTTGAAGATCTTCAAGCACATTCGCGCCCAGGTCGACCAGGCGTCGATGATGCTGGCCCAGGAGCGCGGGCCCTGTCCCGACGCTGCCGACATGGGCGTGATGGAGCGTTTCAGCTGCAAGATGGCGATCGCGCCGACCGCGTCGATCAGCATCATCTGCGGCGGCACTTCGGCGTGCATCGAGCCGATCCCCGGCAATGTCTACACGCACAAGACC
>JALYRC010000061.1 GCA_030855555.1 Pseudomonadota bacterium
CCAGCGGGCGAGATCCATGCGATCATGGGGCCGAACGGGGCGGGGAAATCGACGCTGGCCTATGTGCTTGGCGGGCGGCCCGGGTATGAGGTGACCGAGGGATCGGTAACGTTCACACCCAACCCCGTTCGTGTCGAGCTAAGTCGAGACACGTCCGTTCCAACGTCCCTCGACTTCGCTCGGGACGAACGGGAGGGGAAAGCAGTCGACCTGCTTGCCCTCGAGCCCCACGAGCGCGCCGCGGCCGGTATATTTCTTGGGTTTCAGTATCCGGTCGAAATCCCCGGCGTATCGTCATTTCAGTTCGTTCGCGAGGCGCTTAACTCGCAGCGCCGGGCACGCGGGGAGAAGGAGCTTTCGGGGGCGGAATTTATTCGACTTGCCAAGGCCGAAGCGACTGCGCTTGGCATGGACCCGGAAATGCTCAAGCGCCCGGTCAATGTCGGTTTCTCGGGCGGCGAAAAGAAGCGTTCGGAGATGGTCCAGATGGGCATCATGACCCCGCGCCTCGCGATCCTCGACGAGACCGACAGCGGGCTCGATATCGATGCGCTGAAAGCCGTCGGCGCGGGCATCAACCGGATCATGCGCGCGCCCGACAAAGCAGTGCTGCTGATCACGCATTACCAGCGCTTGCTCGACTATGTTCGCCCCGACCGGGTGCATGTGCTTTCGGATGGCAGGATCACGCGATCGGGCGGCCCGGAGCTGGCACACGAGCTTGAACGCCAGGGCTATGGCGAGGTGGCGGCGTGAACGCACTCCCGACGCGCAAGATGGAAGCCTATCGCTATGCCGATGTCGCCGCGCTGGCGTCGGTATGGAGCGACCTTGCTCACCCTGAACGCGTGACTGTTGCTGCGCACGCCAAGCTGCAGCAAATCTGGGTGCCGGTCGCCGATCCCGTGCAGGTGCGGCGGGCCGAGATCGTTCTCGAGGCCGGTGCCACGGCCAACATTTTCGCGCTTAATACCGCCGCCACTTATGGCCGGATCGAGATTGACGTGACGCTTGCCGACGGCGCGCACTTCGGACTCGACGCGGCGAACATTGGTTCGGGCAAATCGACGCTCGAAATCGTCACCACCGTCCGCCACATCGGCGTTGCCGCGACGTCACGCCAGACGGTTAGAAGCGTTCTCGGCGGCACTGCGGTCGGAACGTACATGGGCAAGGTTGCGGTCGCGCGTGGCGCTCAGCAGACCGACAGCGTCCAGTCGGTCAAGGCCATGCTGATCGACCGCGGCGCAACCGCCAATGCCAAGCCCGAGCTCGAAATCTACGCCGACGACGTCAAGTGCGCGCATGGCGCGACGGTAGGCGAACTCGACCCGCAGCAATTATTCTATGCAGCAGCGCGCGGACTTGACCCGGCCTCGGCGCGGGCGCTTTTACTCGAAGGCTTCGTCGCCGGATTGTGGAGCGAGATAGAGGGCGACGATCATGGCATCGCCGAACTCGCGCGCGCCGCCTTGTGGAGGGTGGCATGAACGTCGAGACGCAGCTTGCAAGCAAGCTTGACGTGCGCGGGCAATTCCCCGCCATCGCCGGCTGGCATTATCTCGACAGCGCGGTGTCAGCGCAGAAACCGCAAGCGGTGATCGACGCAATCACCAATGCCTATGCCCGCGATTATGCAAGCGTGCACCGCGGCGTTTATGCGCGATCGGCAAGCATGACGACGGCCTATGAAGAGGCACGGGCTGCAGCGGCTGGACTGATTGGCGGAAAGGCCGAAGAATTGGTCTTTACGCGCGGTGCGACCGAAGCAATCAATCTGGTCGCGCGCACTTTCCCGCGCGGCAAGCGTAACCGGGTCCTGCTGTCGCAGCTTGAGCATCACAGCAATATCATCCCGTGGCAACTTGCCGGTTATGACGTCGACGTCTGCCCACTGACGCACGACGGGCAGATCGACCTAGACGCGGCGCAGGCGATGCTTACCGAACAACATGCCATCGTCGCTTTCGCCCATGTTTCGAACGTGCTTGGGTCTATTCTCGACGCGAGGCGCGCTGCCGCGATTGCGCATCATGTCGGCGCCAAGCTGTTGCTCGACGGGTGCCAGGCCGCGCCACGGCTAAGCGTCGATGTTGGCGCAATTGGCTGCGATTATTACACCTTTTCGGGACATAAATTATACGGCCCCACCGGGATTGGCGTACTGTGGGGCCGAGCCGAGCTGCTCGCCTCAATGCCGCCGTGGCAAGGCGGCGGGGCGATGATTGACCGCGTGTCGTTCGAGCAGTCGACCTATGCCGAACCGCCGCAGCGCTTCGAGGCGGGGACGCCGCACATCGTTGGCGCGATCGGGCTTCACGCGGCAGTCGATTGGGTACGCGATCTGGGGCTGAGGCGCATTCATGCGCATGAGGCTGCGCTGGTCGCAACGGCGCGCGATGCGCTTGGCAAGATTGCCGGGCTGACCCTGTTCGGTCCGGCGGAAAGTGCGGGCATCGTCAGTTTCGCGCTCGACGGGGTTCACCCCCACGATGTCGGCACCATATTGGATGACGAAGGCGTGGCGATCCGCGCCGGCCATCATTGCGCGCAGCCGTTGATGGAATGGCTCGGAGTACCGGCGACGGCGCGGGTCAGTTTCGCGGCGCATAGCGACGACAGCGATGTCGAAGCGCTCCTTAAGGGACTGGCCACCGTTAAGCGAATTTTTGGGTGAAACGGATTTTCGGATGAACGAGGGCAGCAAGATCGAAATAGAAGAAGTCGAGTCGGTCGATGCGCCGGTGCGCGCACGCGTGACTCCGGACTTTGAGCGCAAGCGCGATTATCTGGCGGGCTTTCTTGCCGAACAAAAGCCTGCGATCGACCCGGCGACGTCGAACGAAGCGCTGGTCGAGGCAGTCGTGGACGCACTCAAGTCGATCTACGACCCCGAGATTCCGGTCGATATTTATGAGCTTGGACTGATTTACGACGTTGCCGTGAGCGCCGACGGCGACGCGGTGGTATCGATGACGCTGACCACGCCCAATTGCCCGGTCGCCGAGTCGATGCCCGCGGAGGTTGAACTTCGCGTTCTCGCCGTTCCCGGAATCCGCGACTCCGAGGTCAAATTGGTGTGGGATCCGCCGTGGGACCCAAGCAAGATGAGCGACGAAGCGCGGCTTGAGCTGGGGATGCTATGATGAGCGACGTAAAAGCCCGCGCACGGCCCGCCGCAATCACGCTGACGCCGGCCGCGGAGCAGCGCATTGCCGACCTCATGGCACGCGCACCCACCGACGCGATCGGGGTCAAGCTGAGCACGCCACGGCGCGGCTGCTCGGGCCTGGCCTATTCGGTCGACTACGTCACCAGCGAGATTGCCTTCGACGAGAAGATCATTGCGCCGGGCGGAACGCTGTACGTCGATGGCGGGTCGATCCTGTATCTCATCGGCAGCACGATGGACTGGGTCGAGGACGACTTTGCGGCGGGATTCACCTTCGCCAACCCCAACGCCAAGGGCGCATGCGGCTGCGGGGAGAGCTTCACCGTTTAGTTTCGCGGCTATTAAAAGGCGAAACTCGTGCGGATCGCAGCGCCGACGTCAGGCTTGGCGCCAGCGACATGGCCGGGATTATGGCGGGCGAAGATATTGCCTCCGATCCACCCGGATCCCAGACGCGTGCCGTAGCTGAGTTCGGCATCGATTTCGCGGCCGCTCGGACTTAGCGAGAGGCGCTGCAGCCCGTTGGACGTGAGGCCGGTGGCATAGTCATAGCCGGTCGGAAGCATCGTCGCGAGACCGCCGCTTTCAACGCGGATCGGCTGCGACACGCGCAGGCCAAGGCGATCGCCGCCGCCGAACAGGCCAAGTTTCGCCAGGTCGAAGGCATAAGCGGAAGTGGAGAAGCGGCCCGCGCCGAAGCTCGTCCAGCCGCGGCGGGCCGATAGAGCCGCGGTGAAGCCGTTGCCGAAGTCACGACGCGCCTCGCCATCGACGAACCAGCTCGACGAGCCGCCACCGCCGAGCGCTTCGCTCATGCGTCCGCCAAGCAGGCTGCGCTGCTCATCAAGGCGGGTCATGCCTAGCGACAGCGAGCTATTGCCGAGGCGCTTGTCGAACGTGGCCGTTGCAAGGCGATAAGGCATTTCAAGCTGATCGGCGCGACGCTGGCGATACACTTCGCCATTTTCGGCAGACAGGGTCAGCCCGAGCGTACGCCCCAGCTCGCGCCGGACCGCAACGCTCGACCCGCGGCGGGCAGCAAAGCCGGGCTCCGCACTGGTGTCGCGCGCAACAAGGAAGGCTCCACTGGTAGCTCCGGTAAGATCGCGTTCGAGCGACTTGGCGGCTTCGGCTATGCCGAAAGCGAACTGCGTCTTGCGGTCGAGACGCGCGATCGCATTGCCTGCGACCAGTCGCGACTGACGCGCATCGTCAGGGCCGATCGCAAGCTGGGCGAGGTCGACGTACGGGCGCTGCTCGCGCTGTGCGACGGTCAGCGACACGGCGACCGGACCCGCGCTCACGCCGTTGGTGCGGCTGCGCCCGGTCAATGCCTGTTCGAGCGGCCGGCGCTGTTCGGCCGCTTCGAGCGATCGGGTAAGGTCGAGCGCGAAAGCACGCGAGAAGCCGTCCAGGACAATCGTCCCGAACTTCGAACCCGTCTTGCCGCCGCCGCCATCCCCGGACGCGGCCGGAAGCCCGCCGCCAAGGGACTCGCCAGTGACTGCAGTCTTGCCGTCGGCAAGCGTCATCGTCCCGATCGGCTGGAAGGCGCGCTGGATGTTGAGCCGCCCGCGCCCGAACGTCGCATCGGTGCCGACGGCGCCAAGCTCGTCCGCCGAGCGGAACAATATGTCGATGATCTGCTGACCCGACAGGTTGGGGAAGGCTTGCGCCAACAGCGCTGCCGCTCCGCTGATGATCGGCGCGGCAAAGCTGGTTCCGGAATAAAGATAGCCGGTGCCGGTGTGGTCGATCGTGCGCACCGCGCGGCCAAGCGCGGTGAGATAGGATTGCTGCCCCGAGCCGGCGCGGTTCGAGAAGTCCGCGAGGTCCGTCAGATTGGTATCGAGGGCACCGGCGATAATTACTCGCCCTGGATGGGCCTGCGCCGCGCTCAAGGCGAAGGCGTCGGCATTGGCGCCTTTGGCCGGATCCTTGCCGTCGTTCCCGGCCGAAATGACCATTACAATTCCGGCGTTGGCGGCGCGGGCGATCGCGCCGAGAAGAACCTGTCCGGCAGCGTCCCCGCCGAGCGACATGTTGATGACCTTGGCACCGGCAAGACGCGCCGCGTCTATCCCGGCGGCGATCGACTGGTCGGAAAAGCTGCAGCCTTTGTCCTCGCCGGTTTCGGCGCACGACCCCGGAGTGTCGGCGCGGAAGGAAAGGATCGTCGCATCATAAGCGATGCCAAGGTTCTGGGCATCGTTGCGCGCGCCGACGGCGGTGGCAGTGACGGCCGTGCCATGGCCATCTTCGTCGGAAACACCGCGTGAGCCGGCGACATCGCGGCTGGCGGGGTCGATGCGTCCGGCAAATTCGGCAAGCGCCGGATTAATTCCCGAATCGATCACCGCAAGCTTTACGCCTGCGCCGGTCGAGCCAGCCTGCCAGGCACTGATGGCCTTGGACGAGACCGCTCCGTTCGAGCGATTATATTCGGTGGTATTGAAGTTGACGCTCGTCGGGCCGGGTGTTGGGGTCGGAGTCGGAGTCGGAGTCGGCGTGGGGGTTGGCGTTGGAGTCGGGGTCGGAGTTGGAGCTTGAGGCGGGCTCGATATTGGCGGCGGAGTCGAATTGGTTCCACCACTACCGCCACCACAGGCCGAGAGCGCGAGTATCAGGCCGCAAGCGGTCGATGCCTTGAACCGGTTCATTACGCGCTCACTCCTAAGCCACTGAAACTATGTCAGTTTCGCGACTCGCTTATGAATGACCAATCCTTTCCGTATGATGAAGCAATGATCCGCGCTAAGCGCGCCGCCATGGTTACGATTGCCCCCGCCTTCGCGCATGTCAGCTACTGGATCTTCGATCTCGACAATTGTCTTTACCCGGCATCGACGCGGCTGTTCGACCTGATCGACCAGCGCATGGGCAATTATATCGAGCGGCTATTGGATTGCGATCTGGTCGAAGCGCGGCGCGTGCAGAAGGCGCATTTCCACGACCATGGCACGACCCTGGCTGGCCTGATGAAGCATCATCAAGTGGACCCGCACCACTTCCTGGCCGATGTCCATGATATCGACCTTGACCGGATCGAGGCCAATCCGCTGCTCGATGCGGGGCTGGGCCGCCTTCCGGGGCGCAAATTTCTATTCACCAACGGCGACGCCCCTTACGCCCAGCGCGTGCTCGAGCGGATCGGGATCGCGCATCACTTCGAACATTTGCATGACATCCACGCCGCCGAGCTTGTTCCGAAGCCGTCGATGCATGGCTATCGCCTGCTTGTCGAACAGCTTGCGATCGATCCGGCGCGCACCGTGATGGTCGAGGATATGGCGCAGAACCTTGTGCCCGCGAAAAGCCTCGGCATGACCACGGTATGGGTCGACAATGGCTCCGAACGTGGCAATCACAATTATGACCCGGGGTTCATCGACCACCGCATCGCGAACGTTGCCGAGTGGGTCGACGACATCTTGAAAGGACCATCATGACCGAAGCGCTTGCACCGACCATCGACGCCGCATGGGAAGCGCGCGATTCGATTTCGATCGCGACGCGGGGTGACATTCGCGATGCGGTCGAGGGGGCGCTCAACCTTCTCGACAGCGGCGAAGCGCGTGTGGCCGAGAAAGTCGATGGCGCATGGGTGGTCAACCAGTGGCTGAAGAAGGCGGTGCTGCTGTCTTTTCGTCTTAACGCGATGGCAGAAATCCCCGGCGGGCCGGGCGGAGCCGCGTGGTGGGACAAGGTCGATTCGAAATTCCTCGGCTGGAATGCGGCGCGGTTCGGCGAGGCCGGCTTCCGCGCCGTGCCCGGGTCGATCGTCCGCAAGGGCGCCTTTATCGCCCCGGGTGCAGTGCTCATGCCAAGCTTCGTGAACCTTGGCGCTTATGTCGGCGAGGGAGCGATGATCGACACCTGGGCGACGGTCGGAAGCTGCGCGCAGATCGGCCGCAACGTTCATATCTCGGGCGGTGCTGGAATCGGCGGGGTGCTCGAACCGTTACAGGCCGGGCCGGTGATCATCGAGGACGACTGCTTCATCGGCGCTCGCTCCGAGGTGGCCGAAGGTGTCATTGTAGAACAAGGTGCGGTGCTGTCGATGGGAGTGTTCCTTGGCGCGTCGACCAAGATCGTTGACCGCGCAACGGGCGAGGTCACGTACGGTCGGGTGCCGGCTTATTCGGTCGTGGTCCCCGGAGCGATGCCAAGCGAGAAAGGCGGGCCGAGCCTTGCCTGCGCAGTAATCGTCAAACGCGTCGATGAACGCACGCGCAGCAAGACCAGCATCAACGAGTTGCTCCGGGACTGACTTCCGCCAGGAGAGCCTTCGCTTCGCTACCTGTCCAGTCGAGGTCGCCGACGTAACGCCACACTTCCCTGCCTGCGGCGTCATAGAGCACCGTTGTTGGCATTACCCGCACGCCAAGCGCGTCGGTCAATTTCATCTCCGGGTCGTGGTAAGCCCCGAGGTCCGCGACCTTGAGTTTCGCGAGGAAGGACTCCACCGAAGCTTGCGCGCCGATGTCCTGGCTCACCGCAACGACTTTCAGCGCCCCGTCCCTGCCCTGACGTCGTGCCAAAGCGTTGAGCGTCGGCAATTCCTTGACGCAGGGCGCGCACCAGCTGGCCCACAAATTGACCAACACGGGGCCCTCTAGCTCCGCAAGACTGGTTTCTCCGCCGTCGGGCGCGAGAAAGTTTACGTCGGGCGCTGACTTGCCCTTGTGGCTGCGGTCGAGGCCCTTGCCGCTTGGAGCGTCAGCAGATGCTTGAGGCGCCTCCGGCTTTTGCCTATCGCATGCCGTCAAGAACAGAACGATGAGGAGCAGGACGATCAGCCGCACAGGCGATTCCAATCAGATGTGGGGCGGACGCTTCGCTGGCGGCCCGGCGGCCGTCATGCGTGAGATAAATGCCTCTATAGCAATCGACAAGCGCTTGTGGCGCGAGGATATCGCCGCCAGCCGCGCTCACGCCGCGATGCTCGGCCGCCAGGGAATCCTAAGCGAAGCCGACGCGAGAGCGATCGATGAAGGCCTGGCCGCAGTTGGGCTGGAGATTGGCGACGGCAAGCTGGTCGAAGACCCGGCACTTGAAGACATCCACATGCACGTCGAGCATCGCCTGTCGCAACTCATCGGCGAGCCGGCGGGGCGGCTCCATACCGCGCGCAGCCGCAACGATCAGGTCGCGACCGACTTCAAAATGTTCGTCCGCGGCGCGATCGACGAGGCGATTGACGGGATCGATGCGCTCGAGCGGGCGCTGATCGAGCGGGCGGAAGAACATGTCGCGACGGTGATGCCCGGCTTTACCCATCTCCAGTCCGGCCAGCCAGTAACGCTCGGCCATCATTTGATGGCGTATCGCGAAATGCTGGTGCGCGACCGCAGCCGCTTCGCCGATGCGCGCGCCCGCATGAACGAATGCCCGCTTGGCAGCGCGGCGCTTGCCGGGACCGGTTTCGACCTTGACCGTGACTTCACTGCGGCGGAGCTTGGCTTCGAACGCGCAACCGCCAACAGCCTGGATGCAGTCAGCGACCGCGACTTCGTCGTCGATTATCTCCACGCCGCCGCGCTCACCGCAGTGCATCTGTCGCGCCTGGCCGAGGAAATCATCCTGTGGGCGTCGCAGCCGTTCGGCTTCGTCAAGCTGCCCGACGCCTGGTCGACCGGATCGTCGATCATGCCCAACAAGCGCAATCCCGATGCCGCCGAATTGATACGCGGGCATAGCGCGCGGATCATCGCCGATCTGGTCGGCTTGCTCGTGCTGCTGAAGGGCCTGCCGCTGGCCTATGCCAAGGATTTGCAGGACGACAAGCCGCCTTTGTTCGACGCGCACGATTTGCTTGGCCTAAGCCTCGCGGCGATGGCGGGGATGGTCGCCGACCTCGAGTTCGCCCCGCAGCGGATGCGCGCGGCAGCCGCCGCGGGGCATGCCACCGCAACCGACCTTGCCGACTGGCTGGCGGGCGAAGCGGGCGTTCCGTTTCGCGAGGCGCATCATATCGCCGGACGTGCCGTCGCGCTGGCCGAGGACGAGGGCAAGGCGCTCGATGAACTCAGCCTCGACCAATTGCGCGGCGTCGATACGCGGATCGACGAGCGGGTGCTGCCCAAGCTTTCCGTGGAGGCCTCGGTCGCGGCGCGTGTCTCGGCTGGCGGCACGGCGCCGGGCCGAGTAAGCGAGGCCATTGCCGCGGCGCGCGCCGCAATCGCGAAGCGGGAGGGATAATGACTCGCGGCCTGAAGATCATCGTCATGGCGCTCGGCGTCGCTGCATGCGGCCAGACCGCGCAACTGAAGCCGCTTCCCGGCCAGTCGCTCCCGGTCCGCCCGATCAACGCCCGAACCACGCCAACGGTCAGCGATCTACTTTCCCTCCCACCCCAGGCGGTGCCGCGGCGGGTCGACGAATTGTTGACCAAGAACCAGCCGCGCCGCGCCGACCGCTTCGACCTGCCGCCCGCGGACGGGGCCGCCCCACCAGTCGAGGGGCGCACCACGACGCAGGCGCCCGCCACAACTGGCCCCGACAATGTCAAGGAACCACGATGAGCATTCGTCCCATCCGGACAGCGATCTTTCCGGTGGCCGGGCTCGGCACGCGCCTTCTGCCCGCGACCAAGAGCGTCCCCAAGGAGATGCTTACCGTGGTCGACCGGCCGCTGATCCAATATGCGGTCGATGAAGCGCGCGAGGCGGGGATCGAGCAAATGATCTTCGTCACAGGGCGCGGTAAATCGAGCATGGTCGACCATTTCGACTTCGGTTTCGAGCTTGAGGCGACGATGGAGGCAGCGGGCAAGAGCCTCGATCCGCTCGAACCCACGCGGGCGGGCTATGGCGAGATTGTCGCGGTTCGCCAGCAGCGCCCCTTGGGACTTGGCCATGCGGTATGGTGCGCGCGTCACATCGTCGGCGACGAGCCCTTTGCAGTGCTGTTGCCCGACGATTTGATGGTCGGGAAGCCCGGCGCGCTTCGGCAGATGGTCGATGCCTATGAGGCGCTTGGCGGCAACATCGTCTGCGCAACCGAAGTGGCCGCCGACAAAACCGCAAGCTATGGCATCATTACGCCCGGCACGAGCGAGGGGCGCACGACGCAAGTGCTTGGGCTGGTCGAGAAGCCGGCCCCGGCCGATGCTCCTTCACGGCTCGGGGTGGTCGGGCGCTACATCCTCCAGCCGGAAGTCATGACCATCCTCGATCGCGGTGAGCGCGGTGCCGGCGGCGAAATCCAGCTTACCGACGCAATGGCCGGACTGATCGGGAAACAGCCGTTTCATGCGGTCAACGTCGATGCGGTTCGTCACGATTGCGGCGACAAGGCCGGCTTCGTCCTCGCCAACCTCGCGCTTGCGCTGGAGCGTCCCGACATTGCGCCGCGAATCGAAGAGTTTCTCGCCAGCCGCTAGTCACGCGGCGCCTCGATCACGGATCGAGTTCGACGTCCCAGTAGAGATAATCGCGCCAGCTCTGGTGGAGGAAGTTGGGCGGGAAGCTCTTGCCATGGTCCTGCAATTGCCAGCTCGTCGGGCGGATCGGCTCGCGCTCGATGTGCATCTGCGCCTGGCGCGGCGTGCGGCCGCCTTTCTTGAGGTTGCACGGTGCGCAGGCGGTAGCGACATTCTCCCAGCTGGTCCGCCCGCCCTGGGCGCGCGGGACGACATGGTCGAAGGTCAGTTCCTTGGGGCTGCCGCAGTAGACGCAGCGAAAGCGGTCGCGCAGGAACAAGTTGAAGCGGGTGAAAGCGGGATGTTCGTTGGGCCGCACGAAGGAGCGAAGCGCGATTACGGAGGGCAGCTTTAGTGTGCGGGTCGGGCTGTGGACTTCGCGGTCGTACAGAGCGACGACGTCCACGCGCTCGAGGAACATCGCCTTGACCGCCGCCTGCCATGGCCACAGCGACAATGGATAATAGCTAAGCGGCGTATAATCGGCGTTCAGGACAAGTGCCGGACAGGCCTCGACGTGGCGGCCGTGGTCCGAACGGGGATGGTCGGAGCGGAGCGGATCCGCGGGGCGAATGAGGTCGGGATGGTACATGCGACGCGCAGCCTCCGGTTCTCGGTTGGACCGATCCCCTTCCCCGGCCCTGTCGCACGCAAGGCGGAGAGAGCGAAAAAGCCCGTCTTCCCTTGTGACCACCCGGATGCCAAGCCGAGATGACAACATCATGAATCGTCGATCCGTGATTCGCCGTCAAGAGGGATGATTTTGACGATCCAATGATTACCAGCCGTTTCGCCCCCTCCCCCTCGGGCCGGCTTCACCTCGGCCATGCCTATAGCGCCGCGCTTGGGCGAGAGGCGGGGGAGCGCTTTCTGCTGCGGATCGAGGACCTCGACCCCGGCCGCTGCCGTCCCGAATTTGTCGCGGGGATATTTGAAGACCTTGCTTGGCTGGGGATCGCTGCCGATGCGCCCCCGCTGTTCCAGTCGCAGCGAGTGGTCGAGTATGCGGCGGCGCTGGACCAACTTCGCGCCGACGGTCTGGTCTATCCCTGCTTCTGCACGCGCGCCGACATCGCCGTTTCGCTGACCGCACCCCATGGCGATGCGGCAAGTGGCTATCCCGGGACGTGCCGCGGCCTGAGCGACGATCCGGAACGCCGTGCCTCGACCCCGCACAGCTGGCGGCTGAATAGCGCTGCCGCGATCGCGACGATCGGGCTTCCTTCGTGGCGTGAACAGGAGGGTCGTGTCTTCAAATGCACCGCGGCCCAAATCGGGGACGCGATCCTGGCACGCAAGGATGCCCCGGCTTCGTACCACTTGGCCTGCGTCGTCGACGACGCGGCGAGCGGCGTGACTCTTGTCGTGCGCGGCGAGGATTTGCGCCCGTCGACGCC
>JALYRC010000013.1 GCA_030855555.1 Pseudomonadota bacterium
CAACCGCTCCTTCCATGCTTGCCGCGGGCGTTCCCGGCCGGGGCGAATATTTGAACGAATAAGCCGAGGCGTAACCCACCGCATCGACGATGGCGAGCGTGTCCTCGAAATCTTTTTCGGTCTCGCCCGGGAAGCCGACGATGAAGTCACCCGAAATCGCGATATCCGGGCGAGCGGCGCGGACCTTGTCGAGCGTTCTGAGATAGCTGTCGGCACTGTGGCTTCGGTTCATTGCCTTGAGGATTCGGTCGCTGCCCGACTGCACCGGCAGGTGGAGATAGGGCATCAACTTGTCGACCTCGCCATGCGCCGCGATCAGCGCGTCGGTCATGTCGGCGGGATGGCTGGTGGTGTAGCGGATCCGCTCGAGCCCATCGATGCGGGCAATAAAGCGGATCAGCAGGTCGAGCCCGCTCCCATCTTGGCCATCGGCATATGCATTGACGTTCTGCCCAAGCAAAGTGATCTCGCGCGCCCCGCCCTCGACGAGCGCCTGGGCCTCCGCAACAATGTCACCGAATGGCCGGCTGATTTCGGCGCCGCGCGTATACGGGACGACGCAATAGGTGCAGAATTTGTCGCACCCTTCCTGCACTGTCAGGAATGCGGACGGCCCCGAGCGACGGCGCGGCGGGAGGGCGCCGAACTTGGCGATCGCCGGCATATCGGTGTCGACCGGACGCTGCCCTGCCGCGACCTGGGCAACCATTTCGGGCAGGCGGTGATAGGCTTGCGGACCGACCACAAGGTCGATCGACTGCGACCGTTTCTTGGCCTCGGCTCCCTCCGCCTGGGCAACGCAGCCGGCAAGCGCAACCATCGGCCGGCTGCCGTCCTTGCGCTTGAGCCGTCCGACATCGGAGTAAGCGCGGTCGGCCGCCTTCTCTCGAATGTGGCAAGTATTGAGCACGACGAGGTCGGCGTCGTCGCTAGCGGTCGCCGTCATGCCGTTGGCGGCGAGCAATTCGCTCATCCGCTCCCCGTCATAAACGTTCATCTGGCAGCCGAAGCTCTTGATGCGAAAGGTTAAAGGAAGGTCAGTCATTGGCGGCCGCCTCTAGCGTGTCGCGGCGGGCAACGGAAGAGAGTGCGGCGCGTACCGCGGCGTGCGCGCTTCGTGCCAGCGCCTTGCGGTTCGTGGTAGGCGGGAGCGGGTCGAGTAGCCGCACGGTCACACGCCGCTGCCCCTTCATTCCAAGAACCCGCATTGCATTGGCCAGCCCGCTCTCCTCACCATGCCAGGCGATTGCGGCCGAATCGTCATAGACCAGCGCCACCGGCCGAACATTCACGCCGGGCGGGGGCGGGGCGACTGCATGGAGCAGGGTCGATCGAAAGGGAAGCAATGTGCAGCCATCGCTCGTCGTCCCTTCCGGAAAGACGGTCAGCGGTTGCTGGTGGCCGAGCGCCCCGGCGATTCGGCGGACCTGGCCATGCGCGTCGCCGCGTTCGGAACGCTCGATGTACAAAGTTTGGTTCTGGTCCGCCAGCCAGCCGATCAAGGGAACCCGCCCGATCTCGGCTTTTGACACGAACCGCGTTCCTGCCCCGCCAAGGATCAAGATATCGAGCCAGCTGCTGTGATTGGCGAGCACCAGGTTGTGGGGCGCAAGCGGGGCGCCCTCGATCTGGACGCGCGCGCCGGCGATAAAAGCGGCACGGCCGAGGAACCGCCGCGGCCATGGCGACGGTCGGCCACCGCGCTTGGCAATCAAGTGCAGCGGGACATGCGTGAGGACCAGCAACGCAAGGCCGGCGATCCGGGCATAAGCGCGCCACCGCGACGAAATAGGGTCAGCGGCTGCGTTCGGTCGCGACGCCATAGAGCTCCATGCGGTGATCGACGAGGCGATATCCAAGCTTTTCGGCGATCCGCCGCTGGAGCATTTCAAGCTCGTCATCGACGAATTCGATGACTTTGCCGGTCTCGACGTCGATCAGATGATCGTGGTGCTCGTCGGACGCGGCTTCGTAACGCGAGCGGCCATCGCCAAACTCGTGGCGCTCGAGAATCCCGGCGTCCTCGAACAGCCGCACAGTGCGATACACCGTGGCAATGGAGATTCGCGGGTCGACCGCAGCGGCGCGCTCATGGAGCGTCTCCACGTCGGGATGGTCCTCCGCATCGCCGAGCACCCGCGCGATAGTTCGGCGTTGCTCGGTAATCCGCAGGCCCTTGTCGGCGCACAATTGTTCGATGTCGATCTGGCGAGGCATAGTGTCAGACTAGAGAGCCGGCGGCATAAAAGCCAGCCGTCATCCCGGTCAATCGAAGCGGTTTCCACCTTCGCCCGGATTTGGCCGCGGAAAGTGGAAACCCCTTCGGGGGACGACGGCGCTTTTTACTTGCCCTTGCCGGTCGTCGTCTTGCGGCGCTTGGTGCCAAGGCCGATTGCCTTGGCAAGCGTACGACGCTGCTCGGCATAGTTGGGCGCAACCATCGGATAGTCCGAGTTGAGGCCCCACTTCTGGCGGTATTGGTCAGGAGTCATTTGATAATGAGTCATCAAGTGACGCTTCAGCATCTTGAGCCGTTTTCCGTCTTCCAGGCAAACGATATAGTCTGGCTTGATCGACGAACGGATCGGAACCTTGGGCTCAAGCCGAACTTCGGGGACCGAGCCCGGTCCGCCAAGGCCGGCAAGTGCGCCGTGAACATTGGCGATCAACTGGGGCAAGTCATTTACTGAAACGCTATTATTGCTCACGTGCGCGGCCACAATATCGGCCGTCAGCGTTATTAACGTGTCGTCATTACCTTGATTATTCATGGTGAGAGTTCCCGAGCGAAAGAAAAATCGTGGACAAAATCTGTACCAATCCGCTTGGTCTTTTAATTGAAATGTTTAATCTCCGCAAGTAAGCGCAGACTTAATGGCCTTAACCATCAATCTCCAGCGCCAGCGTCAACGCGTCGCGCTTGCGGCCGTCTGTCCAGCGATAATAATCGCGGCGCCGCCCAACCAAGCTGAAGCCGGCGCGCTGGTATAAAGCGATCGCACTATTCCCATCGCGCACCTCGAGGTGCAGGCGGCGCGCGCCCTTTGCGGTAGCACTCGCAACGAAGTCATCGACCAGCGCCGAACCTATGCCGGCTTTCTGCGCTTCCGGATCGACCGCGATCAGCAGGAGCTCGGCTTCATCGGCAACCGCGCGCGCCAGTGCAAATCCAGCGACGCGGCCAATGCGGCCGTCGGCAAGCCGCAACGTCACGCCGGCCATTGGCAGGATACCGGCACATTGCGATCGGGTCCACGCCTCACCATAAGTCGGGTCGAACGCAGCTGCCATGATCGCCATGATGGCGTCCATGTCCCGGTTTTCCCAATCTCGAACCGCGACCGCTTGCGACAATAGAGGACCCCCCTCGGTCACGCTGCCACTGCCGGCCGCGCGTCGGGTGCACGGGCGTAGAACGGCCGTGGCTCGAACGAGCGAAGTGCAAGCGGCAGCTCGAGTGCGCGTGAAGCGTGCGGCAATATGGCAAGCGCTTCGCCATGCCCCCGGCGCTCGACGAGCGCTGCGGCTGCGCTGCCGACAACGAGCGACGCGGTCAGGGTATGTGCCGCGTCGTCGGGCGTACGGCTGGCGATGGGCTCCATCGCGGCATATCCGGGACGATCATATTGGGCGACGAACCATTCGCCATGCCCGCCGAGCATCGCAACGCCGACCGGACCGGCTCCGGGCGAACTTGCAGCGACCAGGGCCAGGCTGTCGAACCCGCACAAAGGCACCGACCAGCCGATCGCCATGCCATGCGCCGCGGCAATGGCGACTCGCAGGCCGGTAAAGCTGCCCGGGCCCACCCCGACCAATATCTGCGCGGGGATATGGTCACCAATAAGATCGGCGATCATTGGCATGAGCCGCTCGGCATGGCCGCGGCCAATGTCCTCATGGCACTCGGCAATCACTTCGCCGTCAAGGGTAAGCAGCGCCGCCGTACATGCCGCCGACGCACTATCGATCGCCAGGATCATATGAGCTCTCCCGTGGCCGTGGCGTCATGAGGCCATAGAGTCCGGCCGCCCGCAAGCGAAAATGCGGTGTTCGAGCGGGCCGGCACCGCTTCGATCCAAACTCAAACCGCTTCGACGGTTTCCACTTCGGGGACATAATGCTTGATCAG
>JALYRC010000017.1 GCA_030855555.1 Pseudomonadota bacterium
GTGGATCGTCGGAATAGTGGCGTTGAAGCTGTTCCACGAGCCGCTCGCTGAGCGGCTGGTGGATAGCGTCGGCAGCGCGCCGGGCGCGGCGGTGCTTGCGTTCGCCTTGCTGTTCGTGCCGACCTACTTCGCGGTCAAGTTATTTGCCAAGGCGGTCGGCGGGCGGACCCGGCGATCGGTACTTGGGCCGGTGGACCGCGTGCTTGGCGGCGGGTTCGGGATGGTCAAGGGACTGCTTGGCGCGACCCTGTTCTTCCTCCTCGCCAACCTTGCCACCGACATGGTCTATGGCGGCGATGCTCCACGTCCCGAGTGGATGACGACGTCGCGCACCTACCCCTTGCTCAACGCGAGCGGGCGTGCGGTGGTCGATTGGGTCGAGGAGCGCCAGCACCCCGGAGTGCGGCTATGATCCGGCTTTACGATACGATGGGGCGGGCGAAGCGCGACTTCGTTCCGGCCGATCCCAAGCGCATTACAATGTATGTCTGCGGGCCGACCGTCTATGGCCGCGCGCACATCGGCAATGCGCGGCCCGCGGTCGTGTTCGACACGCTCGCGCGGCTGATCCGGCATCAATATGGCCAGGACAGCCTGACCTATGCGCGCAACGTTACCGATGTTGACGACAAGATCATTGCCTCGGCGGCGGAGGAAGGCGTCGAGACAGCGGCGATCACGAAGCGCTTCGAGGACTTTTATCTCGAGGACATGCGCGCGCTTGGGGTGCGTGATCCGGACATTGCCCCGCATGCGACCGATGAGATTGCGCCGATGATATCAATGATCGGCGGGCTGGTGGCCAAGGGCCATGCCTATGCCGCCGAAGGACATGTATTGTTCTCGGTAGCGAGCGACCCGCAATATGGCGCACTAGGCCGCCGCGACCGCGACGCGATGGTGGCTGGGGCGCGGGTCGAGGTGGCGCCGTACAAGCGCGATCCGGCCGACTTCGTGCTGTGGAAGCCGAGCGAGGAGGGCGTGATTGGCTGGGACAGCCCGTGGGGCCGCGGACGGCCGGGATGGCATATCGAATGCTCGGCGATGATCCGCGCGCATCTCGGCGAGACAATCGATATTCACGGAGGCGGGCTCGATTTGATCTTCCCCCACCATGAGAATGAGATTGCCCAAAGCCGCTGCGCGCATGGCAAGCCGCTTGCCAATTACTGGTTGCACAACGGCTTCCTCGACATGGGCGCCGAGAAGATGTCGAAGAGCCTAGGCAATGTGGTCACGGTCGATCGATTGCTTGCGGACGGGCACCGTGGGGAGGTGCTTCGGCTGGCGCTATTGAGCGCGCATTATCGTTCGCCCTTGCCGTGGACCGAAAGTTTGGTCGCGCAGAGCAAGACAACAGTGGAGAAGTTCGTCCGTCGATTTAGCGAAGCAGTAGTTTCGAGCAGCCCTGATCGTTCACTTTGGGAAGGTGTAACGCCCGATATTGAAGCAGTGAACGCCCTGAGCGATGATTTGAACACTCCAAAATTCATCAGCGAACTGCATCGGCTCGCTGACAACGCGAGTGGGGAATTTAGCGACTCCGAGCGCCGGGACGCTGCTCTGAAACTAGCTGCGACCGCTGACTTGATTGGCTTGGATTTAGCAGGCGCCTGGAACACTACTTTGAGAGACGTTGTGAGCGAAGTTGAACGCAAAATCGTCGAACGAAGAATGCAAGAAAGGGCTACCGCGAAAGCCTCCCGCGACTTTGCCACCGCCGACCGCATTCGTGAGGAGCTTAAAGCCAAAGGCATTCTGCTTGAGGACGGGCCGGGCGGGACGACGTGGCGGCGGGCTTAGTGGCTGCGCCGCTCTACACGCGCGACATTCTTCGTCTGGCCGCTTCGCTGAGTGAGCCGGCGGTCCTTAAGCGGGTGGATGGCGCGGCAGAGCGGCGGTCGGCGACTTGCGGGAGCCGGATTTCGGTTGCGGTGACGCTTGAAGAGGGGCGCGTGGGTACGGTTTCGCAGCGGGTCGAGGCCTGTGCCTTTGGCCAGGCTGCAGCCGCGCTCATGGTTGCCAGTGCGCCGGGCATGACGGCAGCAGAAGCGCGTGTTGCGCTTGGCGGAATCGAACGATGGCTGAGCGGGGACGACGCGGCGGTGACGGCATGGCCGGGGCTTGGCGTGCTTGATCCGGCGCGGTCGCGGGCAGGGCGACACCAGGCGATCCTGCTGCCCTTCGCGGCGCTACTCGACGCGATCGAGGCTGCGGCGTGACCGACGCGCAAACCACGGCGCACGCGACGAGCGCCTTGCTTGACAGCGGGGCGGTGATGCTTGGCGCGGCCTTGTTGTTCGTAATGCTGTTTCGCAAGCTGCGGCTTGGCGCAACGCTTGGCTATATTGTCGCGGGAGCGCTCATCGGGCCGCAATTGCTAGGACTGATCGACGATCCGGGAGCGCTGTCGAGCGTGACTGAACTCGGCATAGCGTTGCTGCTGTTCGTGGTCGGGCTTGAGCTTAATCCGGGCCGGTTGTGGCGGCTTCGAAAGGATATATTCGGGCTCGGGCTGGCACAGGTGCTATTGTGCGGGGTCGCGCTCAGCCTGTTCATTTATGCCGCGCTTGGCGTGACCATCGCCGCGGCATTTGCGATCGGATTGCCGCTCGCGCTGTCATCGACGGCGCAGGTCCTGCCAATGCTGCGCGGCGATGGCGATCTCAATACGCCGCAGGGGGAGCGGGCGTTTTCGATCCTCTTGTTCCAGGACTTGTCGATCGTGCCGATGATCACACTAATAGCGGCGATGTCACGCGTAGCGCCCGATCCCGAGGCGCCCGGCGGGTGGATGCTGGCGCTGTACACGGTCGGGGCAGTCGTTGGCCTGGTGCTTGCCGGGCGGTGGCTGATCAATCCGATGTTCCGGCTGATCGGCCGGCTTGGCGAGCGCGAATTGTTCGTAGTCGCCGGACTGTTCACGGTCGTCGGCGCCTCTGCGCTGATGCATGCGCTTGGGCTGTCGGTCGCGCTGGGCGCCTTCATTGCCGGCGTGATGCTCGCCGAATCGCCCTACCGCCACGAACTGGAGAGCGATGTCGAGCCGTTCCGGTCGATCCTGCTTGGGCTCTTCTTCCTGTCGGTGGGGATGCTGCTCGACCTTGGGGTGATTGCTGCCCAGCCGTTGCTGGTGATCGGAATGGCGCTGGCGGTGATCCTGATCAAGACGTCGATCCTGTCGCTGCTGGCGCGCGCATTTGGCAATAATTGGCCGCGCAGTGTTCGCCTTGGCCTGTTACTCAGCCAGGCAGGCGAATTCGGCTTCGTGCTGTTCGCGCAGGCAGCAGCGGCGCAGCTGATCGCGCCCGAGACGGCATCGCTGTTCGGGGCGGTCGTAACCCTGTCGATGGCGGCGACACCGTTCCTGATGCGCCTGACCGATCGGCTCGAAGCGCGCGAGGAGCGCAACGCCAAGGGACTCGACGGGCCCGACCGGTCCCCTGAAACCAGCGTGATCGTGGTCGGCTATGGACGCTTTGGCCAGACCGTGGCGCAGATGCTGATGGCCAAGCAGATTGGCGTCACGATGGTCGACAAGACGCCGGCGCTGATCGAGCGTGCCGATGAGTTCGGCACCAAGGTCTATTATGGCGATGGTATGCGCATCGATTTGTTGCGCACCGCAGGGGCGGAGACGGCGAAAGCTATCCTGTTCTGCAACGACCATGCGAGCGGAGATTTGACCCGGGAAGCGGTGGACCGGGTGCTCGAAGCCTTTCCCCAGGCGATGGTGATGGTGCGCGTGTTCGACCGGCGTCATTTGATGGAGTTCGACGGGCTCGACGTGGCCTTCGCCCAGCGCGAACTGTTCGAAAGCGCGGTTGTGATGGGACGCAAGGCGCTGAAGGCGGTTGGGATCGAGCCCAAGGAGGTTGACCGGGTCGATCGCGAATATCGCCTGCGCGATTGCGAGCGGCTCGAGCGGCAGACGGCGACTGGCGATATGCACGCCGGGCAGGAGCGTTCGTTCGGGGCCGACCGGGCGCTGCCGGACGAGGTCGGGTCCGCCGGATAACGGCCGGGATCAGTGCGCGGTGTGGAGAAACGCGGCAAGGCGCTGAGGATCGACGTCTCGTGCGATGAAGGCCTGGCCGACGCCACGGGTCAGGATAAGCGTGGGCTTGCTGCCTTCATTCTTCTTGTCGCGTGCGATCCAGTTCATGAGAGACGGGCCGCTGACACCGACTTCGCCGAGTGAGGTCGGAAGTCCGATTTCGGCGAAATGG
>JALYRC010000020.1 GCA_030855555.1 Pseudomonadota bacterium
TCCATTATCTCATGCCGTTCGTGATTCTCGGCGTCGTGGTGCTGCACGTCTGGGCGCTGCATATCCCGGGCTCGTCGAACCCGACCGGCGTCGACGTGAAGACCGAAAAGGACACGCTTCCGTTCCACCCCTTTTACACGGCGAAGGATGGCTGGTTCGCCGGGCTCGTGCTGATGCTGTATGCGGCGGTGATGTTCTTCGCGCCCAACGCGCTTGGCCATCCCGACAATTATATCCCGGCCAATCCGCTCGCGACGCCTGCCCACATCGTGCCCGAATGGTATTTCCTGCCGTTCTACGCGATCCTCAAGGCCTTCACCGTCGATTTCATCCTGCCCGCCAAATTGTGGGGCGTGCTTGCGATGTTCGGGTCGATCGTGCTGCTGTTCTTCCTCAGCTGGCTTGATCGTTCACCGGTCCGCTCCGGTCATTATCGTCCGGTATTCAAGCGTTTCTTCTGGATATTGGTGGCCGACGTGATTGTCCTTGGCTGGGCTGGCGGCGCTGAACCGACACCTGCGGTTGTCGCCATCAGCCAGATTGCAACGGCTTATTATTTCGCGCACTTCCTCATCATCCTGCCGCTCATTTCCAAGTTTGAGCGGCCAATGCCGCTGCCGTCGTCAATCACGGCTTCGGTGCTGCACGGGGAACAGGAAGAAAGCGCTCCATACGGGCTCGCCAAAAGCGCGCCTTCGACGGCCGCATAAAGGACCAAGACGCAATGATCCGCAAAATTGGCCCGCTCGTTGGCATTGGCATCGTGTTTGTCCTGCTGCTTTCGCTCTTTTCAGGGCTCAAGGGCTATTTCGACGCCCCGCCCGAAGAGACCGTCGAGCATGAGTTCTACAAAAAGCCGCAGGAACTTCACCTCGCGTCGAACGGACCCCTCGGCCATTTCGACCGCCAGCAGCTCCAGCGCGGGTTCCAAGTCTATAAGGAAGTCTGCGCGGCGTGCCACGGCCTGAACCTCGTCGCCTTCCGCGATCTTGCCGCGCTTGGCTATGAAGAGCCCGAGATTAAGGCGATCGCCAATCAATGGGCGATCGAAGTGCCGTCGGTTAACCCCGACACGGGCGAGGCGGCGACACGAAAGGCGGTCGCGGCCGATCGCTTCCCGAGCCCTTATCCCAACGACACTGCGGCCCGTGCGGCGAACAATAATGCGCTCCCGCCCGACCTGTCGCTCATCGCCAAGGCGCGTGAGGACGGACCGGCCTATGTCCGTTCGCTGCTTGCCGGATATAGCGCGCAGCCGGCCGAGTTGCTCAAGAAGTATCCGTCGGCCAAAACGCCGCCGGGTCTCTATTACAATCGCTATTTCCCCAATTTGAACATTGCCATGCCGCCGCCGATCACCAGCGAAGGCCAGGTAACTTATGCCGATGGGACCAAGGCTACGGTCGACCAGATGTCCACCGACGTGGCCGCGTTCCTGACCTGGACCGCCGAGCCCAAACTCGAAAATCGCCATCGCTGGGGGCTGGTCGTTTTGACCTTCCTGCTGTTCGCGACGATTCTTGGCTATATGAGCTATCGCAACATCTGGGCGTCGGCGAAGCGCAAGGTCGCGCCGGTTGGCGTGCTCGATCCCGCCAATATCGCGCAGAGCAATCAGATGAAGGACGAAGAGGGCATCGCCGGCTAAGCCGGCTCTTCAGCCCGGCCTGCGCTTGATCAGTACGATTGATGTAAAGCGCAGGACGTCTACGCCGTCTTGATTGGTAACCACCGTCTGCGTTCGAAAACTGCCCAGGTCGGGCTTCGAACGCGACGGCGTCTTCTCGAGGACTTTCCCGCGCATTGTCAGGCGGTCGCCGGGATAGACTGGCTTCAGCCAGCGCAATTCGTCCACTCCCGGTGAGCCCAGGCTCGCCTGCGGTTCCGAGCCCATCGCTTTGACGATCACCGCCATGGTCATTGCCGCGGTGTGCCAGCCCGATGCCGCCAGGCGCCCGAAATGGGTTTTGGCTGCGGCTTCGTCGCTGAGGTGAAATGGCTGCGGATCATATTTGCGCGCAAACTCGAGCACCTCCTCGCGCGTCACGTCATAATGGCCGAACAATTTCTCTTCGCTAACGACGAGGTCCTCGAAATAGATCATCATTCTTCCTCTTGATGGTCGTTCCAGCGATCGACCGCGTCCCCAAGCGCCTCCTTCAGCGGTGCAAGCCATTGCTCAAAGCGGCGCCATTCGTTGATTGCGTCGCGGTTGAGCGGACGACGCACCTGTTCGGCGCTGATCGTGCGTACGACGCGCTTGCTGGCGTGGAAATCGAGCATGGCGGGCTCGAACGGTATTCCGATGTGGCCGCACAGGCGGCGTAGCTCGCCTTCGGGATCTTCCACCAGCCGTTCGTAAATCACCCGCGAGGTCGCACCCCGTGCTGCCACGTCGATCTTGTCCATGAAGGCAAGGTAGGCGCGGTAATGATGGCCCCAGTCGCTTAGCGAATAGCTATGCTCGACCCCGGTGGCGTAAAGCTGGCGGAAGTTCGAATAACCGCATGCCATGGGGTGGCGGCGAACATCGATGATCCGCGCTTTGGGCAGGATCAGTCGGATGAAGCCGGCCTGGCTCCAATTGTCCGGCATCTTGTCGAGGAACATCGCCTGTTTCCCATGGCGATGCTCGCCAGCGCGGGCGAGATAGTCCTCGCCAAGCCTGCGCGTCGCGGGGGCGTCAAGCGACGCCAAATGATGCTCGACGCTTCGCCCCGCGAGGTGCGCGTCGCGCTTCACCTCGCGCATCAGCTGCTTGATGTAGGGAAGCTCCGCGGTGCCTTCGATCCCCGAGTGGCAGGACAGCATCTGTTCAAGCAGGGTGGATCCCGAGCGGTGCATCCCGACAATGAAGATCGGCGCGGCCGAGGCGCTGCCATGGCCCGGGCGGCGGGCGAAGAAATCCGCGGTGAAGAGACTTGCCGACGCCGTCAGGCCGGCATTCAGCTTCTGCGGATCGTAAAGCGACTGGCGATGGCGAAGCGAATTGGCCTCTTCGTAAAGCGCGAACGCCTTTTCGTCATTCCCGCCAACCTCTTCGCAACGGGCCAGCGCAAACAGGATTTTCAGCCGGTCATCATCGCCAGGCGAAGTCCCGGAAAGCGCCTTCCGCATCGCCTCGCGGTCGGCGGCGTCCAGCCGCGTCGAGCGCAAATTGGCAATGCTCCACCATGCGGCTCCGTTGGCTGGATGTTCCCCCAGGATCGCGCGATATTCGGCAAGCGCTTCATCGGTTTGGCCAATCGCGCGCAACGAATGGCCGAGCCTCAGCCTGATCGCAGTGCTGCCCGGCTCCATCGCTGCTGCTTCACGCAGCACAGCGATCTCGCGCGATTGATCGCCAAGGCTGCCGAGAGCCTGCGCGCGCGCCAGCAATACAGTCGGCGTGCGCTGCATGCCGTCAGGCAAAGCGTCGAGCATCGCCAGCGCACGCCTCGGGCGGTGGGCGTCAATCAGCGCCTCGGCGAGCGCGAGGCGGGTCGGGGCAAGGTCGGATGCAAGCGCCACGGCGCGCTCGAGCAAATCAAGCGCGCCTAGCGTGTCGCCAAGCCCTCGGTGAGCGATGCCGGCAAAGCTCAGCATCGCCGGATCGTCGGGATGGAGGCGCAACGGCGTGGCCAGCACAGCGCGTGCCCGCGCCGGATCGCCTGCTTTTAGCGCTGCCTTGGCGAGACGAAGCACTTCTTCGCGCCCGGCGATGCCCGTTGGTCTGCGGATCATTGGATAGGGCAGGCGGGGCATGAACCGATCATGCCCGCGCCGCCTCGGGGTTGGAACCCCCCTTTGCCTAGAAGGTCCGCCCCAGGCGCAGCCCGATCATGCGCGGGCGGGTAATCGTCGTGTAGATCTTTCCGCCGCGATCGGTGTCGTTGCCGACGTCGCCGCAGACCAATTCATTGCACTGCACGGACTTGGAAATCTCGCCGCGCTTGTCGAACAGATTCTTGACGAACAGTTCGGTCGTCCAGCGCCCGAACTTCAGGCCGGTGCTGGCGTCGGTCTGCGAATAGCCCGCCATATTGCCGTAAATGGCATTTTCTTCGTCGCGCAAATCGCGGCGGCGCTTGCCTTCGTAGCTCGTGGTCAGCTGGACGTGGGCGCGGTTCGCTCCCATTGGCCATTCATAGCGGGCGCGAACATTGCCCTTGATCCGGGCGGTGAGTGGCAAGCGCGTGCCGCTGAAGGCAAGCTCTTCGCCTGCGCATTCGAACGTCGCCGTGCGGCAGAAATCATTCTTGAGCTTGGCATTATTGTAAGCCAGCCCGGCATTGATCGTGAAGCCGTCGGCGGGTCGCGCGTAAAAGTCGAACTCCGCGCCGTGGATCCGCGCCATTCCGGCGTTGCGGATTTCGGTCAGCCCATTGGCGCCGAGGAATGACAATTGGATATCATCCCAGTCGAGCCGATAAGCGGCCGCATTGAAGCGCAGACGGTCGTTCATGAAGCTCAGCTTCATCCCGGCTTCGTAATTGGTAATGAAGTCAGGCGCATAGGGCTCGTCGCCGCGGCGATTGATCCCGCCGGGCCGGAAGCCGCGTGACCAAGTGCCATAGAACAATATGTCCTTGTTTGGCTTGTATGTCAGGTTGAGGCGGTGGATGAAGCCATTGTCCTTGGTACGCTTGTCGAGGTTGGTGCACGGCGAGCCATCGACTTCGGCCGGCGCGAAACACGCTGCGACGCCGGTCTTGCTTGAATAGCCCGCGCTGTAACCAAAGAAGCCAAGCAGCGTATTGTCATATTTGTAGTAGCGTCCCCCGGCGGTTGCGGTCAGCGTTGGCGTAATGTCGAACGTAACTTCGCCGAACGCCGCATAATCGCGGTCCGTGCGCAACTGCTTGGTCAGCCAAATGTCGCTGTCAGTGCCAGGCACGGTCAGCGCATCGGCGATATTATCAATGATATAGTTTTGCTCGATATTATGCGTCTGCCGCTGGTAGAACAGCCCCCCGATAAGACGCACCCGCTTGTCGGCGGGCGACGTGAAGCGGACTTCGTGCGACATTTTGGTGAAGCTGTCGTCGGACTCGATATACTGGTTCGGGTTCACCAGGTCGCCGGCATTGTCGTAGAAATAGGCCCCATAGCCTGCAAGCTTATCGTAGAAATAAGCATAGTCGCTATAGTCCGACTGACCGTCGATCTGGCGCTTCATGTAGCTGCCTGCGTAGGTCACGTCGAAGTTGCCGACCCTGCCTTCGACCGCCAAGGCCGCCTGATACCATTTGTCGGTGAATTTTTCCGGATTGAACTGAGCAGTCTCGAGATCGCCAAGCCCGCGCTCGACCGAGAAGCTGCCGTTACTTACCTGCTTCTGTGCGACGATCGAAGGGGTTGCGGTCCAATTGTCGTCCAGTTGGATGCGCAGCGCGGCACGGGCACCATAGGTGTCGACGTCGTTATAATTGTCCTCGACCAAATCGTCATTGTCGAAGGCGATACCGGACGATGGAAAGACGAAGGTGTCGGCGACATTGTCGATGTACCCTGCGTCATGGCGTTTCCAGCCGACCACGCGAAGTGCGATCTTGTCCGACAATGGCGTGTTGACGAACGCTTCGCCGGTGTAGCCGAAACCGCCATGCGCGACCTTGTTGAGCTCGACGTTGGCCGCCCCATAGGTGCCGCTCCAGTCGGGCTTGTTGGTGATGATGCGGATCGTCCCCGCCTGGCTCGATGCGCCGTAAAGCGTGCCTTGCGGGCCCGCGAGCGCCTCAACGCGGGCGATGTCGAACACGTGAATGTCGAGCGCGCCTGTAATTGTGGTGATCGGCTGTTCGTCGAGATAGGTACCGACGCTTGGCAGCGAGGCGGAGTGATTGGCATTCTCGCCCGACGCGACGCCGCGGAAATAGACGTTCGACGATCCCGGCCCAGCCGACTTGTAAGACAATGACGGCACGAGCCGGGCGTAGTCGTCGAACGCATCCACCTGAAGTTCGTCAAGCGTTTTGGTCGTGATCGCGGTAATTGCGATCGGCACGTCCTGAAGGTTTTCGGCGCGGCGTTGAGCAGTGACGACGATCGTGTCGGCATCGTCGGCCTGCGGGGCTGCCTGTGACTGGGCAGCGGGATCGACGACGGGCGGTGTGGCTTGGGCGAACGCCGCTCCGCTGCTCAGCAAGATGGTCGACCCAAGCAGCACGCTGCTCGAACGGCTGATCATCGAAGTGCGATTACGAAGCATGGATTCCCCCCGGAAAATGTTGATTGCTAATTGTGCGGCTGGGCGAGAACGGTCAATTGATTTCGTCACGCCGGAGTCACATCCGCAAAATTCAGGGCAATAATGCCTCACTCCATCGGGTGAGCGCGGGGCCAAGCGCGGCCTTGAGCGGATCGAGATGGCGTTCGAACCTTTTATATTGGTCGAGGCCTTCTCGGCTGATCGGACGGCGAACCTGCTCCGAACTCGCCGTACGCACCGCACGCTTATTCTCGTGAAACAGCAAGCAGGCCCGGTCATATTCAAGCCCCAGTGCACAAAGCAGTGCGCGGACTTCGGTTTCCGGATCCTCGACCAAACGTTCGTGAATGACGCGGTGGACGGCGCCGGGCTGGACGCGGTCGAGATGCGCCATCAGCCGCACATAGTCGGCATAATAGCGCCCGAAATGATCGAGATCGTAGCTGAATGCCTGACCACGCGCGAAATGCTGCTTGAAATTGGAAAAGCCGCACGCAAGCGGGTGACGGCGGGCGTCGACGATCTTCGCATTGGGCAGGATCAGGCGGATAAAACCGGCATAAGCCCAATTGTTCGGCATCTTGTCGATGAAGAACGGCTTGTCGCTGTGGCGATGGACCCGCGTGCGCTCGATATAATCGCGGCCAAGCTCGGCGAGCCGGGCCGGTTCGAAGTCGCCAAGGACGTCGAGGTAGTTGCGATTTCCCTCGCCCAGCGCGCGCACGATCGAGGTAAGGTCGGGGAGCTCCATCGTCCCTTCGACCAAAGGGTGGCTGGCAAGAATTTGCTCGACCAGGGTCGATCCTGCGCGCGGCATGCCGAGGACGAAGATCGGGTCGGGGGCGGGGTCTCCCTGACCCGCGCGCGCCGCGAAGAATGGCGCATCGAGCAAGGCGATGGTGCGGTCGATCAGGCTGGTCACCCGGTCCGGGTCGTGGCCAAGCTCGGCGCTCCGCTGCGCGTTCCCCGCCGCGTAATGCGCCCAGGCCGGTTCGTCCGCGCCATTATCCTCATGCCCCTTGCCCAGCGCGAAATGGAGGTGGAGCGCGTCTTCGGGGTCGAGCGCATCATCTTCGAGTGCCCGCTCCATCGCGGCAAGATCATCGGCGGAGAATGAGACCGTCTTCAGATTGGCCAGGCTCCACCAGGCTTCGCCCATCGACGAGGCAAGGGCGATCGCCGCGCGATAGGCGAGGATCGCCTCGGCTTGGTCACCGACGGTCTTAAGCAAATGCGCCAGGCTCATCCATAGTTTGGGCTGGTCGGGGTGACGGTTGAGGACGTCGCGGTAGATCGCAATCGCTTCGCGATAGCTGCCGACACGGCCGAGCGCGGCAGCACGCAAATTCTGGTGCGCACCGGCAACCTCGCTCTCGCTCGCCAATTGATCGAGCAAGGCAAGCGCTTCGGGTGCACGGTGTTGGCGATAGAGGAGGGTGGCGAGGTTGGCGCGCGCTGCGTCGAACCCGGGGGAAAGCTCGAGCGCGCGGCGAAGGAGGTGCTCGGCGTCGGTAACGCGCCCGACCCGCGCGGCAAGCTCCGCCATCATGCGAATTGCGGGCACGTCATATGGGTCGGCCTTAAGGCGTTGGCGGAGGATTGGCTCGGCCGCCGCGAGATCGTTGTCGATCAGCGCCGCGCCGGCTCGGATCAGATCAGCGTCGAACCGCGCCGCCGCGACCGCCTGGGCCTCCGCGGCAAGGGCGTCTCGATG
>JALYRC010000033.1 GCA_030855555.1 Pseudomonadota bacterium
AGCGGGATCGCTGCAAGCCCGACCACGATCAGCCGTGGATCGAACGGGATGGTGACGACGACGAGGCCGATCAGCAGGAACAGCACGGCGTTGAGGATCTCGTCGATCAGCGACCAGAATTTAATCAGATAGTCGCGCGTCGTGTCGCTCATCGCATGGGCGATGCCGTGATTGCCGATCAAGAGGCCCGCGACGGCCATCGCCACCGGCCCGCTGACGTGGAGCTGCCGTGCAAGCGCATATCCGCCCATGACGACGGCGAGGCTGATCAGAACCTCGACGTTATATTCGTCAATCGACCGCATCGCCCGAAAAGCCACCCAGCCGGTGGCAAGGCCGAGCGCGACGCCGCCGCCCGCCTCGATAAAGAACAGTTCGAGCCCGTGCGTCACCGAGAAGGCGTCGCCGCTGAGCGCGGTGGCAAGGATGATCGAGAAGACGACGACACCCACCCCGTCGTTGAAGAGGCTTTCGCCCGCTACCGTAGCCTGCAGCGTCGGTCCGACACGGGCGCGCTTGAGGACGCTCATTACCGCCACCGGATCGGTCGGGCTGATCAGCGCGCCGAATACCAGGCACCAGACCAGCGGCACATCGAGGCCGAGCGCATGCGTCAGAAGGAAGAAACCCGCACCCACGATCATCGTCGAGATCAGGACTCCGATCGTGCTCAGGACGAGGATCGGCCAGCGCCCGCGCCGCATCTCGCTCCAGTCGACGTGCAGCGCTCCCGCAAACAGCAGGAACGACAGCATGCCGTCCATCAGCGTCGCCTGGAAGTCGATTCCGGTGATGAATGCCAGTACATCCTCGCCCATCGTGCTGGCGGGGAGTAGCCGATCGATACCGACCACGATCAGAGAGGCGATCGCGCCCATCACCGTCAGCCCGACCGACTGGGGCAGGCCGAGGAAGCGATGGTTCAGATAGCCTAGTGAAGCCGCCAGGACGATCAGAATGGCGGCCGCATCAAGCGGCGTAATGGCGATGCCCTGGATCATTGCTGTTGTGCTAGCGCGGCGGCGACGAGCCTGAACTCGGGTCCGAAGGCGGGCGCGGGCACGGCCCGAATGTTTCGCTGGCGCAACAGAGCGGCGATCGCCAATCCGCGCCGCTCGGCCAGAGTGGGCGTGTCATCGACGGTCTGCTGCAATCCGGGTACCGCCAGCGCCGCGACGTTCCAGCGCGTGGCGGCCCAGGCCGACAGGAGCACGGCGCTGCGCGCTTCCTCGTCGAGCGCATCGGAGCCGTTGACGAAGCGAATTCGCGGCATCGGTCCCAAGGGCGGCACCAGCGCGACATCCCAGCCCTCGGCCGCGGCCGAGGCGCGTTGCTCCAGCACCCGGTAGGTCGCCAGGCTCGCGCCCGGAAGGACGGCTGCCGCCGCCATGACTCGCCGATGATCGCGGTCGAGCATGATCCGTTCGGGATCGACACCTGCCGCCATTGCCACGATCCGCGCGACTGCCCGATCGGCGGCACGGGCTTCATTCGACTGGCGGAGCTCAGCGCGCTGCGCGTCGATCGCTCCTGCTCCTGGCGTCAACAACACTTGGTCAAGTTGCAGATCGACCGGTCGGCCAAGCACCGTCTGCAACTTCGCGCGAAGATCGGCACTGCTCTTCGGCGCGGCACGCGGGGCGATGATCACCGACCGGACCAGCAGCGGATCAGTGTCGAAGTCGATCTCAAGCTGGGTGACGCGGGCGTTATCTCCGAACCGCTGCGAGAGCGTGTTGCGCACCTGGTTGGTCGTGAAGGCTTCGCGAGCGATCTGTTCGAGCGATATCGCGAGCGGCACCGCCATCGCGACGAACATCGCGAACAACAGCACCGTCTGGACCCAGCTCTGCCGGCGCGAAAGGAAGTGGCCGAAGCCGTAAAAGCGCGCGAGAACCATCGCCGCCAGTGCAATGGTCACGAAATTGGTGACAAACAGCGCGCTGGATCCAGCGAGCACCGGCATGTTCCAGGTCGCAATTCCATAACCGACCACCGCGAGCGGTGGCATCAGCGCCGTTGCAATGGCCACGCCGACGATTGTCTCGCCCCGGCCCCGGATGACTGCGAAGGTGCCGGCCAAAGCGGCAAATAGCGCGACTAGCAAGTCGAACAGACTGGGGCGTGTCCGGGAGAGGATTTCCGCCGTGGTCGCCTTTAACGGCGAAGCGACGACAATCACGACCGTAAACGCGACCGCAGCTAATATCCCGATCAGGAGCGCGGTGAACGACCGTCGCGCCTCGGCAAAGTCGAACAAGGCGAGCGAGAAGCCGAGGCCGAGAATCGGGCTCATCAGCGGCGAGATCAGCATTGCGCCGATCACAACTGCCGGCGACGACAGCAGAAGCCCGAGCACGGCGATGCCCGCCGACATCATCGTCATGAAGGCGTAGCGCGGCGACCAGCCACTGTCTTCGATGACGCGCGCGAGGACTTTCTCGTGATCGACGCTGCGGACGATTGACGTGCGCCACCAGCGATAAAGCGGCACGCGGTTCCAACGTGCACGGCCATGGGAGTGCGCGCCTTGAAGAACTTCCCTGCTCATCGGATTACTGTCGGCCCTTCATCATTCCGGAACCCTAGCCGCGAAAGCCGGACGGCTGTAGTCCCAGACTTGATGGTGAGCTTCTCCCAGTTTGTCGGGCTGGGGATCATGTGCGAGCTCGTCGATCGCCCGTCGACCAACCGAAAGCAGCGACGGCACGTTCTCCCCAGCCGTCAAGGCTGTCGGGCGCTCCGGGATCGGGACGACATCAACCTGGGCCATCGCGGTGCCCACCGCCTGAACCATGTCTGCGTGACGAACTTGTCGCTCGTGCAACGCATCGGTCAGAGGACGGACTGGCGCTCCATAGCGACCAACTGAGCAACGTGTTCAGTTAACAGTCGTTGTCTTATCATCAACCATCACATGAAGTACTGAAATGGGTGAGTTCACCGACAAGGTCAAAGGAACAGCCAACGACGCGATTGGCAATGTGAAGCAAGAGTCGGGCAATCCTGACACACGCGCCGAAGGCCGCAATCAGGAGCTCAAGGGCGAAGTTCAGAAGAAAAAGGGCGACGTCGAAGGCGCGCTCGGAGACGACATCTAAGAGCTGGATGTTTGTTTGGTGTGGAAGGGTCGCCCGTGCCGGGTGGCCCTTTCTATGATTTGGCGCACCGATGAATAATCGGGTTTTTGATTTCGTTCATCAAAGCGTAATCGCAGCGCGCCATCTTCGCCACAAAGATCAGCTATGTCCTTCCTATGAAACGAATTTTACTCATGTCCGCTCTTGTCGCCCTCATACCGGCGGGGGTTGCGGCCGCACCGATTGAGGGTGAATGGCGCAACCCAAAGAACAGCGTCGTTGTCCGTGTGGCTCCGTGTGGAGGGGGTGCGTGGTGTGGCACCGTTATTCACGCGTCGGCAAAGGTCAAAGACAATGCCAGGGATGGCGGCACCGCCAATATCATCGGGTCGCGGCTATTAACCGGGCTGAAGCCGGCGGGAGGCGGCGCTTATCGTGGGCGGGTCTATCTTCCCAAGCATCGAATCATGGTCAACGCGACAGTGAGGTCAACGGGCGCGAATTCTATGCTCGTCAAGGGCTGCGCAGTGGTTGGCGTGCTATGCAAGGAACAGCGCTGGACGCGGGTCACCTAGGTGTCGCTGAAACAAATTATTGCCGTGCCGATCAATGTCGCGGTCAATCACGATCAAATCTGAGCTCGGCACCAGTGGCCGCGTGATCGACTTCTGCGATTGGGGGCAACAGATTCGGTCCTCAGTCGCTCGTCGTTCGGCTCCGGTCATTCCCGTCGATCCTGAATGACCGCTGGGATATTGTTTTCGCGCCCATTAGCAGACCGTCCACATCCGGCCAACGTCAGTCACTCGATTTATACCCCGGGTCAGGAACGGCCAACGTCCGAAAAGGGGAAACTCCGAAGAAGGTAATCGAGTAAGTCATGTGCGGATACTACAAGTAGGGAATCCGGCCATCGCGGCGGAAAGGCACTGCGAGGCATTCTTGGGATGATGCGCTGGCGCTGATCGAGATCGGCGTTCCAGTCATTGGTAGACTGAATTGCGGCACATACCTCCTCGATGACATCGGCAAAGCGACGAGTATCTTCATCGAGGAAGATTCGCTGGTCATAATGTTGTCGAGGCGGCGAATCTTGCTGCATCGTAGGTGGCAAGCCGTTGCGGATCGCCTCAATCAAGGCTTGATCCAGCAAAGCTCCTAGAATGTTTTCGCATGTGCGAATTCTCGGGTGCGTCACCAACTGCGCCCGTTCGTGCGCCGCCTCCCGACCACGCAGGCGTTGCGTAAGCGCCATCGCAATCGTTCCGGGATTGGGCGGCACACCGACGCGCTCCAAGGCTGTCGGGCATTCCCGCTTTACTTCGTCCCTGAGGTCACGCGCTTCCGCATAGAGAGAGGGGAAGGGGGCTTGTCTGAGGCGCGAGTTCTGGAGACCCCATGGTGGAGAAATGGCTGTCCGCTTGCCGCTTTTCCAATTCGTCGTCGGGCAATTGTGCCCACCGATATAATCCGGCCATGAGCTGATTATACCTGACCTTGTCCGTGATCTCGCTTTCGTGGTCCAGATGCGGGTCCAGGGTGCGAACAAGCTCCCGTTCCAGTGCGTCCTGAAAAAGCTTCTACGCCTCGGAAGCGGTGAGATCGCTTCGGCCCCTGTAGGTCAATACCAATCCCTCCCAACAAACCGAAAGCACGGCGGCCGTCGCCTTGCCGCCTTCGGATCCCATGTGCTCAGGCTAAGTGTTATAGGATGAGAATTGCTGAAAGGCACGGGCAGCCGTCGGCGGTAGGAATGGCGAGCGCCGCGGCGAATGACGTGGGGAATAGCAGGCAAGATGATTCTCCGGCCCGATGCCGGCTGAACCCTGTGGTTACGGTGGACAACGGCGCCGTCTGCCAGCGGCGCCACATCAAGTGTCACCGCCATGTGTCACAGTCAGCGCCCCGCGAGGCTCAGCCGGACACCGGATAAGGCGGATTTCTGTCGTTTTTCGTCGGAAGTTGGAGCGGGTGAAGGGAATCGAACCCTCGTCACTTGCTTGGGAAGCAAAAGCTCTACCATTGAGCTACACCCGCTCGGGCAAGCGGGGCGATTGGCACAGCCGGGCAGGGCCGGTCAACCGCCGCTATCACCAGACAGCAGAACGGCGCCGCTCCGCGAGGAGCGACGCCGTCGTGCTTAGCGATAGAAAAGTCGATTAGAATCCGATGTTCAAAGTTCCGCTGATCGTGCGCGGCGCGCCGATCTGGACGAACGGCGCGGTGCCGAAGAAGCCAGACGAAGCCGAAACTGACTGATTCAAGCCGCCGCCGAACCCGCCGACGTAGGTGGCGTTGAACAGGTTGTAGACATTGAACTGGACGTACGTTTTGTCCAGTTCTGGACCTAGGCTGCGCAGATTGTAGCGCACGTCGAGGTTCACCAACCAATAAGCCGCTGCCTTGGAAGGGAATAGCTGCTTGATGCCGCTTTCAACATCGACATCGCCCGACTGGACCGGTTCATTGGTGTCGTAGATGAAGCGCGGGCCGGTGCGCTTGGCGGTGGCGCCGAAATCAAAGTCGCCGAGCTTGGCAACGGCCGAACCACCAAAGCTGTACCTGGGTGCGCCGGCTTCTTCCTTGCCAGCGGTAAAGGCACAGTTACGCCTAGCGATGCGACGGAGCTCCGGAGTGTCGAGCGAGGCATTGCCACAGTCGAAAGTCGCGCTGGCGGTCTGAAGATTGTCCTTGATCTTCGAACGGTTGATCGACCCGAACGCGTAGAGGGTGAGCGCCTCGAACGGCGCGTAGGAAACCGATCCATCGATGCCATATTTGTTCACGCGCCCGAGGTTGCGGAACACGGTCGTCTCGAGCTCGGGATCGAAGGCGGACGCAAGGCGGTCGTTGTACCTCGTGTAGTAAGTCGAGACCTGAGCCTGGACCTTCGAACTGCGATAGCGAAGCCCGCCTTCGCCCGTATCGCTGGTTTCGGGATTGGGCTTGGCGCGGTCGTTGTCGGTCGGGAAGAAGAACGAGTTGTATAGGTTGTCGGTGCCCGGAACCGACAGGCCCTTGGCGTAGCTAGCATAGGCCGACATCCGCGGCGTGAAATCATAGATCACGCCTACGTTGGGGAGGAATTTCTTATATTTGAACACGCGGCGCTGGGGTGCTGAAAATGCCGGGTTGAAGCTCGCGATTGTGGCGTCCAGCGCTTCGTTTCCACCCGAACATTCAAGAAACCCCGATGCCGAAGAGGTGAAGCTATTGTTCTCCAGATCGCGCTTGAAGAAGGGAAGGCGCGCGCCGATGTTCAGCGTCAACGGACCAAACTCGCCTCGATATTCGGCCCCGATCTGGTTCAAGATCGCATAGCTCTGGCGGTCGCGCTTCTGAAGTGTGCTGCCATTGGCGGCAAGCACCGGATCGTTGATTGCGAACACGTCGGTCGGCTTGCCATTGTTCTTGAGCAAGCCAACTTCACCGGTCTGGCGATGGTTGGCGCGATCGAAGGTGTAGCTGGCGCGAACCGTGTGGTTGTCATTGATCTCATAGCGAATGCCCGAGATGACAACGTAGCGGCGGGTGCGGGTCTGGCTTGGCGCAAGGACGGTTACCGTGTCGCGAAGATCGCCGTCACCATTGAGGTCGACGCCGCCGGCAAAAGGCGAACCGGTGAAAAATCCGCCGACGCAGTTGACAGTAGCGCTGTTGGCAGTGGTCGAACAATTTGCACGACCAGCGGTCGGATTGATGTCAAAACCAAATTCGCGCCCGGCTACGGTGCCGCCGCCATTGGCTTTGACGTACTGGAAGCTGGGATCGACCGTGAAAACCAGGCCTTCGGCAAGCGTGAAGCGCGACGCGCCGCGGATGTTGCCGGTGTTCGACGGATTGAAGCGACGGTCGAATTCTGTGCCGCACGTGTTGGGCACGTCGGCGACACCGGGCTGAGGGACGTCGACCGTGCACGGGAAGTTGATGTCATATTTGCGCTCGCTCGCCTTCGACGGAAAGCCCAGGGGAGTCGGAAGGTCGTTGCGCAGGCGGACTGAGCCGAAGAAGTTATTGCGGTTCTGATTATAGTTTCCGGACAGGCTGACGAAGTCCGTGCCTGCTCCAAGCGCCTGATAGATCTTGGCGTTATATTGCTGCTTGTTGACCTTGCCGTAATTGTTGAACGGATTGTCATTCTTAGCGGTCGAAGCGGAGAAAAAGGCGCGCGTTCCAAACGGCCCCATTTCACCAGTGTGAACCACGCCGAAGAAGCGACGGAAATCGAATTGACCAAGCGAGATCGCGCCGCGGCCGCTGAATTCCTTGGTCGGGGTCAGTGTCCGGTAGTTGACGGTTCCGCCAACCGCCGATGCGGTGGGCGAATCGACGTCGGTCGAACCAAGATTGACGTTGACCTGCTCGATCAGTTCCGGATCGAGCTGCTGATTCGAATAGATTGCGTAATTTCCCGAGTCATTGAGCGGAATACCATCGAAGGTCAGGCTGATGCGGCTCGAATCGAAGCCGCGAATGGTGAGCGTGCCGCCCGACGAACCGTAAGCGTCATTGTTCTGGAAACTGACGCCGGGAACAAGATTGATCGTGTCGAGGATGGTCTGGCCGGGATTTGCGCGGGCGATGATTTCCTGCGTCAGGACCGCCTTCGATTTCGCCGCATCGGGAGCCTGGACGCCGCCAACCGACTGCACGCGCGTACCGGTGACGATGATTTCCTTCTCGAAGTCGACCGAGCCGGTCGATTGGGCGAAGGCGGCGGTCGGAAATACGACAGCGGTCGAACAAAGCAGAATCAGTTTTTTCACGTTGAACCCCGATGGTTTGGATGATCTGACAGATGACTAAGTTGGGCCGCTAGGGCCCGAATAAGACAGTAGAGTGAAGGCCCGCACGGGCTTCACCATTTCTCGATCGCAGTTGTAAAAATCCCACGCAGAGACCGCGCAACCCCCGCGCGATTCGGTAAGGGCTAGAGCAAAGTTTTGCTATTTTAACAAGGCGCTCGCTAGGCGCGGCGCGAATCGAGCCGCCGACCGATGCTTACCAGCAACATGATTAGCAGCGGGACGAGAACGATCGACAAAATGACCTTGGCGAGCGCTTGGCCAAGGATGAGCTGGCCGATCGGGAAGAGCCCGTAGAATGCAATCGCGATGAACAGCAAGGTGTCCACGATTTGGCTAAGCACCCCCGCGATGGCGGAACGCAGCCACAATAATCGACCCCCTTCGCGCTTGAGCCAGCTGAAAATCGTGACGTTAAGTATCTGGGAGACGCCATAAGCGATAATCCCCGCTGCCCAGATCCGGGGTGTTCCACCCATTATCGTGTCGAAGGCACTCAAGCGGTCTGCCGGCATGTCATCGGCGGCCGGGAGCGCGAGCACCAGTGCGGTAAGCGCCATCGAAATGATCAATGGGACAAACCCGATGAGGACCAGCCGATTGGCGATCCCACGACCGTAAAGTTCGGCCACGGCGCTCGAGATGGCGACGAGGATCAGGAAGGCGAAGATGCCTGCCTCGACCGCGAGCGGGCCAAGCGCCACTTGCTTGTTGGCGAGCACTCCCGCGATGCACACCATGCCGCCATAAATGATGGCAAATGCGAACAGGCCCGTGGAGATAGGCGCGGGCGCCAGCTGTGCTTCGGTTGCGGGATCGGTCATGACGGAGGGGTAGCGGCTTTGGCTTGGTCCGCAAGCCTGTTTCAGTTTGACGACGGTTTGATGGCCGGTTACGCGGACCCGCTTCCTCCGAAAAATCAGGAATTTCAAAGACCGCCGATGGCCGAAGCGACGATCGATATTGTTGCCATGGGCGATGCCATCGTCGACGTCATCGCGTCATGCGACGACGCGTTCCTTGAGGCGCACCGACTCCCCAAGGGATCGATGCAATTGCTCATCCCGGCGGAGGGTGAAGCGCTTTACGCCGCAATGGGCCAGGCACGCGAAATGTCAGGCGGGTCTGCCGCCAATTCGATGGCCGGCATCGCCGCAATGGGCGGCCGATCGGCGTTTATCGGCCAGGTCGCGGACGATCAGCTCGGCGAGATTTTCGCACATGACATGCGTGCACTAGGCGTGCGTTTCGACACGCCGCCGCTGCCGCGCAACACCGGCGCAGGGTTGCCCACTGGCCGATGTCTCATCCTGGTCACGCCCGACGCCCAGCGAACGATGAATACCTGCCCCGGCGCTAGTCACGAACTCGACATTGCAGTGCTTGACGAAAGCCTCATCGCCTCGGCCTCGATCCTTTACCTCGAAGGCTATTTGTGGGGTCCCGAAAAGCCGCGCGCGGCAATGCTAAAAGCGGTCGAGATTGCGCATCGGGCGGGGCGCGAGGTCGCATTCACGCTTAGCGAGAGCGTGTGCATTGCCGGGCGCCGCGAAGGATTTGCAGCGATGATCGACGGCGGCGGCGTCGACTTGCTGTTCGCCAATGAGGACGAGGCGCTGCAGCTGACCGGCCGTGCCGACCCCGACAGCGCGCTCATCGAACTTGCCGCCAAGGTCGATACTCTGGTCGTCACGCGAGGTGCCGACGGGGCGACCGCAATCTGCAATGGCGAACGCATTTCGATTCCCGCGGCACCGGTGGCGCAAGTCGTCGATACAACGGGAGCAGGCGACCTGTTCGCGGCCGGCTTCCTCGCCGCGCGCGCAGCCAAGGCAAGCCTCGATCGCTGCCTGTGGACGGGCGCCGTCGCGGCGGGCGAAGTAATCAAGCATTATGGCGCGCGGCCGATTGTGAATTTGAAAGCGCTGGTCCAATTATGATCAAGCGGCTCGCAGTCTATTGCGGCTCGGCTTCAGGCGCCGACCCGGCCTTCGCGGAAGCTGCGCGCCTGCTGGGCCGCACAATGGTCGATCGCGGCATCGACCTGGTCTATGGCGGCGGCCGGCTTGGCCTCATGGGCGTTGTTGCCGACAGCGTCCTGGAAGCCGGCGGAAAGGTGTTCGGCGTCATTCCCGAAACCCTCGTCAGCCATGAAGTCGCGCATCTCGGCTGCACCGAACTCTACACCGTCGCCAACATGCATGAGCGCAAGGCCAAGATGACCGAGTTGACCGACGCCTTCGTCGCGCTGCCGGGCGGGATCGGCACCCTCGACGAACTGTTCGAGGCATGGACTTGGAATGCGCTTGGCTATCACGCCAAGCCATTCTGCCTGCTCGACGTCAACGGCTTCTG
>JALYRC010000046.1 GCA_030855555.1 Pseudomonadota bacterium
TGGCGGAGACGGAGGGATTCGAACCCTCGATACAGTTTCCCGTATGACGCTTTAGCAAAGCGTTGGTTTCAGCCACTCACCCACGTCTCCGGACTGCGGCGCGAGGGGGCTGTAGCGAAGGCTTCGATGCCGTTCAACTCCCCTTGGCAGGAGCGTGCGGATTAACTTATTGAGGTCGGTATCAAATCGCCCGCCCCGGGCAATTTGACGCGGGGATCACCATCATGGCTACGGATCTACAGCGCGACGCCGCGCACACGAGCGAGGCCGCCTTCACCGACAATCGTTTGCTGTCCACATTTCCACCGGAACTGCGCCAGACAGTGCGTGACCGGATAGAGATCATCCAGCTCGAAGCCGGCGACATGGTGCTGCAGCGGGGGACGGGGGTTACCAGTTCGATCTTCCCTTTTGGTCCGACCATGATTTCGATGATCGTCGACCTCGGCGCTGGGCGCTCGGTCGAGGTGGCTTCGATCGGCAAGGAAGGCGCAGTGGGCGGGATCGTGAGTTGCGGCCATGCACCAGCCTTCGCCCGCGCCGAAGCGATTGTCGCCGGCCCGGCGGCACGGGTGCCGATGCGCGTGATCGAGGAAGCCAAGTCCGGATCGGGCCACCTTCGCAATCTCTTCTGCCGCTATTCCGATTATTTGCTGGCGCAGATCATGCAGTCGGTGGCCTGCAACACCTTTCACCCCATCGAACAGCGCGCCGCGCGGTGGCTGCTGACCGCGCAGGATCGCGCCGGCGACCGGCTTGTCCTGACCCAGGAGGCGCTTGCAGGATTGCTTGGGGTCCAGCGCACGACGATCAACGCGGTCGCACGGCAACTGACCGACGAAGGCCTAATCGCAACCCGCCGCGGGACGATTGCAATCGAGAACCGGGCGGCGCTCGAGGCGCGGGCGTGCGAATGTTACGACCGGGTCGAGAAGTTTTTTGCGGACATGGTCGGCACGAGCGGGCTCGGCCGACCTTAACTGACCAACCGCCAGCCGAACCGCGACCCGGCGCCGAACGGGACCACGTCCCCGATCGAGGCAGGAACATCCTCGCCCCCGCGGGCCAGGGTGATTCGATCCTCGTTGAGCGGTACGCCATAGAAGCGCGGCCCGTGCTCGCTTGCGAAGCCTTCGAGCTTGTCGAGGGCATCCTCCTCATCGAACACTTGGGTATAGGCCTCGATCGCGAAGGGGGCGTTGAACAAGCCGGCGCAGCCGCACCCGCTCTGCTTTGCTGAGATGTCGTGCGGCGCGCTGTCGGTGCCGAGAAAGATGTTGGGCGAACCGCTTACCGCGGCCTTGCGAATGGCAAGGCGGTGCTCCTCCCGCTTGACCACTGGCAGGCAATAAGCGTGGGGCCGGAGCCCGCCTTCGAACAAGGCATTGCGGTTCAGCATGAGGTGCTGCGGCGTGATGGTTGCTGCGAGGTTGGAGAAGGTGTTGGAGATGATGAGATCGGCGGATTGTCGGGTGGTGATGTGTTCGAGGACGATCTTAAGTTCGGGGAAATCAGCTAATGTTTTCAGGAGGATGCGGTCGATGAAGACGGCTTCGCGGTCGAAGATGTCGACTTCGGGATCGGTCACTTCACCGTGGACGAGCAAAGGAATCCCGCATTTTTGCATCCGTTCGAGCACATGCGCGATGTTTTTGACGTTGGTTACCCCCGAGTGGGAGTTGGTCGTCGCGCCCGCCGGATAGAGCTTTGCGGCTACCCAGATGCCGTCGCGATGTCCGCGCTCGATCTCGTCCGGGTCGCTGTCGTCAGTCAAATAAGCGGTCATCAGCGGCGTGAAGTCCGGCCCTGCGGCCGCGACGATCCGCTGGCGGTAGGCGGCGGCCTGGTCGGCGGTCGTGACCGGCGGGACAAGGTTGGGCATGATGATGGCACGCGCGAACTGCCGCGCGGTATATGGCGCGACCAATTCTAGCATTGCGCCATCGCGCAAGTGGACATGCCAATCGTCGGGGCGGCGGATGGTGATTGTATCGGTCACCCGGCGTCCTTAGCTAAGCACCATGCCCCAGACCACCCTAACCGACCGCGCCGTGATCCGAATGAGCGGCGACGGCGTTCGCGCTTTCCTTCAGGGGCTGGTGACCAGCGATGTGGCCGGGCCGCTTCCGGTGTGGACCGGATTGCTCAGCGCGCAGGGCAAGTGCCTGTTCGACTTCCTCGTCTGGGAAGATGGCCCTTCGACAGGCTCAGGGCAGGCTAACCTTTTGCTCGATTGCGAAGCGGGCGCCGCAGACGAGTTGATCAAGCGTATGTCGATGTACCGGCTGCGGCGGGCAATCACGATCGAGCGCGACGTGGCGCTTGCGGTGCATTGGTCATCCGAGCCGGGCCAAGGGGTTGGCGATCCCCGGCTAGCTGCGCTTGGATATCGCTGGCTGACTGCGCTGGATGCAACGCTCCTGCCTTCGCAGGAGCACAAATGGCTAAGCCACCGGCTCAGCCTTGGCGTGTGCGAGGGACGGGCCGAGCTTAGCGATTTATTGTGGCTCGAGTGCAATGCCGACGAACTCAATGGGGTGAGCTTCACCAAGGGGTGCTTCGTTGGCCAGGAGAATACCGCGCGGATGAACTGGCGGTCGAAGGTCAACCGGCGCTTGTTCGTGGTTCCAATCGGGATCGCTCCGCCGGCGCGGGTGCGGGTTGAGTATCCGGAGCTTGGGCTGGCAGTAGCGCATCTGCGCATCGACGAGGTCCCGGACGAGGCTATCCGTCCCGACTGGCTGAAGCTGGATGCTTGAGATTATCGGCGCCGCAGCGCTCCAGACAGTCGCGCCCGAAACCATCGTCGTTACCGGGCGTGGGCTTGATACCGAACAAAGGCTGACCCCGACCCGCACCATCGACCGCGTCGAGATCGAGCGATCGGCAAGCGGCCGGACCGAGGACGTGCTGCGCAATGTCGCGGGGCTGGCGAGCTTCCGCAGGTCGGATTCGCGAAGTGCTCACCCGACCAGCCAGGGACTGACCCTGCGCGGGCTTGGCGGCAATGCCGCAAGCCGGGTAGCGCTCAGCCTCGACGGCGTTCCCCAGGCCGATCCATTCGGCGGCTGGATCGCCTTCGGTGCGCTCGACACCAACGCCATCGACCGCGTTCGGGTGTCGCGGGGCGGAGGCATAGAGGCAGTCGCGGGGACGATCGAGATCGATAGTCGAGGCCCGGCATTGGGGACGAGCGGTGACACCGCCTTGTTTGCGGGCTCACGCGCTTCGATCGATGCGCGGCTGCTTGGCGGCACGAATTGGGGTGACGGCTTTGCCACCCTAAGCGCAAGCGGTGCGCGGTCGGATGGTTTCATACCAGTCGTCGCCGCCGATCGCGGGCTTGCCGACGAGCGGGCGCCCTATCGCCAGGGGTCGGCGCGCGCCCGGCTGGTTCAGGCGCTTGGCGGCACGACCGAAGCGCAGATCAACCTGTCGACCTTTGCCGACCGGCGCACGCGCGGGACCGATTATAGCGACAATCGCCAGCGCGGCCATGATACCTCGCTTCGTCTGGTCGGCAGTGGACCGACGCCATGGTCGGCGCTGGCCTATTTCCAGAAAAGACGCTTCGACAGCCAGTTCGCGGCGGTCGCGGCGGGACGGCGCAGCGCAAGCCTGACGCTCGATCAACGCGTGCCGGCGACGGGTTGGGGTTTGCGCGCAGAGGTTGCGCCCGCGCTTGGAGCGATCCGCACCCGCGCCGGGATCGAGTGGCGGCGCGTGTCGGGCGAGACCGACGAGGATTTTCGTTTCGTCGCCGGCGCACCGACCCGGCAGCGCGAGGCCGGCGGGCGCAACGACATTGCCGGCCTGTTCGCGGCTGCGAGCTGGGCCCAAGCTGGCTGGAGCCTCGCTGGCGAAGCGCGTGCCGACCGATGGGCGATGGCCGGGGGGCGGCTGATCGAGAGCGACCTTTCCGGCGCACTGCTGATCAACAGCCGCTTCGCCCGCCGGACAGGCACTGAAGGGTCGGGCAGGATCGCAATTGGCCGGGAACTGGGGGACGGGCTTGCCGTGCGCGGCGCCGCCTATCGCGGATGGCGCTTGCCGACGCTAAACGAACTCTACCGCCCGTTTCGCGCCGGGCCCGACGCCACCGCCGCCAATGCCGCGCTCGACCCCGAGCGGTTGCGTGGTGTGGAGGCGGGCGTCGACTGGACGCCGATGCGCGGCGCCAAAGTCGCCGCAACATTGTTCGCCAACCGGCTTGAGGGCGCGATCGCCAATGTCTCCCTCGGTAGGGGCCCGGGCGT
>JALYRC010000159.1 GCA_030855555.1 Pseudomonadota bacterium
GCGCTTCGCCACTGGTTTCGGCACTCTTCCTCGATGAGCCGACGATCAATGCGATGAGTGCGGCGGGAGTCGATATCGCGGCAGTCGGCAATCATGAATTCGACAAGGGCAGCGCCGAGCTGTTGCGGATGGCAAAAGGGGGCTGCCAGAAATATACCAGCCGTCGGCCTTGCCAGCTGGAGCAGTTCAGCGGGGCGAAGTTTGAATTTCTCGCCGCCAACGTCCGGACCGAGAGCGGTAAGACGCTTTTCCCGGCGACGGCGCTACGTCGGTTCGGACCAGTGACGATCGGCTTCATCGGCATGACGTTGAAGGAGACTGCCACGCTTGTGACGCCGGCAGGCGTAGCCGGGCTGACCTTCACCGATGAGGCAGCAACCGCCAACGCGCTGGTGCCCGGCCTGAAGGCTGCCGGTGCCGACGCGGTGGTGCTAGTCATTCACGAAGGGGGTCGGACGCCCGATGTTTATGGCGAGGCTGGATGCGAGGGCCTATCGGGCCCAATTCTCGACGTCGCTGCCAAGCTTGATCCGGCAATTAGGACAATCATCTCGGGTCACACCCATAATGCTTATGCCTGCGAAATCGAAAAGGGCGGCGCGAAGCGAATGCTGACCAGCGGCGGTCGTTATGGCTATATGGTCAGTGACATTCGCCTGACCTTCGACGCGGACGGCAATACGTTGCTTGGGCAGCGCGCGATCAATGTGCCAGTGCTCGCTGACCGCTTCGCTGCCGAGGCGGGCGTCGCCCTTCTGGTAAAGCGTTATGGCGAAGCGGCGGCTCCCGCAGCGGCGCGGGTGGTGGGAAAGCTGGCCGGCCCGGCGCCAGACTCGGGAGATGACAATGAATCGCCCGCCGCCAACTTGATTGCCGATGCGCAATTGGCGGCTACGCGCGCGCCGGAGCGGGGCGGCGCGCAAATCAGCTTTATCAACGCAACCGGCGTCCGCACCAACCTGGTTCCGAATGAACGGGGTGAGGTCACCTACGGCCAGATTTTCGCAATCCAGCCGTTCGGCAATAATCTCGTTGTGAAAACCCTTTCCGGCGCACAACTGAAAGCCGTGCTCGAGCAACAATTCGGGACGCGTGACGGTGTGACGAGAGTCAAGTCGCTGCTGGTGCCGTCAGCGAATTTCAGCTTCAGCTACGACCTTGATCGGCCCGAAGGACAGCGCATCACCGCGATGTTGCTCGGCGGCAAGCCGATCAATCCGCAAGCGCAATATCGAGTGAGCACGAACAATTTCCTGAGCAGCGGCGGTGATGGTTTTTCAGTTCTTGCTCAAGGCGCCGATGCCTTTGACGCAGGGCTCGACCTCGACGCCCTGGAAGCATGGCTCGCGAAAGGCCAGCCGGTACCGAAGTTTGGAAGGACCATCGGCAATTTCCGCTGATTACCGCAGCGGCGGTTCGTCGAAGCTGCGAAGTTTCCGGCTATGCAGGCCGTCGCCTTCTTCCTTGAGCAAGTGAAGCGTCTCAATGCCGATGCGCAGATGCTGACTGATGGCGCGTTCGTAAAAAGCATTCGCCTGGCCGGGAAGCTTAAGCTCGCCGTGGAGCGGCTTGTCGCTGACGCATAGCAAGGTTCCGTAGGGCACCCGGAATCGATACCCCTGTGCCGCAACCGTGGCCGACTCCATGTCGATCGCCACTGCCCGGCTCTGGTTGAAGCGCAGCGCCGAAAGCGTGTAGCGCAGCTCCCAATTGCGGTCGTCGGTGGTAACCACCGTGCCGGTGCGCAGCCGTTCCTTGATCGCGTCTTCATCGTCGCCTGTCACGGTCAGCGCCGCCTGATACATTGCCGTCTGCACTTCGGCGATCGCCGGGATCGGAATTTCCACCGGCAGCACATCGTCAAGCACATGATCATCGCGCAGATAAGCGTGGGCAAGCACATAGTCGCCGATCGTCTGGCTTGGGCGAAGCCCGCCGCAATGGCCGATCATCAGCCAGGCCTCGGGCCGAAGCACCGCAATATGGTCGCAGATCGTCTTTGCGTTCGATGGCCCGACGCCGATGTTGACCAAGGTGATCCCGTGTCCGGTGGCCGTGGTCAGATGGTACGCTGGCATCTGGTGACGGCGCCACACCCCAGCGGCAATCTGCGCTTCGGCATCGGTCAGGTCGCTTCGGTCATAGGTGCCCCCGGGGACCGACAGGCTGGTGAAGCGACCCTCTGGATCGCGCAACGCATCGACCGCAAAGCGGACAAACTCATCGACGTATCGGACATAGTTGGTGAACAGGATGAAGCGCTGGAAATGCTCCGACGGCGTCCCCGTATAATGCTTGAGGCGGGCGAGGCTGAAGTCGGTTCGCGGCGCGTCGAACAAGGCAAGCGGGCGGGTCGGGTGGAGCGCCAGGTCCCACGCCCCGTCGGCAATCTCGTCGCCAATCTCGACCAGGTCGGTCGATGGAAACCAGCGCGACAGCTCGGCTGTCGATATGCCGCGAAGGTCGAGGTCGCCACCATCGAGTACGAACGGGTAGGGGATTTCGCTTGCCGAAGCGCCGACCGACACGTTCACCGGATAATCGCGCACGAGATGTTCCAGCTGCTCGGCGAGATAGGACCGGAACAAGGCTGGCCGCGCCACCGACGTCGTATAAATACCCGGCTGGTTAAGCCGCGCAAAGGCCCGCGCGGGTGCCGGGACCGGCATTTCGGGATCATATTCGATCCTGAGCTCGGGATAGGCAAAGGCGCCGTCGTCGCGCGCCTTCGGGTCGGGTCGCACCGCGCTATCGGCATAAGCTGTCAAGGCGGCCCGTAGCCGAGTCACTGACGCGGCATAGCCTTCTTCGAGTGCGTCGAGGATAGCTGGGATGTCTTCGTTCGTCGTCATGGCCCAGCCTTAGCCGCCGCGGCGCGACTGGCAAGAGGGCTGTGCGGCACCGCTTGCTGCAAACGAAAAGGGCGGCCCCTCGCGGGACCGCCCTTGGCGAAGTCGATCGTGACCGTTTAGCGCTTCGAGAATTGGAAGCTCTTGCGGGCCTTGGCCTTGCCGTACTTCTTGCGCTCGACGACGCGGCTGTCGCGGGTCAGGAAGCCAGCGCGCTTGACCGTCGTGCGGAGCACCGGTTCGTAGCGGGTCAGCGCCTGGGCGATGCCGTGAAGCACCGCGCCGGCCTGGCCGGACAATCCGCCGCCCTTGACCGTCGCGACGATGTCATACTGGCCGGTGCGGTCGGTGATCCCGAACGGCTGGCTGATGACGAGGCGCAACGTGGGACGCGCGAAATAGGTTTCCTGGTCGCGGCCGTTGACCGTGATCTTGCCTGAACCCGGCTTGAGCCAGACCCGCGCAATGGCGTCCTTGCGGCGTCCGGTGGCATAGGCACGGCCTTGCTTGTCGAGCTGTTGCTCGCGCAACGGGGCCTCGGGCTGGACGTTGACCGGTGCGGCAGGCGCCTCGGTTTCGGTTGCTTCCGAAGCTGAAGCTTCCGACGTCACGGGCTCCGGGGTCGGTGCCGGCGGGGTCGCGCCGGTAAGGGCGGCGAGATCGCTAAGCGATTGGCGGTTGTCGGACATCAGGCACCCACCTTGTTCTTGCGGTTCATGGCCGCGAAATCGATTGTCTCAGGGCTCTGGCCACCATGCGGGTGGTCGGTGCCGTTATAGAGGTGAAGCGCGCGCATCTGGTCACGGCCAAGCGGACCGCGCGGGATCATGCGCTCGACCGCTTTCTCGATCACGCGCTCGGGAAAGCGCCCCTCGAGGATCTTGCCGGCGGTGGTCTCTTTCAAGCCGCCGACATAGCCCGTGTGCTTGTAATAGATCTTGTTCTTCAGCTTGTTGCCGGTGAAGCGCACCTTGCCCGCGTTGACGACGATGACATGGTCACCGCAATCGACGTGCGGGGTGTAGCTTGGCTTATGCTTGCCGCGCAAAATGTTGGCGATGAGCGTCGCAACGCGACCGACCACCAGGCCTTCGGCATCGATCAGATGCCATTTCTTTTCCACGTCCGCCGGTTTAATCGACTTGGTGGTCTTCATCAGCGCCTTCATGGGCTGCGACCTCTTCGTTCAAAGGAATGAAGCGCCGCCTGTCCAAGAATTCGGATCGGCAGCGCTGCTGGCCGAGCTAATGCGTATCGAGGCCAAATAAGTCAAGCAAAAGCGGGGTCTTGCTGACGGGTATTATGCTACCGGACCTCATTTTCGACCCAATCGCCGAAGTTCGCCGCAAGCCGATCGACTGGCCAGACCACGATCGCCGGCACCTCATATGCGTGAAGTTCCGCAATCCGCTTGACCAGCGCATCGGCGCCGGCGAGCGTGGTTTTCAGCAGTGCCGGCACCTCGTCCGACTGGGCGACCGCGTCGTCCCACCAATAGATTGACGTGCACGGCGCAAGCACGTTGATGCACGCTGCCAGCCTTTCCTCCACCACGGTGCGGCCAATATGCATGGCTTCGTCGACGTCAGCGAACAGGACATAGACGGTGGCGACGCTCACCCCGGCTGCCGCCCAATCACATGCATGCCCCATGCGGTTGCAGCAACCAGCAATGCGCCAACCGCCTGGTGAAGAACGGCGAGAGGCAGCGCCACGCCGCTCATAACAGTCGCAATGCCAAGCAGGATCTGGGTGCCGAGAGCGGCGTGAATTGCAACCGAGGCGCGACGTTCGATCGACTTCACGCGGCGGGCGAGCACCACCATCCCGATTACGACGATCCACGCCCACCAGCGATGCACGAAATGGATCAGATAGGGGTCGTGGGTGAAAGCGAAGGCAGCCCCGCGGCTGGCATCGATTCCATCGGGAACGAAGCGGTCGTTCATCATCGGCCAGCTGTTCGAAACCTGGCCTGCATCGAGCCCGGCGACCCACGCGCCAAACAATAATTGGCTGGTAAGCAGGAGGGCCACGACAGTCGCGAGAGGCGTGAACCGGGCGGGAGAATCCTGCCCCGTCCGTGCCAGACGCCGCAAATCAAGCGCCGTCCAGATCAATCCTGCCAGGAGAAACAAGGCGGTCAGCAAATGTGCTGCAAGGCGGAAGTGACTGACGTCCGTCCGGTCGGCCAGCCCCGACTGGACCATGTACCAGCCAAGCGCACCCTGAAAACCGACCAGTGAAAGCAGCGCAATCAGCCGCGCCGTATAGCCCGCCGGGATGGCCCGCTGCACAGCGAACCAGGTAAATGGCACCAGCATGGCCAGGCCAACGATCCGCCCGAGCAAGCGGTGAAACCACTCCCAGAAATAGATTTGCTGGAACGAAGCGAGGTTCATTCCCGCTGGGCCGTTAATCTCGCGAAACTCCGGCGTCGCTTGATAAAGCGCATATTCCGCTACCCAGTCCGCCGCGCTCAGCGGTGGGAGGACACCGCTGACCAAATTCCATTCGGTGATCGACAGCCCGCTTTCGGTCAGGCGGGTGATCCCGCCGACAACCACGATCGCGAAAACCAGCACCGCGATGGAAAAAAGCCAGTTGGCGATCGCCTCAGGACGGGTAGGGCGGTCGGCCGCCGGCGCACCGGCGATGGTCGGGCTCAAGCTCATGCGCGGCGCTATGATCCTTTTCGAACGCCCTGCCAATATTTCCCGCTAAAACCGTCCAATGAGATATTGTAACTTCCGCTGGAGACGATATATCCTCCGTCATGTTGACCGACGCTCTCCAGACCTCGCGCCTTGATCGGATGGCAATTGCCTTGTCCGGCCTGTGCCTGGTGCATTGTCTCGGCACGACGATTGTCCTTGCGATGGTAGCGACGGCCGGCGGCGCTCTTGGAGCCGAATGGATTCACGAAGTCGGGCTTGTGCTGGCGATGATCATGGGTGCGGTTGCGCTTGGTCGGGGCATTTTCGAACATGGCTATATGCTGCCAAGCGCGGTCGGCGGGCTCGGTCTAGGGGTAATGGCGGGTGCAGTGACGCTTCCGCACGGCCCCAGCGAGGCAATCTACACGATGATGGGCGTAGTGATCCTCGCGCTTGGGCACCGCTTGAACTTCATCGCCGCGGACTAGATTACCGCGAACTAGGCCTCCCCTTCGATAATCGGGGCTTCGGTAATGTAGCGCGGGGTCTCAGGCGGGATTATCAGCCACGCGACCAAAGCAGTCGAGAGCGCCAGGCCCAAAGGCCAGTGCCAGAACACCACGATCGCCGCGACCACGTTCAGCATGGCAACAATGCGATAGCGGCGGGTCAGGTCCTTGCCATAATCGCGCTCAAGCCGCGCATCGATGTGACCGTGAGTCACTCCGACGCTCCATTTCAACAACCATGCAAGCGACACTATCGCCAAGGACACGACCCAATATTGCGCGCCTGCCGGACGGGCGGCTGCATCGGCGAAATGTTCGGCAAATACTCGTGCCGGGAAGGCGATGAAGCCGATCGCTGCCAGAAATGCGGTGGTAGCGATCACGAACCAATGCCCCGTCGATCGATAGATCGCTCCGGAAAAATGATGCTGTACCCAATAAAGACCGATCACGATCGATGCGATGATGTAGCCGGCATAGGCCGGCACGAGCGTGCCGAGATCATGCGCCAACTCCACTCCATCATTCGCGATCTCAGGCATGGCGATGTGAACGACCGGCAGCGTGAAGGCGATCGCGAATACGGCATCGGCGAAGGCTTCCATTCGCGCCGTCCCGCGGATCGCGCCTTCGCCTTCGACTTCATCGCGGCGCGTGGGCGCATCGAGACTCTTTGGATCACCAACCATCCGGCCCCAACGCCGGTGGCAGCGGCTTGTTCATTGGGGTCGGGACGCCTAGTTCATGGCCATGGGCAATCACGATCATGATCTCCACGACGGCGAGTCGCTGCGCAGTGCGGCTGCCCTTCGGATGGCGGAGCGCGGCGAGCAGTGGACCGACATGCGAGCGGCAGTGTTCGAAGCGCTCGCTTCGTTCGACAAGCCCGCCTCGGCCTACGACATTGCCGAAGCAGTGTCGAAAGCACGCGGCAAGCGCGTCGCCGCGAACAGTGTCTACCGCATCCTCGACCTGTTCGTCGGCACCAACCTCGCTCGCCGAGTCGAAAGCGCAAACGCTTATGTCGCAAATGCCCATCCCGGCTGCCTCCACGATTGCATCTTCCTGATTTGCGACACGTGCGGTCAGGCGACCCACCTCGACGACGACAAATTGTCCGGCGGCGTCCGCGACGCGGCGGCAAACGCCGGGTTCGAGCAAGTGCGCCCGGTCATCGAAGTGCGCGGTACGTGCGGAGAGTGCAGCTGACCATTGCCCGCTTTGCCGCGCTAGCGGTGGCGGTAGCGGCGTGGAGCGGACTTGTTGTTCAATTCATTGCCAGCACCGGGCTGACCGGCTCGATCGGCCAGGCTATATGGTCAATGGTGCGCTATTTCACCGTGATCACCAACTTGCTCGTTGCCGGTTTGTTCACGGCAATCGCGCTTGGCCATGACGCGCGTCCTAAGTTAATCGGGATGGTCTCCTTGGCGATCCTGCTGGTCGGCATCGTCTACGCCACCATGTTGCGCGGGCTGATCGAGCTTAGCGGCGGCGCTGCGCTTGCCGATTTTCTGCTTCATTCCGTCACGCCCGTAATGGTGCCCTTATGGTGGCTGGCGTTCGCGCCGCGCGGGGGCCTGGGCTGGCGGGACCCGTGGCAATGGGCGCTGCTGCCGCTGGCCTATTTCGCTTATGCCTTGGCTCGCGGCGGGATAGAGGGGCGCTACGCTTATCCGTTCATGGATGTCGCTAGTCTGGGCTGGCCGGCTGTCCTTTCGACAGCGGGGCTGATGGCGGCAGGATTCGTGGTCGGTGGTTACGCTCTAATCGCAATATCGGCCATGCGCGCGGATCGAGGCGGTCCTTTTGGTTCGCGACTGAGCGAAAGACCTTAGGCTTGAGTTCAAGTTCGACAGTCGCTTCGCAAGCGATTAGAGCGTCCCCATGTCAGACCGCCCGCACACACCACTGCTCGATCGCGTAAATTCCCCCGCCGACATTCGCACCTTTCAGAAGGCGCAGCTTCCCCAACTCGCCGATGAGCTCCGCCAGGAAATGATCTCGGCGGTGTCGACTTCAGGTGGGCATCTCGGCTCGGGGCTTGGCGTGGTCGAATTGACCGTTGCCATCCACCATGTGTTCAACACGCCCGAGGACATTCTTATCTGGGATGTCGGGCACCAATGCTATCCGCACAAGATCGTCACCGGGCGACGCGACCGCATCCGTACGCTTCGCCAGGGCGGAGGCCTCAGCGGCTTCACCAAGCGCAGCGAAAGCGAATATGACCCGTTCGGCGCGGCGCATTCGTCCACCTCGATTTCGGCCGCGCTGGGCTTTGCCATTTCGAACAAGCTCGCCGATCGTCCGGGCCGCGCCATTGCCGTGATCGGCGACGGCGCGATGAGCGCCGGCATGGCCTATGAAGCAATGAACAATGCGCATGAGGCGGGCAATCGCCTCATCGTCATTCTCAACGACAATGACATGTCGATCGCCCCCCCGGTCGGCGGCCTGTCGCATTATCTTGCGCGGCTGGTCAGTTCGGGAAGCTATCTCAAGACCCGGGATATTGCGCGCCGCGTGTTCAAGCGTCTGCCCAAGCCGGTCGAGAGCGTTGCCCGCAAGGCGGAGGAATATGTCCGAGGCTTCGCCACCGGCGGCACTTTGTTCGAGGAGCTTGGCTTCTATTATGTCGGCCCGATCGACGGGCACGACGTCCAGGGGCTGGTCGAGATCCTGGAGAATGTCCGCGATGCGGCCGAGGGCCCGATCCTGATCCATGCGGTGACGGTCAAGGGCAAGGGTTACGCCCCGGCCGAAAGCGCGGCTGACAAATATCATGGTGTCGTCAAATTCGACGTCGTGTCGGGCAAGCAGGACAAGGGTCCGGGCGGCGGCCCCCCTAGTTATACGGCCGTGTTCGCGGATGCGCTTAGCGCCGAAGCTCGCCGCGACGACAAGATTGTCGCCATTACCGCGGCAATGCCGTCCGGCACCGGGCTGGACAAGTTCCAGGCCGAGTTTCCCACCCGGACCTTCGATGTCGGAATTGCCGAACAGCATGCCGTGACCTTCGCTGCCGGACTCGCAGCGCAAGGCCATCGCCCGTTTTGCGCAATCTATTCGACCTTCCTCCAGCGCGCCTATGACCAGGTCGTCCACGATGTCGCGATCCAGAATTTGCCGGTCCGTTTCGCGATGGATCGTGCGGGACTGGTCGGCGCCGACGGCTGTACCCACGCCGGATCGTTCGATCTCGCCTATCTGTGCACGCTCCCGAACTTCGTCGTTATGGCTGCGGCCGACGAGGTCGAGCTGACGCATATGGTCCACACCATGGCGCTCCACGACAGCGGTCCCTCGGCGGTTCGCTATCCGCGCGGTAATGGCCGCGGGCTCGCTATGCCAGCAGTCCCGCAGCGGCTGGAAATCGGCAAAGGCCGGGTCGTGCGCGAAGGCAAGACCGTCGCCATATTGTCGCTCGGCACGCGGCTCGAAGAGGCCGAAAAGGCCGCCGCGATGCTTGAAGCCAAGGGCTTGTCGACGACCGTCGCCGACATGCGGTTCGCCAAGCCCCTCGACGAGGAACTGATCCGCCGCTTGCTGTCGACCCACGAAGTCGCCGTGACGATCGAAGAAGGTTCGGCGGGCGGGTTTGGCGCGCATGTTTTGACGCTTGCTAGCGACGAAGGACTTACCGACGTCGGCCTCAAAATCCGCACCATGCGTCTTCCCGACCTGTTTCAGGACCATGAATCGCCGACCAAGCAATATGACGAAGCCGGCCTCAACGCTCCGCATATCGTAGAAACAGTGCTCAAGGCACTGAGAAGAAACGACATTCATGCCGACACCGCGGATGCAGGGGCAATCGCCTGAGCCTCGGTCTATGGGCGGTGGTCGGCGTTCTCGGCATTCTCGCCACCTTCTTCATCACCATGCCCTTGGCCCCCCGCCGCCACCTCGCCCTCGCGCGGAAACGGCGCGCGATCGGCGAGGGAGAGTTCGTCACGATGATGGCTTTTGCAGGGGTGTCGGGAACTACGTCCCGCTTCCTGTGGAAAGAGCTCAAGGCCTTCTATCACTCACCTCTCAAACCGCTTCCCACCGACAAGCTCGAAAGCCTGATTGCAGTCGACCTTCCGGAAATCGAAGGGATCGTCGTCCGCTTCTGGTCGTCGATGCGTGGTAGCGACCCTCGCCCCTCGTCCGCGCCCGTCGGACCGGATCCGACCGTCGCCGAACTTGGCCGGCACTGCGATCTTCTCGCCGGCTGGTCGGTACGCGGCACGGCATGACCAAGCTGCGCGCAGACCTGGTGCTTGTCGCCCAAGGGCTGGCTGAGAGCCGCACCCGCGCCCAGGCATTGATCCTCGCCGGAAATGTCTTCCTGGGTGACCGCCGTGTCGCGAAGGCGGGAGACTTCATCGCCCAGGACGCGGCATTGACCATCAAGGGGCGCGACCACCCGTGGGTCTCGCGAGGCGGGGTCAAGCTCGCTCACGGTCTCGATCGGTTCGGATTCGACGTGACCGGCGCAATCGGTCTCGACGTCGGCTCGTCGACGGGCGGGTTTACAGACGTCCTGCTGACACGCGGTGCGGCCAAGGTCTATGCGATTGACGTCGGAACCAACCAATTGGCGTGGAAACTACGCAGCGACCCACGGGTAGTCGTCCATGAGCAGACCAACGCCCGCACGTTAGGCACCGAAATCGTTCCCGAAGCGGTTGACATCATTGTCTGCGATGCCAGCTTTATTGCCTTGTCGAAGGTGCTCGAGGCCGCGCTTGGACTCGCACGCCCAGAGGCTTCGCTCGTCGCGTTGGTCAAGCCGCAGTTCGAAGCGGGGCGTTCAGAAGTAGGGAAAGGCGGGGTGGTTCGCGACCCATTGGTCCACCAGCGCGTCTGCGACGACGCTGCCGAATGGATCGCTTCCCGCGGCTGGGCGGTTGTCGGAATCGAGACAAGCCCAATCACCGGGCCCGAAGGGAACGTGGAATTCCTTCTCGGCGCCATCAAAGGCATCAACGATGATTGACCAGAGGCGTGACCAACGCGGTTTGTGGCGCAAGGCACTTGTCACCGTCCCCGTGATCATAGCTGCGGGATCGCTGATTGGAATCCTGTCCAATAGCGGCGATGCGAACGCATGGTATGCGC
>JALYRC010000173.1 GCA_030855555.1 Pseudomonadota bacterium
GGGCGGCGTCCGGTGATGCCTTCGAAGAAGCGCTTGCCGTCGGCGGCCCGTTCGAAGACGAAAGTGGAGGTGTTGAAGATCGGCGGCTTGAGCGCGCCTTCGCTAAGCGCTGGATCGAGGCCATAGCCCATCATCAGCGTCGCCGGATCGAGCTTGTGATTGCCGATATGCTGGGTCATCGGCTTGGGGCGGCGGCTGTCGGTCAAAGTGTCTCTCCTCGTTGCCGCGCGCCTTAGACCGTGGGGCCGAGCGACGCTAGGGGAGCGCGATCAGACTTAACTGACGGCCATAGGTCGGTTCGGCGCGGTGGGTGGCGCGGCGGTAGCTGAAGAAACGATCCTCCTGGCCATAAGTGTCGAGCCCGAGTGCCTCGACGCGCCTGATGCCGGCGGCTGCCAGCCGTGCCGCGACATAGGCTTCAAGGTCAAAGTGGGGCTGGCCACGCGGGCCTTCGGAAAGGAAGCGGTCATTGCCGGCATCGTCGGCAAGCAGGCGTTCGGCGAAGGCGTGGTCGACTTCGTAGGAGACTCGGGCAATGCACGGCCCGATGGCGGCGACGATGCGGTCGGTGCGGGCGCCGAGCGAGAGCATTGCCGCGATAGCCTGATCGGTGACGCCGGCGACTGCCCCGCGCCACCCGGCGTGGGCTGCGGCAATGACGCCTGCCTCGACGTCGGCAAGCAGCACCGGGGCGCAGTCGGCGGTAACGATCCCGAGGATCAGGCCGGGGGTCGCGGTGACGAGTGCGTCGGCATGGGGGCGCTGCTCGTCGGGCACGGCCTCACTGACGATCACGGCGGTGGGCGAGTGGGTCTGGTAAAGGGTAGCAAGCGGCGCGCCGGGCAGGACCGCGGCGGCAGCGCGGCGGCGGTTGCGGGCGGCAATTTCGGGAGCCTGGCCGCTGCCAAGCCCGCAATCACCGACGGCGGTGCCATGAAAGGCGTGGGGAATGCCGGCTAGCACGGCAGCGCGAGCGATAATCATAAGGCGAGGCGCATGACGATATCCTCATCGGCTTGCGTGCCGACCATGAAGGCATAGGTGCCGACCGGCTCGAATCCAAAGCGGGCGTAGAAGCGGCGCGCGCGGTGATTGTCGGTGAAGACCGACAGGAACAGTGAAGTGGCACCGCTGGTGCGTGCGGTGTCGGTGACCCACTTCATGAGGTGGGCGGAAACTCCAGCGCCGTGCCAAGGGGAAAGCACGTAGAGTTGGCGAAGCTCGGCGGAGCCCGCGGGAGGGGTGAAGGGAAGCTTGGCCGGACCAAGCTTGGCATAGCCGATCATCGCGCCGTCGGCTCCGGCGACGCGGACGGCAAACGCAGGGTCGCGAAGCTCCGCTTCCCAGGCGGCAGTGGTGTGATTTTCGAGGAACAGCGCGAGATCGGCGGGCGCGTAGAGGTGTCCGAAGGTCTCGCGGAAGCTGTCGGCGCCAAGCTTTGCCAGCGCGGCGGCGTCGTCCGGGGTGGCCGAGCGATAGGCGATCATGGTTCGAAGCCGGCCATTGCCGGCCACTGGGGGTGGCGCAGCGACATCACCTTGAACAATTGGCCCATCTCGGCCTCGTCGCACAAGCGGCGGCGCGCGGCGGCAATGGCTGCCGTCTGTTCGGGGTTGCGTGCGGCGAGGTGTGCCGCGCGCGGGCCGATGCCGAGCGTTTCGAGCCAGCTCCCCTGGGTCATGGCGCGGCTGACCGAGCAGGAGCTGGCGGCGCTTGCAAGGGCGGCAAAATCGACGTGGGCGGAGAGGTCCGCCTCGCCGGGATTGGAGAGCGGGTCGGCGAAGGCATGGCCGCGAGCCGCCTGGAAGGTGTCGCCTTGCTCTCCATTGGCATAGCCGTAATCGACGATCAGCGCGGTTCCTCCGTGGTGGACGAGATGCTGGGCCAAGGCGGCCGCAGCGGCGTCACGCGCGGGCGACGTTTCGCGAACCGATCCGTCGGCGGTGAAGGTGAATTGGTTGCCATCATAAGTGATTTTTTGCTGTTCGGTGCCGACCCATTGCTCGATCGGCAGGGCATCGAAAAATTCATTGGCGACGAGCAGGGGCGGGCGCGGGGGGAGGTCTTCGAGACCTTTGTGGAAGATTGCGTCGGGGAGCAATCCGGCCTGCATCTTGCGAAGGGCGGGGCTGGTCTCGACGAGATGGACCTCACCGCTGAAGCCGACGCGGCGAAGCACGCGCAGTGCATCGATCGCAAGGGTGCCCCGCCCCGGCCCAAGTTCGGCGTAGATGGCATCGCTCGGCGACCCGGCGCCGATCCAGGCTTCGGCCAGTGCTGCGCCGATGATTTCGCCGAACATCTGGCTGATTTCCGGCGCCGTGACGAAGTCGCCCGCCTCGCCCAACGGATCGCGCGTGGCGTAATAATGCGCGTTGGCAGCGGCCATATAGTCGGAAAAGCTAATCGGGCCGGACGCGGCGATGCGTTGGCGGAGGAATAACTCAAGCTCCCCTCCCTTGCCGGGAGGGGGACTATTCATGCAACGCTCTCGCTGCCTGCGATCGGATCGACCCGCACGCGGCGCTTATTGGCGGTGGCCATGAGATAGATGCCGCCGACGATCATCGGCAGGGTCAACCACTGGCCCATTTGCAGGCCCGTTGCGGCAGCGAACTCGGTCAGCTGGGCATCGGGCTCGCGGACGAACTCAACGCCGAAGCGGAAGATGCCGTAGAAAAAGATGAAAGCACCGACGAGCTTGCCCGGTTCGTAGCGGGCCTTCGTCCGCCAGAACATGAAGGCGAGGATGAGCATCAACACGAGCCCTTCGAGCAGGGCTTCGTAGATCTGGCTCGGGTGGCGCGCGGGGCCGAGGATGCGGAGGCCGTCGACCACTTCCGGGAAGCGGACGGCCCACGGGACGTCGGTCGGCGCGCCCCACAATTCCGCGTTCACGAAATTGGCTAGCCGCCCGAACAGCAGGCCGAACGGCACGGTGCAGGCGACATAATCATGGAGGCGCAACCACTGCAGTCCCTCCCGCCGCGCAAGATAAAGAATGCCTATCGAAGTGCCGATGACTCCGCCGTGGAAGCTCATGCCCCCGTCCCACAGCTTCAATATGTCGATCGGATTGTCGAGATAATAAGGCAGATTGTAGAACAGGACGTAGCCGATTCGCCCGCCAAAGATGATCCCAAGGCTGGCGTAGAAGACCAAATCGTCGGCATGGCGGCGGGCCATTGGCGCGCCGGGCTCCTTCAATAATTTGAGCAGATACCAGTAACCGAGGAAAATTCCCGCCAGATAAGCGAGGCTGTACCAGCGCAACTCGAAGAAGCCGAGCGACAGCGCCACCGGCGACAAACCGAGATCGGTAAAGGCAATCCCCGCGGCAGTGAGGGTCACGATCTGGTCACTCATTTGCAGCGCTCCCGGGGGCTTCCCCTTGTCCAAGTGGCCTCATAGGGTGGGGCGGTGAAAAGGCAAAGGAGTGGATGATGCCGTCTGAACTCGACCGGAAATTTGACGCGGTATTGGCCGCCGTCACCGGCCCCGGCGGACGCATATCGATCGGCGCGGATTCACAGGGACGTGCGATCGTCACCAATTTTCCGGCCACCATGCCGAGCTTCTTCAAGGCTTTTTGCGCGCTCAACGGCGCGGTCGAAGCGGTCGTTGCAGGCGATGAGCGACTGACCTTCGCCGATCTCGACCGCTGGTCGGATCGCGTCGCCAAGGCGCTGGTGGGTCGCGGGATCGTCAAGAGCGACCGCGTAGCGATTGCGATGCGAAACTGCCCAAGCTGGATTGTGAGCTACATGGGGGCGCTCAAGGCAGGCGCGGTCGCGACGCTGATCAACGGCTGGTGGCTGACCGAGGAACTGGCCCATGCATTGGCGCTGACCGAGCCGAAGCTGGTCATTGCCGATGGCCCGCGCGCCGCTCGAATCGCCGCGCTCGAGGGCGGTCACGAGATGGTCACGCTGCCGATCGAGGAGCATCTCGAGGCTGCGCTGGCGCCGTTGCTAGCAGGTGCAAGCGACGATGTAGTGCTGCCCGACGTTGCGCCCGAAGACGATGCGACGATCCTGTTCACCTCCGGCTCGACGGGGGAGGCGAAGGGCGCGCTGTCCACCCACCGAGCCGTCACGACCGGCATTTATTCCTATACCACGAGCTTGGTGACGATGCTCGGCATTCTCGAATCCAACGGCACGCCGCCGCCCAACCCGCCCCGGACGCTGGTCAACGTGCCTTTGTTCCATGTCACTGGTGAAGTTCCGGTGTTGCTCAACAGCTTCGTCATCGGGCGCGGGATGGTGCTGATGGCGAAATGGGATGCGGCCGAGGCGCTGCGGCTGATCGAGAAGGAAAAGATCACTTATTTCGTCGGGGTGCCGACGATGAGCCTTGAGCTGATGAACCACCCCGACCACGACAAATATGATGTCAGCACGCTCACCGACCTGGCTGCTGGCGGGGCAGCGCGGCCGGTGGCCCATGTCGAACGCCTCCAGCAGGCCTTCCCCAACGCCCAGCCCGCTTTGGGCTATGGCCTGACCGAAACCAACGCCATCGGGTGCGGCAATTTCTGGACCAACTATGCCGCCAAGCCGGCCTCGACCGGGCGGCCACAGAAGCCCTTCGTCGAGCTCGTCATCCTTGGCGCGAACGATGCCCATTTGCCGAGCGGCGAGCGCGGCGAGATTGCGATCCGCACCGCCGCCAACATCAGCGGCTATTGGCGCGACCCCAAGGCGACCGCTGCAGCGTTCACGGCCGACGGCTATCTGAAGACCGGCGACATCGGTTATCTCGACGAGGACAATTATCTGTTCATCGTCGACCGCAAGAAGGACATCATCATTCGCGGGGGCGAGAATATCTCCGCCGCCGAGGTCGAGGCGGCTGTCTATGGCTGCGAGGGAGTAAGCGAAGCGGCCGTGTTCGGCGTGCCCGACGAGCGGCTTGGCGAAGTACCCGTAGCGATCGTCCACATGCGCGAGGAAAGCGACCTCGATGAGGAGACGCTTCGCGCTTTCCTGTTCACCAAGCTCGCTGCCTATAAGGTGCCCTCGGTAGTCCACTTTTCGCGCGATGCCTTGCCGCGCCTTGGCACCGGCAAGATCGACCGCGTGGCGTTAAAGCGGCAGTATACAAGCTAAATGCGCTTGAACGGCGGGACGAAGAAGGGGGCAGCGATCGATCGCCGCACACTGTTGATCGGTGGTGGGGTGGGGGTCGGTATGATCATCGCCTTCGCCGCGTGGCAGCCGCGTGGCGGATCGCCATTGCGGGGCCGGGATGGCGAGCAAGTGTTCGGGCCGTATTTGCGGATTGCGTTAGACGGCCGGGTCACCGTTGCCGTGCCCCAGGTCGAGACAGGGCAGGGAATTTGGACCGGTCTTGCCCAGATTGCCGCCGACGAACTTGGCGCGGCGTGGGACATGGTTGCGGTGGAGCCGGCACCGCTCGCGCCGGACTATGTCAATCCGCTGATCGGTGACACGCGATTGACGGCGCAATCGACTTCAATCCGCGCGTTCGAAGGCCCGATACGCGAGGCGGCAGCGATGGCGCGGGCATTGCTGTGCGCGGCGGCGGCGGAGCGGTGGGGAGCCGAGGAGAGCAGTTGCGAGGCACGCGACGGTTTTGTGGTGAGCGGTGGGAAGCGGTTGGGCTTCGGCGATCTGGCCGAACAAGCTGCGCGCGGCCGTGTGCCGGGCAGCGCGCAGCTTCGTCGCGGCAGGCTCGCGGGACGATCGCTGCCCCGGCTCGACCTGCCGGCAAAGAGCGACGGCAGCTGGCGCTTTGCCGGTGACGTCCGCCTTCCGGGCTTGCGCTTCGCTTCGCTGCGCATGGCCCCGCCCGGCGGGCGCGTGACCGGGTACGACCGGGCGGGCGCCGAGGAAAAGGGCGCCCGGATTGTGCGACACGAGGAGTGGCTTGCAGCGGTCGGCGAAACGACATGGGCAGCGAACCGCGCACTCGATCTCGCGTCGCCGCGGTTCGTTGGTCCCGCCGATGCCGACACGCCGGCCATCGAGCAAGCGCTTACGGTGGCGCTCGATGGGCCGATGGAAAGCGTGGTCGAGCGCGGCGATTATGATGCCGCGGTGGCGGGAAAGCGACCGCTCGCTGCGACCTACCGGATCGCGCCGACACCGCATCTATCGCTCGAGCCGCCGTCGGTGACGGTCCGGTTCAGCGGCGATCGGCTGGAGCTGTGGGTGGCGACGATCGCGCCCGATCTGGCGCGCGCTGCGGCGGCTCGGGCGGCAGGCCTCGGCGAGGATCAGGTGACGCTTTACCCGATGCCGGTCGGCGATGCCGGCGGGGGTAGGATTGGTGATGAATTGATCGCCGTCGCGGTTGCAGTGGCGCGCGAGGTGAAGGCGCCATTGTGCCTGACCATGCCCGCCGCGACCGCGCAGAATCACGATGAGTGCCGGCCGCCGCTGGCCGCGCGGATCAGTGCCCTGGGCGATGCGGCTGGCGGACTGGCAAGCTGGCACGGTCGCTTTGCCGCGGCGGCGGGGCTCGATGCGGCCTTAGCCCGGGCAAGAGGCGAGGCGGAGCCTGCGTTCGCCGCGCGCGGAGCAGTGCCGCCTTATGCTGCGGCGGCAATGCGGATCGAGTCGGCGAGCGTCGCGCTGCCGATCGCGACCGGTTATCTTCGCGGCGACATCGAGCCTTTGACGAGCTTCGCAAATGAAAGCTTCATCGACGAACTGGCGCGGGCGCGGGGAGTTGAGCCGCTGGCGTTCCGGATCGGGCTGCTTGGCGGCCAGCCGCGGCTTGCGCGTGCACTGACCGAGGCGGCGGCGCGCGGCGGCTGGGACGGGGGAGCGCGCGGCAGTTCGCTTGGTATCGCATGTGCGGCGGGGTTCGGCAGCTTCATCGGGCTACTCGCCGAAGCAAGTATCGGGCTGAACCAGCAAATCCAGGTGAACCGGCTGGTGGCGGCGGTCGATGCCGGGCGGCTGATCAATCCCAATTTGGCTGCGCAACAGATAGAAGGCGGTTTGCTCCATGCGCTGGTCAGTGCGACCGGCGCGGCGTCTGAGATAGTCGCGGGAATGCCGCGCGCGCGGCCACTCGCCGCGCTCGGCCTGCCGACGCTGAAGGCGCTGCCCAAGGTCGAGGTCGTGCTTCTGCCGAGCGAAGGGCCATCGGGTGGGGTCAGCGGGCTCGGCGCGCTGGTCCTGGCCGCTGCGGTCGGCAATGCGATCTTCGCCGCGACCGGAATGCGCTTGCGCCGCCTGCCGTTCGATCCGATGAGCGCGGCATGACACCGCCCGCCGACCATCCCGCCATTCCCGCGCCCAAAATTGGTGTGTTGCTGACCAACCTCGGCACGCCCGATGCGCCCGATGAAGGCGCGGTCAGGCGCTATCTGGCGCAATTCCTGTCCGACCCCCGCGTTATCGAGATACCGAAGCTGGCGTGGCAGCCGATTCTTCACGGGATCATCCTGCGTACCCGCCCGAAGAAAAGCGCTCATGCTTATACCCAAGTGTGGACAGAGGAAGGATCGCCACTCGCAGCGATCACGGCGCGGCAGGCCAAGGCGCTTGCAGCGCGGCTCGGCGACGGGGTGATGGTGGAATATGCAATGCGCTACGGCAATCCTGCCATCGAGCAAGCGATCGAGCGGATGTTCGCGGCCGGGGCGACGCGGATTCTGGTTGCGCCGCTCTACCCGCAATATTGCGCAGCGACGACCGCAAGCGCGATGGACGCGACCTTTGCGGCAATTTCCGCCAAGCGTTGGCAGCCGGCACTGCGCACGCTGCCGCCCTACCATGACGATGCGCGTTACATTGCGGCGCTCAAGCTTGATCTCGAACGCCAGCTCGACGCACTCGAATTTACGCCCGACCGGCTGCTGCTGAGCTTCCACGGAATGCCGCAGCGCACGCTCGAGCTCGGCGATCCCTATCATTGTCATTGCCGGAAGACCGCGCGGCTGCTTGGGGACGCGATGAACATCACCGTCGACGTCGCTTTCCAGTCGCGCTTCGGTCGGGCGAAGTGGCTCGAGCCGGCAACCGATATCGTGCTGAAGGCCTATCCCGCGCAGAGTGTGACTAAGGTCGCCATTGCTGCGCCCGGTTTCTCGGCCGATTGCCTCGAGACGATCGAGGAGCTTGGAATCCGCGGGCGCGAGGAGTTTGTCGAGGCGGGCGGGACTCACTTCGCGCGGCTCGATTGCCTCAATGACAGCGATGCCGGAATGACTATGATTGAGGCGCTCGTGCGGCGCGAGCTTGCCGGATGGTGGCCTGCGCACTAGCCTCCCAAATAAAACGAAACGGGAGAGACAAGCATGACACGAGTAGCGGTGGTGACCGGCGGAACGCGCGGCATTGGCGAAGCGATCAGCATTGCGCTGAAGGACATGGGGATGGCCGTTGCGGCGACCTACGCCGGCAATGACGAACGCGCCCGCGAATTCAGCGAGCGGACCGGGATCAAGTCATACAAGTTCGATGTCGCCGACCATCAGGCGTGCATCGACGGCTGCGGCCAGATCGAGGCCGATCTTGGCCCGGTCGACGTGCTCGTCAACAACGCCGGCATTACCCGCGATACGACCATGAAGCGGATGGACCATGCCAAGTGGCAGGACGTCATCGACACCAATTTGGGCGGCTGCTTCAACATGGCCAAGGCGGTGTTCGAGGGCATGCAGGCGCGCGGCTATGGCCGGATCGTCAACATCGGGTCGATCAACGGCCAGGCCGGGCAATATGGCCAGGTCAATTACGCCGCCGCAAAGTCTGGTATCCACGGCTTCACCAAGGCGCTTGCGCAGGAAGGTGCGCGCAGCGGGGTGACGGTCAATGCGATCGCGCCGGGCTATATCGACACCGACATGGTCGCCGCGGTTCCCCCCGAAGTGCTCGGCAAGATCGTCGCCAAAATTCCCGTCAACCGCCTGGGCAAGGCGAGCGAGATTGCACGCGGCGTGGCGTTCCTGGTCGGCGAGGATGCGGGGTTCGTGACCGGATCGACGCTCTCGATCAACGGCGGGCAGCATATGTATTGAGCGTGTTTGATGAGCCCTCAAACGCCGGGCGCCGACATCCGCCGGCTTGGCTTCCTCGCAGTAGCTCGGGCGGCCGCTCGGCCTTGCGGACCCAGATCGGGTCCGACTGAGCGGCGTGCTTTTTGGAACGCCTTCCAAACGCTCGGTGACGATCGCCGGGCACGAGACCTCGGTCAGCCTCGAGCCGGTGTTCTGGGGAGCGTTGGAGGCGGCGGCGACCGAGGAAGCGTTGCCGCTCAACGCCCTGATCGCGCGGATCGACGTCGAGCGCCTCGATAGCGTCCCGGCGCCTAACCTTACCTCCGCCATTCGCCAGTGGCTGATGCTGCGTGCGCTAGCGAGAGGTGGCTGAGGGGCGCACTGTCCACCGCGCGGCGACGCGAAAGGTCCCAATGTTCGCAGTGACGAGCCGGATTGGGTGACCGTTTGCGCTCGCTTGGGGCAAATCGTCGACGATGAGAAAGAGCCAACTCGGGCATGACATAATCGAGAGGCTGTAGGACAGCCTTTTCGTCGACGTCTGCTATGGGTGGAAAGCGGACGTTGGGATTCAGAGACAACCCGCTTCAGTGACGACGGCATCGCCCCGCGAAAGTTGCCCGCCCTCCGCTGCCCACGAGATGCTCGCAATTTCAGCGCAGGGCACGCCCCTGAGCGTTAAGTTGGCGCGCCGCGCCATCGGATCAACATTGAAGCCATTGGCGTGTAGCCAACTCAGAAGGTCAGCTTCTGGCACACCAGCATGAAAACGACGCCCGAATGCGCGGGCCGTTTCTGGTTTGCCCCACTCAGCGTCGCTCAATAAATCCGGGCGCTTATCGGAGGTTGCGACGGCGGTGGCGATAAGCAGCGATTTCCAGTTGAGCGTTATCAACGTCGCCAGTGCCACGAACAACGTAGCAAGGCCCCACTGACGGCGTGAAAGCTTCACGTGCATCTGCGGGAGCGTATCGCAATTTCGAATGTCTGCAACGGCTAGAAAGCGGACGCTACCGGCTAACTGCGCTGGTGGCCGCGTCAACGACCTTTCGAGCGCAGACACGGAGGTCTTGGTCCCAGCATGTCCCGCTATTCTCCGCCAGCTTGCGCCCCGCACGCTCCAGTCGGAGTTGATACGTAACTCGCGTGTTGCCGCCCATTTGTTCCGAGCCGACGTGCGTTGGGATTGTCACTCGCAGTGCACCGGCCACCGAAGTAGGGGGCAAAGTGAACCGAGCCGAGCGCTTAAATTCGCTCCGAATGGCATCTGCCAAGCGCTGAGTTAGCCCATCGTCTCCTCCCGTGACGATTTCGACCGGCACGAGGTCGTTTGGCTCCGCCACCAATGGAGCCGGAATCGTCGAGCAACCGCCGCAGATTGCCAGCGCAATAACTGGTATAACCGTCCTCATGCGCCGATCTTCGCACTCGTCGCTAATGTCCGCAATGGGTCGAAAGCGGACATGGGCTCACCAAATTAAATCAGCCCCAGCGCTTTCATGCTGCTGCGCCCCTGCGTTCCCACGATGACGTGGTCGTGGACGGTGACGCGCATGTGGCGGCCGGCTTCGATGAGGTCCTTGGTCAGGCGAATGTCCTGCTGGCTTGGGGTCGGG
>JALYRC010000168.1 GCA_030855555.1 Pseudomonadota bacterium
ATTTTGAGTCGAGCGCGTCTACCATTCCGCCACGGGGGCACGGAAACCGCCCCTTAGCATGCTCCGGACGCGGGGCAAGGCGGAGTATTGGTCTTGGGCCGGCTTTCTTCGGAGCCGCTAATTGCGCGGCGCTTGGCGCCGGTAGCTAAGCGCTTCTGCAATGTGGATTCGCCCCACCTGCTCGCTCGCCGCGAGGTCGGCGATGGTGCGCGCCACCTTGAGAATGCGGTGATAGCCGCGCGCGGAAAGCCGCATCGCCGCTGCCGCGTCGGCCAGCAGCCGCCTGCCCGCTTCGTCGGGCGTGGCAATAAGGTCGAGAAGCTCGCCGTCCGCTTCGGCATTGGTACGCACGCCCGAGCCATTGAAACGTTCGCTCTGCACCGACCGCGCCTGGGCCACCCGTAGCCCAACCTCGGCGCTTCCCTCGCATGGCGGCGGCAAGGTTAAATCGGCAGCGCTTACAGCCGCGACTTCGACGTGGAGGTCGATGCGGTCGAGCAGCGGCCCGGACACCCGCGTTTGATAATCGGCGGCGCATCGCGGCGCGCGGGCGCAGGCAAGCGCCGGATCGCCAAGATGGCCGCAGCGGCACGGGTTCATTGCCGCAATCAACTGCACCCGCGCTGGAAAAGTGACGTGCATATTGGCGCGCGCGACGCTTACCGTCCCCGTCTCCAGGGGCTGGCGCAGCGAGTCCAGCACCGCGCGCTGGAATTCGGGCAGTTCGTCGAGGAACAACACACCCAGATGCGCGAGGCTGATCTCGCCCGGCCGGACCTTAAGTCCGCCCCCAACCAGCGCCGGCATCGAGGCGCTGTGATGCGGGCTTCTAAAAGGCCGACGGCGCGACATTCGCCCACCGGTCAACTCGCCCGCGACTGAGGCCACCATCGAAACTTCAAGCGCTTCGGACGGGTCGAGCGGCGGCAATATCCCTGGCAAGCAGGCAGCAAGCAGCGATTTACCCGCCCCCGGCGGCCCGCTCATCAGCAGATTATGTCCGCCGGCGGCGGCAATCTCCAATGCCCGCTTGGCAACTTCCTGGCCCTTGACCTGGCGCAGGTCGGGCCCGCCGGTCAGCGGCTCGGCCTCCCCTGCGAGCGGTGGAGGAATTACAGCACTGCCCTTCAGATGCGCCAGCAGTGCAAGCAGGTCCGGCGCTGCGATTAGCTCGACATTGCCCGCCCACGCAGCCTCTGGTCCCTGCGCGGCCGGGCAGATGAGCCCCATGTCGCGCGAAGATGCGTGGAGCGCGGCGAGCAGCACGCCGGGCGACGCCGCGATGCGCCCGTCGAGGCTCAATTCACCGACGGCGACATAATGGCTTAGCCCTTCGGCGTCGGTCGCACCGATTGCGGACAGCAGCCCAAGCGCGATCGGCAGATCGAAATGCGAGCCCTCCTTGGGCAGGTCCGCCGGCGACAGATTGATTGTGATCCGCTTGGGCGGAAGCGAAAGCCCGATTGCCGAAAGTGCCGCCCGCACGCGTTCGCGGCTTTCGGCAACCGCTTTGTCGGGCAGTCCGACGATAATGAACGCCGGCAAGCCGGTGCTTAGTTGCACCTGCACTTCGACGCTGCGCGCCTCGAGCCCGAGATATGCGACAGTCGCAACGGTCGCGACCATCAGCGGTCACTCCCGGCGGCGCAACTATAGTGTTCGGTCAACCATCCCCCTGGCTCGGCCCGCAAACGCTAGACCGCCGGCTGCCCCGATGGCAAGCGACCCTTGCGCCGCCCGCCCCCCCTGCCCACATGCCTCCCTATGTGGACGCGCGAGCAATGGGACCGGTTCGTCGATCATCCGATAGTAGAATGGTCGATCTTCGTCGTCGGCGTGATTCTCATGCTGCTGTCCCCGCTGGCCGGCATTGTCCCCGGGCCCGGGGGTATTTTCATCTTCGCGATCGGGCTGGCGATGGTGCTCAAGACGAGCATGTGGGCCAAGCGCCGCTACGTGCGTTTCAAAAGCTGGCAACCAAAGTTCGGGCGCTGGGCCGACTGGGGCCTGCGCCGCGAAAGCGCGAAGCGGCGCGAAGCGATCCGCAAGGAACGTGAAGTGCTCGGCTGCGCACCCACGGCCGAAGATGGGCAGGATGCGAGCCTTGCCGACGCCGTCCCCGGCCCGCCTTTGTCCGCCCCGGAAATGCCGGGGGACCCGGAGCGCCGTGATTGACCTTGCGCAAGCGAACCGATTGACTTTGAGGCCGCCCCGCCATATTGGCGCCCTCAACAACGGCCGCTTCGGCGGCCCTTTTTGCATTAGACTTTGAAGGCATGAGCGATGAAGCGCACTTTCCAGCCGAGCAACCTCGTCCGCGCACGGCGCCACGGCTTCCG
>JALYRC010000202.1 GCA_030855555.1 Pseudomonadota bacterium
GCGCCAAGCTCGCGATTGATACGCTCGAGCAGGTTCAGGTTGAATTCGGCAGTAACTCGTTGCGGATCGTCATAGGCCGCGATCAACCGCTCGACCGGCTTGACGCGGTCCATGCCGATCAGCAGCTTCGACCCGACCCCAAGCACCTCGCGGAAATGACGCAGCAGGTCGGTCGCGCTTCGCGGTACGAAGTTGCCGATCGTCGATCCGGGGAAGAAGCCCAGCCGCGGCATGCCGTCGATCGCCGGGGGAAGAACGACCTCCTTGGTGAAGTCGGCCTCGACCGGATGGACTGGAATGTCGGGAAACTGCGCATCGACCCTTGCCGCGCTCTCGCGCAAATAGTCCCCCGAAATGTCAATCGGCACATAAGCGCGCGGCCGCATCGCCTCAAGCAGCAGTGGGGTCTTGGTCGAGCTGCCCGAACCGAATTCGACAATGGCGCAGTCGCGACAGGCAAGCTCGGCGATCTTGGACATCTTCGCCTTGAGTAACGCCGTCTCGGTACGCGTCGGATAATAAGTGTCGAGCCGCGTAATATCGTCGAACAATTCCGATCCGCGCAGGTCGTAAAGCCAGCGCGCCGGGATCGACGGAATGGGCTCGGCAAGGCCGGCGAGAACATCGGAACGAAAGGCGGGATCGACCTCATCAGGCATCTTGAGCAAGGCGAACTCCGGTAAATTGCCAGCGCGCGGCGGCGGGGAAGAAATTGCGATAGGTGGGGCGGCAATGCCCGCGCGGGGTGGCGCAACTCGCCCCTTTCAGGACGAACTGCCCGCACATGAACTTGCCATTATATTCGCCGACCGTCCCCTCCTTCGGGACAAAGCCCGGGTAGGGGAGGTAGGCCGACTGGGTCCACTGCCACACGTCGCCAAACGGACCGCCTCCCGGCTTCGGCATGACCGCCCCCGCGGCGTCGAGCTGATTGCCCTGGCGGGGATCAGCGGAGGCGAAGGCATCTTCCCATTCAAATTCCGTCGGCAGGCGCTTGCCCGCCCATCGCGCAAAGGCGTCGGCTTCATAATAGGATATGTGGGCCACCGGCGCGGCGGGGTCGCGCATCCGGCGACCGGCGAGCGTGAATGCCGCACCATCCCCGCGCCAGTACAGTGGCGCCGTGACGCCTTCGCGCTGGCGCCAGTCCCAGCCTTCGCTGAGCCACAGTGCCGCATTCTTGTAGCCGCCATCGGCCATAAATTCGTCCCATTCGCCATTGGTGACGCAGCGGTCGGCGATCGCGTGGCGGTGAAGCAATGCGCGATGCCGCGGTCCTTCGCAGTCGAAGGCGAAACCGCTCGAGCACGCTCCGATTTCCACCACCCCCTCGCGCCCCCGACGGAAGGTCATCGGCACCGTCTCGACCGCGGGCGCGGGGTTGAGCGGCGCATATACAGGCTCGGTCGGATTTTCGGCAAAGGTCGCAAGGATGTCGGTAAGGAACAGCTCCTGGTGCTGCTGCTCATGCTCGATTCCAAGCGCAACCAGCGTCAACGCATCCGTGCCAAGCCCCGGCAGCGCATCGCCGAGCGCCTCATCCACCACGCCCCGCCAGATGCGAATTTCGTCAAGGCTCGGGCGGCTGATCATCCCGCGGCGATGCCGGGCGTGGCGTTTGCCTTCGCCTTCATAATAGCTGTTGAACAGGAATGCGAAACGCTCGTCGTGAAGCGCATAGCCCGGGACATGATCGCGCAATACGAAGGTCTCGAGAAACCAGGTCGTGTGCGCGAGATGCCACTTGGCCGGCGAAGCGTCGGGATGGGGCTGGATCGTCGCGTCCGCGTCGCTCAGGGGCTCGGCAAGCGCAAGCGTCAGCGCCCGGGTCGCAAACAGCCGCGCGCCGAGCGTATCTTCTAGCTGGTCCTGGTGGCGCCGGGTTGCCACAACACATCGCCTCCCTCTGCCGCCGCCGTCCAACGCGCCGCGACGAACAAATGATCCGACAGGCGATTGAGATAGGCCAAGGCGTCGGCGCTAACCTGTTCCCCGGCGGCAAGCGCAACACCCGCGCGCTCGGCGCGGCGGACGATGGCGCGGGCAAGATGGATGCTTGCCACCGCGGCGGATCCGCCCGGCAGAATGAAGCTGGTCAGCGGTGAGAGATTGGCGTTCATCGCATCAATCTCTTCTTCGAGCCGCGCTACCTGACGCGCGACGATGCGCAGCGCATGTTCCTCGAAATCGGTCCCGAAGGGCGTGGCGATGTCCGCGCCCAGGTCGAACATCTCGTTCTGGATCATGCGCAGCTGCCCCGCTAGCGGGCTGGCCGCGTCAAGCGTGGCGATTGCCACGCCGATCGCACTATTCGCCTCGTCGACATCACCGATCGCGACCATCCGGGCCGCCGACTTCGACACGCGGCTGCCATCGACCAGTCCCGAGGTGCCATCGTCGCCAGTGCGCGTGTAAATCTTGTTGAGCTTGACCAGCGCCCTAGCTCCGGCCGCCGCCGGCCAGCAACAGGATCAGCGCGACAATGATGATCGCCACTGCCTGATACATGACCCGTTTCTGCATATATTTCTGCTGCTCCGCGCCGTTCGTGTCCTTGCCATTGGCCATGGCGATGACCCCGCGCACGAGGACGTAGGCAGTCGCGGCCATTGCGGCGATGAGGGCGATGATGAGGAGCGTGTTCATGGATCACCATCTAGGTGTCGGAGAAGCGGAATCCTAGGGGCAGGCGGCCGTCGATGAGCCCGGCGGCAAGATCGGTTCCATCGACGCCGGCCGCACGCATCGAATCCAGGGTCGGTGCAAGGTCGCGCTTGGCAAGGCGGCGGCCGTCGGAGTGAAGCACAAGGCGGTGATGGAGATAGGTCGGGGCGGGCAAAGCCAGCAGTTCCTGCAGCAGCCGCTGGACCGGGGTCGATGGCCTGAGGTCGGCGCCGCGCATGACCAGCGTCACGCCGCTTGCGGCATCGTCGACCACGCAGGCGAAGTGATAGCTGGCGGGCGCGTCCTTGCGGGCGAGAATGGCGTCGCCGATGTCGCTTTCGCTCGCGTCGAAGCGGCCGGCGTCCTCATCCCAGCTCGGCAATCCAGCGATTTCCAGCG
>JALYRC010000010.1 GCA_030855555.1 Pseudomonadota bacterium
CGCAACGGCCTGGGCATGACCATCGTCTCGACCCCGCGTGGGGTTCTGTCCGACGCCGAAGCGCGCGACCAGAACGTCGGCGGCGAAGTGCTCGCGGAGGTGTTCTGATGTCCCGAATTGGCAAGAAACCCGTGTCGATGCCGTCAGGCGTCACGGCCAACGTCGAAGGGCAGATCCTCACCGTCAAGGGCCCCAAGGGCACGTTGACGATGACCTTGCTTGACGACCTGGTCAGCACCAAGATCGAGGATGGTTCGATCAGCATCACGCCGGTCGCCGTCTCGCAGCGCAATCGCGCCGCGTGGGGGATGCAACGGACGCAGGTTCAGAACCTCGTCACTGGCGTAACCGAAGGCTTCACCAAGGTGCTGGAAATCAACGGCGTGGGCTACCGCGCTGCGATCCAGGGCAATAATCTGAAGCTTCAGCTCGGCTATAGCCACGACGTCAACTATGCGGTGCCCGCGGGCATCGACGTGAAGACGCCCGACGCGACCACGATCGAGATCAGTGGCATCGACCGCCAGCAGGTCGGCCAGGTCGCTGCTGAAATCCGCCGCTGGCGCAAGCCCGAGCCCTACAAGGGCAAGGGTATCAAATATCGCGGGGAATTCATTTTCCGCAAAGAAGGCAAGAAGAAGTAAGCCATGGCGAAACTGTCTCTCTTCGATCGTCGCCGCCGTCGGGTCCGGACCGCGCTCAAGGCGCGTGCTTCGGGTAAGCCGCGGCTTTCGGTTCACCGTTCGGGCCGCCACATCTATGCCCAGGTCATCGACGATGCCGCCGGCAAGACGCTGGCTTCGGCGTCGAGCCTGGACAAGGACCTGCGCAGCGACACTGGCGGTGCAACCGCCACTGCCGCAGCGACGGTCGGCAAGACCCTTGCCGAGCGAGCCAAGCAGGCCGGCGTGAGCCGCGTCGTGTTCGACCGCGGCGGCTTCCTTTTCCATGGCCGGGTCAAGGCCCTTGCCGACGCCGCTCGCGAAGGCGGATTGGAGTTCTAAATGGCTGACGAGAATCAAACCCCGCAGGCGGCCGATGCCGCTCCTGCTCCGGCCGACGCTACGGCTCCGACCGAAGGCCGTGGCCCTCCGCGCGGAGCCCCCCGCGGCGGCCGTGGTGGCGGTCCCGGTGGCGGCGGTCGCGACAATCGCGGCGGCGGCAATCGTGGCCGGCGCGATGACAAGCGTGGCGGAAATCGCGGCGGCGACGATGGCGGCGAAGAGCTGATCGAAAAGCTCGTCCACATCAATCGCGTGTCGAAGACGGTCAAGGGCGGCAAGCGCTTCGGCTTTGCGGCATTGGTCGTGGTCGGCGACGGCAAGGGCCGCTCCGGCTTTGGCCACGGCAAGGCGCGCGAAGTTCCGGAAGCCATCTCCAAGGCGACCGCGGCGGCCAAGAAAGCCATGATCCGCGTTCCGCTGCGCGATGGCCGCACGCTTCATCATGACGGAAATGGTCACTTCGGTGCCGGCAAGGTCACCGTTCGCTCGGCGCCGTCGGGCACCGGGATCATCGCCGGTGGCCCGATGCGCGCCGTGTTCGAAACGCTTGGCGTTGCGGACGTGGTGACCAAGTCGGTCGGCACGTCGAACCCCTACAACATGATCCGGGCGACTTTCGAAGCGCTCAAGGAACAGACCAGCCCCCGTTCGGTGGCGCAGCGTCGCGGCAAGAAGGTTTCCGACCTCCTCGGCCGCGGCGGCATGGACAAGGCCGAAGCCGAAGCCACTGCCGAAGCGATCACGGAGTAATCAGCATGGCTACGGTAACCTACACCCAGATCGGCTCACCGATCCGCCGCGACAAGACCCAGCGCGCAACGCTGATCGGTCTCGGCCTCAACAAGATGCATCGCACGGTGACGTGCGAAGCGACTCCTTCGGTCATGGGCCAGCTGCGCAAGGTCGCGCATCTACTCAAGATCGAGGATTAGTTAGAAGAGCCCCAAGTCTTTCTCTCAGACAAGCGGAGAGGGAGGGTAGGGGCTCTTTTCTTATTCAGCGCGAAATAAGCGAAAGCGAGTGCAGACATGAAACTTAATGAAATCCGCGATAATGATGGTGCCCGCAAGAGCCGCGTTCGCGTCGGCCGCGGCATCGGTTCGGGCCTCGGTAAGACTGCCGGGCGCGGCCAGAAGGGCCAGAAGAGCCGCTCGGGCGTCTCCATCAAGGGCTTCGAAGGCGGCCAGATGCCGCTTCACATGCGGCTCCCGAAGCGCGGCTTCAACAACATCTTCGCCAAGGATTTCGCCGAAGTGAACCTGGGCGCGATCCAGAAGATGATCGATGCCGGAACGCTCGACGGCAAGGGCACGCTCGATCATGCGGCGCTGAAGGCCGCGGGCCTCGCGCGCGGTGGCCGTGACGGCGTCCGCTTGCTCGGCAAGGGCGTTCTCACCTCCAAGGTCAGCTTTACGGTTGCCGGTGCGTCCAAGGGCGCGATCGAAGCGGTCGAAAAAGCCGGTGGGAAGGTCGAGGTCATCGAAGTGATCACGGCTGCCGAAAAGGCTGCTGCCAAGAAGGGCAAGATTCGCCTCAAGCGGATCGAAGCCAAGAATGAGAAGATCGCGGCGAACAAGGGTTGACCCCATACTTTGCGCTTGGGGGCTTCGCACTGACGCCTCAATGACTATATCGGGCGGCGGGGGGCTGTAAGCCCGCCGTCGCCTGACTTTTTTTCTTAGGATATTCGATGGCATCCGCAGCCGAACAACTGGCCGCCAACATCAGCCTTTCCAGCTTTGGCAAGGCGACCGAGCTCAAGAAGCGCCTGTGGTTCACCCTGGGTGCCTTGATCCTGTTTCGCTTCCTGTCCTTCGTTCCCATCCCTGGCATCGACCCGCGTTCGATGGCGTCGCTGTTCCAGAGCCAGCAGGGCGGCGTGCTGGACTTTTTCAATACTTTCTCGGGCGGCAGCCTCGAGCGCATGTCGATCATTGCGCTTGGCGTGTTCCCCTACATCACGGCCTCGATCGTGGTCCAGCTTGGCGCCACCCTCTACCCTTCGTGGCAGGCACTGAAAAAAGAAGGCGAAGTCGGGCGCAAGAAGCTCAACCAATATACGCGCTACCTGACGGTCGCGCTGACCACGGTGCAGGGCTATTTCATCGCCGTTGGGCTTGAAAGCCTCGGCGCAAGCCAGGGCATTGCCGCGGTCGTCGTGCCGGGCATGATGTTCCGCATTTCCGCGACGATCAGTCTCGTCGGGGGCACCTTGTTCCTGATGTGGATCGGCGAGCAGATCACGAGCCGCGGCATCGGCAATGGCGTTAGCCTGATCATCATGGCCGGCATTGTCGCATCGCTCCCGCAGACGCTTGCGCAATTGTTCGAAGGGGGCAGGAGCGGAACGCTCGATTCCCTGCTGGTGCTGATGATTGTGGTGGCGGTCGTCGGGCTTGTCCTGTTCATCTGCTTCATGGAGCGCGCGCAACGCCGCGTGCTGGTCCAATACCCCAAGCGCCAGACCGCGCGCGGGGCGATGCAGCAGGAACGCAGTCACCTGCCGATCAAGCTCAACACCGCCGGCGTGATCCCGCCGATCTTCGCCTCCTCGCTGCTGCTGATGCCGCTGACGGTTCTCCAGATGGCGGGCGCCGGGGACGGTACGAGCGGCGGCAGCGAGTGGCTGATCACGCTGTCCACCTACCTGCAGCACGGCTCGCCGCTCTATCTTCTTCTATACGGCGCTGGGATTGCCTTCTTCTGCTTCTTCTACACAGCAGTGCAATTCAACTCGGAAGAGACGGCAGAGCAGCTCAAGCGCCACGGCGGCTTCATCCCGGGAATCCGCCCCGGAAAGGCAACCGAGACCTATTTCGACTATCTGCTCAGCCGGATCACGGTCGTGGGTGCTGCTTATCTCGTTCTGATCTGCCTCATCCCGGAAATCCTGTTCAGCCAGGCGGGCATACCTTTCTACCTGGGTGGAACGAGCCTGCTGATCGTCGTCAACGTGACGATGGATACGGTGAGCCAGATCCAGAGCCACTTGATCGCGCATCAGTATGGCGACCTGATCAAGAAGGCCAAGCTCAAGGGCGGCAAGCGCCGCTAGACACTCGGGCCGAACAGGGAGCGTTGCGTTGGATATCATTCTTCTCGGACCCCCCGGCGCGGGCAAGGGCACTCAGGCCCAGCGCCTGCAGGCGCGGCGCGGAATGGTGCAATTGTCCACCGGTGACATGCTTCGCGAGGCGGTTGCCAAGGGCACGCCGGTCGGGATCCGCGCGAAGGCGGTCATGGAAGCAGGCGAATTGGTGTCCGACGCCATCGTCTCGGCCTTGATCGGCGAGCGGCTCGATACGGCCGCGGTGCATGGCGCAATCTTCGACGGCTTTCCGCGCACCGCGCATCAGGCGGACGCGCTCGAGATCCTGCTTGGCGAGCGCGGGCGGAAGCTCGACCATGTCATCGACCTGGTGGTCGACGAAGAAGCGCTGGTCGATCGCATTACCGGGCGATTCACCTGCGCCGCGTGCAGCGCGCCCTATCACGACACTTTCCACATGCCCGTGCGTGACGGGCAGTGCGATGCCTGCGGCGGACGCGAGTTCAAGCGGCGCCCTGACGACAATGAGCAGACCGTGCGAACGCGCATGGCCGAATATCGCGCCAAGACGGCGCCGATACTCCCGCTCTATGAGGAAAAGGGCCTGGTCAGGCGCGTCGATGGCATGGCTCCGGTCGAAGAAGTCGCTGCAGCGATCGACGCGATCCTCGACGCCAGTTAGGCTCGTACGAGCGTAATCGTTCGCCACGCGGGGGTCTGGGCTGTCGCCTCATGATCTTCGCAGGACAGTTCGCGCCAGCGCTCGCTTGATCGCAGGTCGGGCATGGTGACGTCGCCATCTATCTCGGCAAGCACTTCGGTAAGCTCGATGCGGTCGGCGAGCGGCTCGAACAAGGCAAACACCGCGGCGCCGCCGATAACGGACACGGGTTCGCCTTCTGCGAGTGCAAGAGCCGCAACTTCGTCATGCGCGATTTCGGCGCCGGGCGCGTGCCAGGCCGGATCGCGCGTCAGAACGATGTGGCGGCGCCCCGGCAGCAAGCCCGGCAGGCTTTCGAAGGTCTTGCACCCCATCACCATCGCGCTGCCCATGGTCAGTGCCTTGAAACGCTTCAAATCGCCTGGAATGTGCCACGGCATTTGATTGTCGCGGCCGATCACCCCGTTGATGGCGCGCGCGACGACGATGGTGATTGGTAAGGCCATTACTCGTCCTACGCTTGGCAAGGGCGCGGCGGCAAGGCAAAGGAAGGCCAATGAACCCGGCTCAGGCGCATCTCGTCGAACAGCTTCGCGCGCGCTTCGGCGCGGCGGTTGCGCTGACCGAGCCCGAGGATATTGCGCCGTGGCTGACCGACTGGCGCGGACGCTGGCATGGCGCTTCGCCGGCGTTGCTCCAGCCCGACACTATCGAGGCCGCCGCTCACATTGTCGCACTGGCCCGTGACGGCGGAGTCGCTTTGACCCCTCAGGGCGGGAATAGTTCGATGGTAGGCGGCGCGACTCCGCCGTCCGACGGCAGTTCGCTAATCGTCTCGCTCCGCCGCCTCAATGCCATTCGCGCTGTCGAGCCTGGCTTCGCCATTGCCGAGGCTGGCGTCATCCTCGAAACGCTTCACAATGCCGCAGGCGAAACGGGCCAGCGCTTCCCGCTCACTTTGGGCGCCAAGGGCAGCGCCACCATTGGCGGACTGGTGTCCACAAATGCTGGCGGCACGCAGGTGCTCCGTTTCGGAACTATGCGATCACTTGTCGAAGGGCTTGAGGCAGTGTTGCCCGATGGATCGATCCATCGCGGCCTGTCGGGGCTTAAAAAAGATAATCGCGGCCCAAGCCTGGATCATTTGCTGATCGGCGCGGAGGGCACGCTTGGGATCGTCACCGCCGCGCGGTTGAGGATCGTACCCGCTTTCGTTACGCGAAGCGTCGCCTGGCTCGGCCTTGCCAGTCCCGCAGCGGCGCTCGATGTATTGCGCGCGCTCGAAGCAGTGACCGACCGGGTTGAAGGGTTCGAAATCCTGCCCGATGAATCGCTTGGCGCGGCGCTCGATCATATTCCCGGCACGCGCTTGCCGCTTGCCGAGCGCTATCCCTGGTACGCATTGGTCGAGGCGACATCGGAGAGCGATGATCCGGTCGATCTCGCCGCCCTGCTCATGCCACTGATCGAGCAAGGGGTGGTCAGCGACGCCTCCATTGCTTCGAGCGAAGCGCAAGCGGCGGCGATGTGGCGCATTCGCGACAGCCTGTCCCAGGCCGAGCGCGCTGCTTTCGGGCCGGCCACGCAGCACGATATCTCGGTTGCGGTCGACGCCATGCCGGCCTTTCTGGAAAGCGCGGCGAAGGCAGTCGAGGCAGCGTTCCCGGGCACGCACGCTTCGGGCTTTGGCCACCTTGGCGACGGCAATATCCACTTCCACGTCCGCGCCGGATCGCGCGGCAGCGATAGCTGGGTCGAGGAAGAAGGCGTGGCGGTGTCCCGCCTCGTGAACGACCTCGTCGCCGCGGCCGGAGGATCGATCAGCGCCGAGCATGGCATCGGGCAGATGAAGCGGTCCGAACTGGCGCGGCTCGATCCGGCCCGGGTTGCGCATCTTCGGGCGATCAAGGCGGCGCTTGACCCGGGCGGGCTCTTTAACCCCGGGAAACTCGTTTAGCGCATTATCTTTTGGCGGCGAACCAGATGACGTGCTTCGCACCCTTGCCGTTCTGGCGCGCGCGCACCGCGACTTCGTCGACTGCAAAGCCGGCATCGCCAAGCGCTTTCTTGAACTTCTCATCCGGCGCTGCCGACCAGATCGCGAGGATGCCGCCTGGCTTGAGCGCGGCCTTTGCGGCGGCCAGCCCCTTGCGCGAATAGAGTCCGTTATTGCCCTTGCGCGTCAGGCCGTCAGGGCCATTGTCGACGTCGAGCAGGATGGCATCATAATAGGCTTCGGCCTCGCTGATCAGAACGCCGACGTCGGCTATGTCGAGAAACAGCCGTTTGTCATCGAGGCACGCGCCGGTCATCGCGGCCATCGGCCCGCGCGCCCATTCGATTATCTCGGGCACCAGTTCGGCGACGGTGACCTTGGCGTTCGCCGGAAGCGCCGCAAGTGCTGCCCGCAAGGTGAACCCCATGCCATATCCGCCGATCAGGAGCCGAGGGGCGGGACGATCGCCCATCCGCTCGATCGTCATTTCGGCAAGCGCTTCTTCCGAGCCGCTCATTCGGCTCGACATCAGTTCGTTGCGGTCGAGCACGATCATGAAGTCGACGCCGCGGCGGAACAGCCGAAGCTCGCCTTCCCCGCCAGGGATCTGCCCAGTGCCAATGAGTTCGCGCGGGATCATGCCGCGCTGTAAGGCGAACGATCGGAACAGTCGATGAAAACCGCCGTGGCGATCTTCTCAGTCGCGCGAACTGGCGTCAGCATAATGGCGGTCAAGGCCAAGATGTTCTGTAGCAATTGCGGCAAGCGCCAATTCCCTAGGGTTGTCCGCGCCATCGGCTATCGCACGCAGAACATCACGGTGGAGCTTGTCCTCTGCAGCGTGCGCCAACTCAATCTCATCGGCGATCTCGTCGATTGCCTTGACCCGCTGCCGGACGTCCTCGGGGTTCATTTTCTCTGCTCTCCATCTTTGTTCGCGTCGTGCCTCAGATGTTCTAGTGTCGGCCGAGAAGTTTAGAAAAGATATGCTTCGCCTTGGTTATTTTTCTGGACGGCGTTGGCAAACTATCGGATGCGATGACACCGCCGTCCAACACGCGCGGCGGCGCGCCTCCTGTCCAATCCCCCTCGACCCCGATGAGATTGAGGGTGCCGTTGACATGCACGGTGATGGGCCCTGTCGCACGGCCGATAATCCGACACTTGTCCAACCTCACCGTGGCGTCATTCACACCCCACAAATAGGTCGCGAAATGGACGTCCTCACGGAAAATGATCGTCTGGTGATAGAAGCTGATCGTGGCGCGAGCTGTTGCGTGGGCGAATGCCAGACTGCTGCCGGATACTGTCGTCGGCCCAAGAGCAAAAACCTCGGCGTAACGGTGCGCATAGATCGTTTCTGAAGCGGCAGAGTCCAATATGCAGTTGCGGTGAGCGATCGTTGCGCGGCGTTTTGCAGTGAAAAGGTTGCCGGCTTCATGCGTGCGCAACGTCATGCCCGCGACCAATATGCTTGCGCCATCCGTACAGCGCAAGGCGTCTGTGCCTTTGGCCTCAACGACTACCTTGTCGGGATGTTCTTCGTCACCAACCAATAGCAGCATGAATCCATTCTTGTCAGGCTTTGCCGGGATTAATCCGGCAACCGCAATGCCCGCGCGATAGCAACCATGGCCAAGGTGGATCGTGACCGGGGAAGTCGGCAAGGTGGAAACGGAGAATACCGCTTCGACGGCCCGTTGGATGGTCTGGAACGCGGCCGATGGGTGGTCTCCAGAGCCGTCATTATTGTCGAGGCCATCGGGCCGTACGAAATAGTGCTGACGAAAGCTGCTCATGGCTACGGCCCTACCCTAGCGGTCTACGCGTTCAGGCTACAAGCGCGGATTGGCTCAGGGCGCAATTGTTAGTTCCACGGACCTGCCATATAGCCGAAACGTCCATTAGTGCCGGGGACCGATTGTGAAGCAGATCATTGGCCGGGCGCGCGGATTCGCTTCCGTCTTGAAGAGCGCTGTCTCGGAGCGGGGGAGAAGCGCCCGCACTATGCAATCAAAAGAACCGCGTTCGGCCTATAATTTCTCCATTGCCGGCAAGCGATGGAACGGTGCGCTTTTTCAGCCGACTGCTGACGCTAATGCCGTCGCCTGGGGTTTCGGTTTCGTTCCGACAGCGCCAGTGGAGTCGCTGGCAGTCCCGCTCGGGCGGCGGTGCTTTGGCCAGAAGATGCGCATGACGATCTGGCGCTGCCGCGGCGCGAAAGCCGGCGATCAGTTCCGGGCCCCGGGTGTGAAAGGTGACCAGGTCATTTTCGACGAACTGTTCGAAGCGGTTCCGTCCGTTCGGGGCGAGCCGATTGCACAGTTCTGCCGAGTAGATCTTTCCAAGGTAAGGCATTGGGAATCATGCCTTCACAAGGTCGAGTTACGATTCGCGGGAATTCCCGCTTCTCCTTTGGCAGTCGGGCAAGCGACCTGCGAAGGGTCGTGGAGCTGGGAATGTGGATGGGTGCAATTGCGAGGCGAGAAGCCGACTCCGATCAAGCAGCCCTTGGCGATTGCCTGGGCCGCCTACGGGGCCCTCGAGCAGCAACCTCAGTGGTGCAATGCCGGGGCGGGAAAAGTCCAGGTGAAGGGCTCTGCGCAGGTGAGCGGCTTCAAGCTTTCCTTGCCCGTTTTCACGGTCCTTCAGACTTCACAGGCTATCCAGTCTAGGCCAGTTGAATTTCGCGTTCCCGAACCAGGTGTACGGGATCACCAAGCGGTAATGCACGCCGGAGCGCGGCGCATCGTCCTGCCATACCGGCACGCCGAGCTTGTTGCCCCAAATTCCAATGTTGCTGCACGCCACGTCGGTGGCGAAGTTCATCGCAGCGGCGACGTTCAGAACGAGCTTCGCCTTGCCTGCCGCGGGTGGGGTTGCCGTTATGACCTGGTCAGCATCCATCGCGACACCGGGAAACTTGCACTGACCTTGGGGCGAGAACGCGACCTCGATCCCGAGGAATTTCCGGCCGCCCTCCCGCCTCAGCACATCCCATTATATTCTCTCTACACGACCAACGACGGCGTCGAGGCAATCCCACTTTGGGGTTGGCACGCCATGGTTCGGAACAGTCGACGCGCCGACTATCTCTGGTGGCTCGAGAGCAGCCGTAAATCCTTGCGACGCACTTTCCGAAATCTGCGGCGCGGCGGAAGTCTTCGGCTGGCCGGCTATGGCGATAGCGTGACAAGCCTTGGTGCGCGCGACCCGCAAATGATAGAGGCGCCAAATGGGCCCTTTCGGGATACGCTTGGATATTTCGAAAGGTACGGCAAGGATTGGAAGTCTAGCGTTGGGCTAGCCGGCGCGGGGGCCGAGAATGGGCGTCACCAGAGGCTCGGATGGAACTGGCACCTGAAAGCGGCAATGGAAAGCGCCTATGCCGTCGACGTCGACTATTTGAATTGGGGAATCCCCGGCACGACGACCGAAGGGACTTACAAAGAGATTGACGGGAATTTCTACCCCAACGGATCGGAGCGAAAGCGGCTTGATCGGCTCCTTGCGTCAGAGCCGGATATTGTCACTGTCGCTTTTGGGATGAACGACATTGGCGACCAGATCGACACCTACGGTAACATCCGCAAGATCTGCGACGTCATCACCGCGAGTGGGGCTGACGTGATCGTGGTCGGTCTTTGTCAGCAGAATCCGAATTTCGACAGCCGCGACCATTCGCTGTGGCGGCTCACGCACGATCATATCGCAGCTGCGGCGCATGACAGCGGTGTTGCGTACATACCGACATGGGAGATTTTCGGCGACGGGAACGAAGGGGCAACCGGTCTTTCGCGCCGGTCGCATTCCGCGGCATCGATGACCAATCATCCAGGAGCGCGCGAACTGGCCTTTATCGGGCGGTACATGGCCGGCATCATCACCTGATCGGCGCGTGGCGATTCTAAGTCATTGAAAGGTGGCGCACCCAAGAGGATTCGAACCTCTGACCTCTGCCTTCGGAGGGCAGCGCTCTATCCAGCTGAGCTATGGGTGCCGATGGCGCTTCCTAGCCGCGCGCCACGCGGGGAGCAACCGCCTGATCGCCCATTGGCCGTGATGGGCTGTGTTGCGATGCGGCATGGCAAAGTCTAGGCTTGCCGAAGCATCTCGGGAGCAAGGCAATGGCAAAGTCGGCGTCGGACAAAGTGACGATCAAGAAATATGCCAACCGGCGACTCTACGATACCCACAGCTCGAGCTACATCACGCTCGACAAATTGGCGGCGATGATCCGCGAGGGGCGCGATTTCGAAGTGGTCGATGCGAAATCGGGTGAAGACATCACGCACCAGATACTGACCCAGATCATCGTCGACGAGGAATCGCGCGGAACGACGATGCTGCCCGCCAACTTCCTGCGCCAACTGATCGGCATGTACGGCGGGCAAAGCCAGAACATGGTCTCGCCGTTCCTCGAATCGGCGATGGATGCGTTCAAGAAAAATCAGGAGAAAGTCGCCGGCGCCTTCAGCAATTCGATGTTCGCGGACCTCGCCAAGCGCAACATGGCGCTGTTCGGCGATGCCGCGCAAATGCTTAACCCGAAGCCTGCAGGCAAGCCGTCCGACGCAGATGCCGCGGCGAGCGAGATCGCCCAGCTCAAGGCCGAGCTCGCTGCGCTTCAGGCCAAAGTCGAGAAGCTCGGCTGATGCGCTTATCCCTGCTCATGCTCGTGATGGTGACAGCGCCGCTGATGGCGCAGGACGCCCCGGCTGGTTTCGAAGCGGCGCGCTTCATGCCGCTCGCGCCGGGCCAATGGAGCTACGCCCCGATGCCAGGCGGAAGCGAAGCGCGGTTCGGGGGAACGTTCGTCATCCAATGTGATCGCAATACGCGTCGTGTGACGTTGCGGCGGCCCGAATTGGCAATGACTGCCCCTGCGACCGCAATGATCGTTACCACCGACCTCGCCGTGCACACCGTACCGGCCGACGGAATATTAGCGAACTCCAACCGTGTGCTCGACGCGATTGCGTTCAGTCGCGGACGGTTCATTGTCAGTGGCGGGGGGAGCGCTTCGCAGCTTGTCGCGCCATCGTCTCCCGAAGCAGCACGAACTATCGAAGATTGCCGAAACTGAGCAACATTACAAGACT
>JALYRC010000037.1 GCA_030855555.1 Pseudomonadota bacterium
GGCCTATGTCGCATCAGCTTGGCGAACGCTGCTACCTCCACCCTGACGTGGGCCCCAGCCTTCGCTGGGGCGACAGATTAATCGCGCCCTGTCATCGCCTCCGCGCCTTCAAAGCGATAATCGCGAAACTGCTCACGCAGGGTTTTCTTGCTCAGCTTGCCCGTCGCGGTATGCGGGAGTTCGGCAACGAATTCGATCGCGTCGGGGAGCCACCATTTGGCGACTTGCGAAGCGAGATGGGCGCGGATCGTGTCGCTTGACACTTCGCTTCCAGCGGAGCGGACTACCGCAAGCAATGGCCGCTCGTCCCACTTGGGATGGGCAATGCCGATTGCCGCGGCTTCGGCAACGCCGGGACAGCCAAGCGCGGCATTTTCAAGCTCGATCGAGCTGATCCACTCGCCGCCGGACTTGATCACGTCCTTGGCGCGATCGGTGATCTGCATCGTGCCGTCGGGATTGAGGACGGCGACATCGCCGGTGTCGAACCAATTGTCGCTGTCGGCCGCGTCGGTGGCTCCCTTGAAATAGCGTTTCACGACCCACGCGCCACGCACCTGGAGCGTTCCGCTATGCACGCCGTCACGGGGGAGTTCCTGACCGTCGTCACCGACCACACGCAGTTCGACGCCGAAGGGGACCCGCCCCTGCGTGGATATGTAATTCAATTGCTCCGCGTCGCTCAGTTCTTCCCAGCCGGCGGGCGGTGCACCCATGGTGCCGATCGGCGAAGTTTCGGTCATTCCCCAGGCGTGGCCAACCTCGACGCCGCGGTCGCGGAACCACTGGATCATTGCGCGGGGCGCCGCGGACCCGCCAATGGTGACATATTTGAGGTCGCCAAGATCGGCACCCGTCCGCTCGATATGCTCTATCATGCCAAGCCAGATCGTCGGTACGCCGGCCGAATGCGTGACTTTTTCCTGCCGAAACAATTCGCACATCTCAGCCGGGCGATAATCGGACGAGAGCACCAGCTTGCAGCCGGTCAGCGGTGCGGCCCACGGCACGCCCCACGCATTGGCGTGGAACATCGGCACGATCGGCAAGACCACGGAACGGGCCGACAAGTTGAAGCAATCGGGAGCGACTTCCGCAAGCGCATGAAGCATTGCCGAGCGATGTTCATACTGGACGCCCTTGGGATCGCCCGTCGTGCCGCTTGTGTAGCAAAGCCCGCACGGATCGCGCTCGTCGCCTTCGTGCCATGCATAATTGCCATCGTACGGCGCGAGCAACTCTTCATAATCATCTTCGTAGCAGACGAAATGCTCGATCGTGGTCCAGCGCGGCTTGAGGCGCTCGACGAGCGGCGCGAAGGCGCGGTCGTAGAAGAGGACGCGGTCCTCGGCATGGTTGGCAATGAACACCAGTTGGTCGTCGAACAAGCGCGGATTGATCGTGTGGAGCACTCCGCCCATTCCGATCGCACCATACCAGGTGGTCAAGTGGGCAGCGTGGTTCATTGCCAGCGTCGCGACCCGGTCGCCCGGGCAGATTCCGACCGTCTCGAGTGCCTGCGCCATGCGCCGCGCGTCGTGCCCGACCTCGGCCCAGTTGGTCCGGGTGATCGACCCATCGCCCCACGCAGTGACGATTTCGCGCGTCGGATGCTCGCGCGCGGCATGGTCGATGAGCCGCGTCACCCGCAGCGGAAAGTCCTGCATCGCCCCAAGTTTCATCTCACGCCTTTCCAATGCCGATCTTCCAAGCGAAGGACGGCATAGCCGGCGTGCGAGTCAATCTAAAACGGAAGCTTGAAGCCTGGCGGAAGCGACATTCCGCTGGTCATTTTCGACATTTCCTCATTGGCGGCGGCGTCGGCCTTGGACTTGGCGTCGTTGAGCGCGGCGGTGATGAGGTCCTCGAGCATCGGTTTTTCCGAAACGCTCATCAAACTGTCGTCGATCGACAATGCGATGATCCGCCCCTTGGCGCTGGCGCGGACCTTGACCAGGCCACCGCCCGAAGCACCCTCGACCTCGACATTGTCGAGATTTTCCTGGGCTTTCTGAAGCTCGGCCTGCGCGTTCTGCGCCATCGCCATGATTTCTTCGAAGTTCGGCATGTCAGCCCTCTTTGCGTTGGTGAGAGATGTAAGTGGCGCCGGGAAAGGCATCAAGCAAGGCGCGCACGGAGGGCTCGGCCATTACCGATGAGCGCGTGGCCTCTTCGGCCATTGCTTCCTGCTGGTGGAGCGAAAGCGCGGACCCTTCGTCGGTCAGGCGAATTTGCCATGCCTGGCCGGTTATTTCCTTTGCCACCAAGGCAAGGTCGCGGGTGAAGTCGGCGCCGAGCGGTTTCAGCGGCTTCAGCACGATCTCGCCGGGTGCAAAGGCGACCAGTCCGACATTGTCGTGGAGTTGAAGCGCGAGAAGCTTTTTCCCGGCGCGTTCGATTGCGGCGATGAATTGGGCGAAGTCGGTCGGAAGCGAAGAGGTCGGCGAGGATGACGAGGCGGCGGCCTGTGGTCGCCCGGCTGTAGGAATGGCCTCGCCGTTGGAAAGGGTCGCTAACAAACTGGCGGGGTCGGGCAAATCGGCGGCGTGGATCAAGCGCAGCAGTGCCATGGTCGCCGCTTCATGCGGATCGGGCGCGATGCCGACGTCGGTCAGCCCCTTCAACAGCAATTGCCACAAGCGATGAAGCGAGCCCCATGCGATGTTCGCCGCAAGGGCGCGCGATGCCTCACGCTCCTCGACTGACAATAAGGGGTCCTCGGCCGCTCCGGCCTTGGCGCGGGTGATCGTGTGGAGCGATTCCATCAGCCCGCGCAGCAGCGCTGCCGGCTCGATCCCGAGCGAATGGGCATCATCAAGCTGCTCGAGCGTCGCGGTGGCATCGCCTTTGAGCACCGTGTCGAGCAGGCGCGTGATCCGCCCGCGATCGGCAAGCCCAAGCATCGAGCGGACTTCGGTTGCCGTCACCCTGCCCTCGCCGTGGGCAATCGCCTGGTCGAGGATCGAGAGGCCGTCGCGGGCCGAGCCCTCGGCGGCACGGGCAATCACCTGCAGCGCTTCATCCTCGACCTCGACGCCCTCGGCTTTGGCGACATAAGCGAAATGGGCGGCGAGCTTGCCGGCCGGAATGCGGCGCAGGTCGAAGCGCTGGCAGCGCGACAATACGGTCACCGGCACCTTGTTCACCTCCGTCGTGGCGAACAGGAATTTGACGTGCGCAGGCGGTTCCTCAAGCGTTTTGAGGAGGCCGTTGAACGCCTGTTTCGACAGCATGTGAACTTCGTCGATGATATAAATCTTGTAGCGCGCCGAGACTGCGGCGTAGCGGACCGCTTCGATAATCTCGCGCACATCGTCGATGCCGGTGTGCGAGGCGGCGTCCATTTCAATGACGTCGATGTAGCGCCCTTCGGCAATCGCCACGCACGGTTCGCACTTGCCGCACGGGTCGATCGTCGGCCCGCCATTGCCGTCGGGACCAATGCAGTTAAGCGCTTTCGCTACCAGCCGAGCGGTCGAGGTCTTGCCTACCCCGCGGACGCCGGTCAGCAGGAAGGCATGCGCGATCCTTCCACGCGCAATGGCATTGCCAAGCGTTGTGACCATGGCGTCCTGCCCGATCAGCTCGCCAAAGGATTGCGGGCGATACTTGCGCGCAAGCACGCGATAAGCCGGCGCTGCGGCGGGCTTGGGCGCAATGTCAGGAAGATCGAGCCCGAGGCCAGGCGATTCGTCGTCGTTCATGGTGAGGGTGTAGTGATCAACCCTCGTCATTGCGAGGAGCGAAGCGATGCGGCATTCCAGCGGCGCGAGACCTGCTTGTTTTGCCCGGCAATCATTGGAAAGTGGGAGCCGGAACGACCCGGGCCGAAATCGTTGTGGCTGCTTCCTTCCGGACCTGACCAGGTTGGCGACAGACTCGTCCGCCCGACTCCCGCGGCGCATATGGCGGGCAATGCTGTGCGCTGCAAGTCTTGGCCCCTTCTCCCCGGCGGGGAGAAGGTTGGGATGAGGGGGAACGGCGGTTTGGACTATATCGAGGAGCGTAGCGCCCCCTCACCCTGCCCTCTCCCCCACGGGGAGAGGGTTAACGCTACCGATCCAGATGGTAAGCCGAGCCCGGCATTCGCACCGTCAGCGTGTCCATGTCCGCGCTGAGCGTCAGCTGGCACGCCAGGCGCGAGGTGCGGGTGACATGCGCTGCAAGGTCGAGGAGGTCATCTTCTTCTTCGCTGGCGCTTGGCAGGCTTTTAAAGTCGTCACTTGCGACGATGACGTGGCAGGTCGAACAGGCCATTGCGCCCTCGCAACTGCCTTCGAGCGGCTGGCCATTGGCCTGGGCGAGGTCGAGCAAATTGGTCCCCGCTGCGGCTTCGACTTCACGGTCGAGTGCGCCGTCGGGGCGGAGGAAGCGGACCCGGGTCATGGCGCGCCTTGCTGGCTTCGGGCAGCGTCGTTGATCTGACGGCATGCCGAAGCAAGCGATTCCTCGCCGGTATAGCGTCCAAAGCCGAGGCGGATGGTCGAGCGCGCCTCGCGGTTGCCCAGCCCGATTGCGCGCAGGACGTGGCTTGGACGTCCGGACCCGGACGCGCAGGCCGAGCCGAGCGAAAAGGCAATGTTGCGCAATTCCGACATCAGTCGAGCGCCGTCCATCCCATTGCGCCGCAAGCTTAGATTGCCGCAATAACGCTGGCCGACGCTGCCATTGATTATCCAGTCTTCGCCGAGAGTTGTAAGAGCAAGGTCCCATAATTTCTCAATATGGGTGGCATCGGCTTCGCGCCGTTCCACCGCAAGTCGTGCTGCTTCCCCCAACCCGACGCAAAGTGCGGTGGAGAGTGTCCCGGAGCGCAGGCCCAGCTCCTGCCCCCCGCCGTGGAGCAAAGGCGCTGGCTCCACCCCATCGCGCATCCACAGGCCGCCCACGGCCTTGGGACCGTGGATCTTGTGCCCGGAAATGGCGATCAGGTCGGGCCCGTGGGGAATCGGCATCCGGCCAAACCCCTGGACTGCGTCGCACAGCATCAGCGCTCCACTGGTATGCGCAAGGCGGGCAAGTTGCGCGATCGGCTGGATCACGCCAAGCTCATTGTTGACCAGCATAACCGCGACCAGAGCGGTGCGATCATCGATGGCCCGCTCCGCCTCGCCGAGGTCGACGAGGCCGTCGCGACCGACCGCCAGGCGCTCCACTTCGACCCCCTGCCTTTCGAGCCAGTCGCACGTGTCGAGGACGGCGGCATGTTCGGTGGCGATCGTAACCACCCGGCGCCGCGATGATCGCTCCATCACCCCCTTGAGTGCCCAATTAAGCGCCTCGGTCGCCCCACTGGTGAAGGCAAAGCGCCCACCGCGATGTCCGATTGCCGCCTCGACCTGATCGCGCGCGATTGCAATTGCCGCCGCTGCCTCGCTGCCCGACGTCGAAGGGCTGTGCGGGTTAGCGAATTTTTCTTCATTCCATGGCCGCATCGCCGCCTGGACTTCGAGTGCAACCGGGGTAGTCGCCTGATAATCGAGATATATCATGCCGCGGCGCGCATCCGGTCGGCAATCCGCCGCCATTGGTCGAGAAAAACGTCGATGTCGGCCTCGCTCGTCGCCGGACCAAAGCTGATACGCAGGAAGCTCGAGGCAATATCGGGGGCGACCTGCATCGCAGCGAGCACCGCGCTGCCCTTCATCTTGCCTGACGAACAAGCACTTCCAGCCGAGACGGCAATGCCCGCTAGGTCATATTGCACAAGCAGCGAAGCGCTCGAAGCGCCCGGAAGGGCAACGGCCCCGATCGTTGGCAGCCGCGGCACGTTTTCGCCAATCACGACGCCGCCGGCGGACCGAACGCCCTCGTCGAGCCGCTCGCGCAGGCTGGCGAGCCGTGCCATGTCATAAGGCTTGGTAGCAACCGCCGCGGCGAATGCCAGCGCACCCGGCGCATCCTGCGTACCGCGGCGATAGCCCTTTTCCTGTCCACCAACCGGATCGATCGTCGCCAGGTCGCGTACCAGCAGCGCGCCGACACCCGGCGGGCCGCCAAGCTTGTGTGCCGAAAGCGCGATGAAGTCGGCGTCGGGAAGCGGCGCCTTGCTCGCACTTTGCGCACAATCGGCAAGCAGCAGCGATCCTGCGGCGCGAATGCGCGCGCCAAGCCGATCAAGCGGCTGGAGGATTCCGGTTTCATTATTGACTGCCTGGATAGCGACCAGCGCCGGCCCCCGAGACAGCACGGCGTCGAGCGCTTCCTTGTCGATCAGCCCATCTCGTCCGACCGCAATGACGCTCGATCCCGCGCCCATGGCGTGCGGAACGATGGCATGCTCGGTTGCCCCGTGCGCGCGTCCGGATATGCGCGCCCGGCTGGCCACCATTTCGACGGCTTCGCTGGCGCCTGAGGTGAAGATGACGTCATGCCGCCAGTCGAGCGCCTCGGCGAGCGTCGAACGCGCTTCCTCGAGCAAGGCGCGCGCGCCGCGTCCTTCGGCATGCGGCGAGCTTGGGTTGGCCCAGGCATCGAAACCGCGTTCCATTGCCGCGCGCGCCTGCGGCAGGACTGGCGTGGTCGCGGCATGGTCGAGGAAGATGCGGTCGGCCAAAAGCGAAAAAATCCTGTCGTTGCCTAAGGGATGCGCTGCCCTATATAGGAGCCGCTGCCGCGGTGCACCCGTCTCGCGGCCCTATTTACATGTCTTGTCGAAGCGAGCGCAAATGCCCGAAGTTATTTTTCCCGGACCCGAAGGCCGACTTGAAGGCCGCTTCGACCCCGGACCCCGCCCGCGGGCGCCGGTTGCGCTGATCCTCCACAGCCATCCCCAGGCCGGCGGGACGATGAACAACAAGATCGTCCAGTCGCTCTACAAGGACTTCGTTCGGCGCGGCTTTGCAACGCTGCGCTTCAACTTCCGCGGCACCGGCAAGAGCCAGGGCGTGTTCGACAATGGTATCGGCGAGTTGAGCGACGCCGCCTCGGCGCTCGACTGGGTCCAGCAGATCCATCCCGAAGCCGAGACGACCTGGGTCGCGGGCGTGTCGTTCGGCGCCTGGATCGGCATGCAATTGCTGATGCGTCGCCCCGAGATCCGCGGCTTCATTTCGATTGCGCCGCCGGCCAACATGTATGATTTCAGCTTCCTCGCGCCCTGCCCTTCGTCCGGGATCATCATCCAGGGCGAAGCAGACGAGGTCGTGACCCCGATCGCGGTCCAGAAGCTGGTCGACAAGCTTCGCACCCAGCGGCACATCACTATCCATCACGACACCATCCCCGGCGCGAACCACTTCTTCGCCAATGAGCATGATCTGTTGATGAAGAGCGTCGACAAATATCTCGACATGCGGCTCGACCCGGCAAGCCCGATCCGCTGAGGCGGCGATTACGCCGTCCAGATCAGGACATTGCCGAAAATCACCAGCGCGGCGGCAATCATCAATAGCCCGCGCTTGCGGTCGCTGCGCATCATGCGGACGCCGCCGACGAGCAGGATCAGCGCTGCAATGACGCCAAGCGCAAGCGCGGCCGATGCGATCGTCCCCATTTTACTACCTTTCACCAAGCTTTAACCCAAACTGGACATAACGTCGTCCATGGCCAGTATCGCACAGCAGCAGGCGCGTCTCGATGACGCCTTCAACCGCATCGAAGAAACTATCCTGCCGTGCATCGCAATGATGCTCGACACCTTGCTCGATGCCTCCGCCAACATGGCCGAGCTTGACCCCAAGGCGCTCGCCGCCGAACTCCAGACGCTCGCCGCCGAGCTCGAGGAATTGACCCGGGCGGTCGAGCGGTCGAGCCCGAACAGCCTTCATCCAGGCTCCTATCGAGTCGCCTGATCGACGATGCGGGCGTGAAGCGCCGGATCGATATTACCGCCCGACATTACGATGACGAGATCATCGACCGGATTGACCTTGCCGGACAATAATGCGGCAAGCGCAACCGCCCCGCCAGCTTCCACGATCATCTGATGCTCGCGCCACGCCCACGCAATTGCGTCGCACGCTTGCTCGTCGCTGACGCTCAGGGCCATCGCCTTGCGCTCGCTAAGCACGCCAAAGGTGATTGGCGACACGCGCGGGGTCTGTAGCGCGTCGCACAAGGTGCCCGGAGCATCGGCCTCGACCGGCACGATTGCCCCGCCGCGCAAGGAGCGGCCCATGTCGTCCCACCCGTCGGGCTCGACGATCGTGATTTTCGCCTCGGCACAGGCAAGCGCGATCCCCGCCGCGAGCCCGCCGCCGCCGCATGGGATCACGATATGCGATGGCGAGCGGCCGAGCTGGTCGAGGATCTCGATTCCGGCGCTGCCTTGCCCGGCAACGACATAGGGATCGTCGAAGCTTGGGACGACCGTTGCTCCGCTTTCTGCCGCGATGCGGGCGGCGATGGCGATGCGGTCCTCGGTCCGGCGGTCGTAAAAGACGATTTCGGCGCCGGCGGCCCGCGTCCCCTCGACCTTGAGCCGCGGCGCATCGCTTGGCATGACGATGACCGCCTTCACGCCAAGCCGGCGCGCCGCGATCGCGACCCCCTGAGCGTGGTTGCCCGACGAGAATGCAACCACCCCGCGCGCGCGTTCGGCATCGCTCATTGCGAGCAAGCGGTTGCTTGCCCCGCGCAGCTTGAACGCGCCGCCGGTCTGTAGATTTTCGCATTTGAGCCATACCGAGCAGCCGCCGATCTGGGCCCTGATGAGCGGGGTGCGCTCAACTACCCCGGCGATGCGCCCTGCTGCCGTCATCACATCGTCAAGCGCAACCAGCGTCATGCCGCACAACTCCTTGATCCACCACAATTTCTGCCGAACCGTTGCCCATGTCGGACAGGGCACAGCCACCATCCCCCTGGAGGGGCCGAAAATTCTTTACATGAACGGCCACCCCCCATATAGCGCGCTCCGCTGCCCCATGGGGACTTCCAATAACCGCAAGGCAGCCTTGACGACAACGAATGCCCTTGGAGGTCCCTTGAATTGCACAAGCATCATAGCACGCTGGGGCTAGCGAAAGCCCCGCACGGCAGCAGCGATGTTGCCGCGATAGCATTGCAACGCCCGGTCCAGCCGGTGACTTTGCTTCGACCGCATGCCGCCGCGCGCGCCGCCCGCTTCTTTGTCGAGAAGTTTCCGGGCCGGTCGCTCTATGCCGTCAAGGCCAATCCGTCGCCCGACCTGCTTCGCATCCTGTGGGAATCGGGTGTGACCCATTATGATGTCGCCTCGCTTGGCGAAGTCCGGCTCGTCGCGGAGACGCTGCCCGATGCGGTCTTGTGCTTCATGCATCCGGTCAAGGCCGAGGAAGCGATCGAGGAAGCCTATTTCACCTACGGCGTAAAGACTTTCAGCCTCGATACGCAGGACGAGCTCGACAAGATCATGCGCGCCACGCGCAATGCGACCGATTTGAGCCTGCTGGTGCGCATCCGCGTCAGTTCGGAGCATAGCAAGCTGAGCCTGGCGTCGAAATTCGGCGCCGAGCCCGATGAATTGAACCGCTTGCTCTTCGCCACCCGCCAGGCCGCGGACGCGATGGGCATTTGCTTCCATGTCGGCAGCCAGGCGATGAGCCCGGCGGCTTATGCCGAAGCACTGAGCCGAGTCCGCGACGCAATCGTCGGTGCCGCAGTCACGGTCGATATCGTCGATGTCGGCGGCGGGTTTCCGTCCTGGTACCCCGGGATGGAGCCGCCTGCGCTCGAAAATTATTTCGACATCATCTCCAACGCCTATGAAGCGCTGCCGATCAGCTATTCCGCCGAATTGTGGTGCGAGCCCGGCCGCGCCTTGTGCGCCGAATATGCAAGCGTCCTCGTCCGCGTCGAAAAGCGCCGCGGAACCGAATTGTACATCAACGACGGGGCCTATGGCGCCTTGTTCGATGCCGCACATATCGGCTGGCGTTATCCGGTGCGCATGGTTCGCGAGATCGAAAGCGATACGCGCGATCTGGGGTTCAGCTTTTACGGGCCGACCTGTGACGATCTCGACCACATGGCTGGTCCGTTCGATCTTCCCGCCGACATCGCCGCGGGTGATTATATCGAAGTCGGGATGATCGGCGCCTACGGCTGCGCGATGCGAACCGCCTTCAATGGCTTTGGCGTCGAGCAACACGTCATCGTCAGCGACGAACCGATGGCCTCGCTCTATGCAGCGGTCGAGCCGGTCAGGCGTTCCAACGTCGTGAAGCTTTAACCCAATAGTGCTCCGGCCATGGCCGGGGCCAAACGAACAAGATGAGCCTGGACCCTGGCCTTGGCCGGGGAACGGTCCGCATGATTGTGGAGAATGAAATGAATAGCGAAGTAGCAATCAACGACACCCGCAAGGCAGAACTGCTTGCGCACCAAGTCGAGCATATCGACATCAAGAGCTTCGATTCGCGTCCGATCGTCGAGGCGATGGGCAAGATGAGCTTCACCAGCCGCGACCTGTCGCGCGCCACCGACCTTTATAACCAGATGCTCGCCGACCCCGGCTGCTCGGTGATCCTGGTGATCGCCGGCTCGACTTCGGCCGGCGGCTGCATGGACCTGTACGCCGACCTCGTCGACAACAACATGGTCGACGCGATCGTCGCCACCGGCGCTGCGATCGTCGACATGGATTTCTTCGAAGCGCTTGGCCACAAGCATTATCAGGCGCGCGAAATCCCCGACGACGACACGTTGCGCTCGCTCTACATCGACCGCATCTACGACACCTATATCGACGAGATTGCGCTCCAGGATTGCGATTTCACGATCGGCAATATCGCTGACAGCCTAGAGCCGCGTCCTTACTCCTCACGCGCGTTCATCAAGGAAATGGGCAAGTGGCTGGTCGAGCATGGCAAAAAGGACAACAGTCTTGTCAAGCTCGCCTATGAGCATGACGTGCCGATCTTCTGCCCGGCCTTTACCGACAGCTCGGCCGGCTTCGGCCTGGTCAAGCACCAGGTCGATGCCATGAAGCGCGGCGGCCATTATATGACGATGGATTCGATCGCCGACTTCCGCGAATTGACCGACATCAAGATCAAGGCCGGGACCACCGGCCTGCTGATGATCGGTGGCGGCGTACCCAAGAATTTCGCTCAGGACACGGTCGTGTGCGCCGAAATCCTCGGCCACGAGGACGTCGAAGTCCACAAGTATGCCGTCCAGATCACGGTTGCCGACGTCCGCGACGGCGCCTGCTCTTCCTCGACCCTTCAGGAAGCTGCGAGCTGGGGCAAGGTGAGCACCGCGCTCGAGCAGATGGTCTATGCCGAAGCGACTTCGGTGCTGCCGCTGCTTGCAAGCTCGGCCTATCACACCGGCCACTGGAAGCAGCGCGCCAAGCGCAGCTTCGCGAAGCTGTTCGACTAAGGCCTCACTCCCCTCCCGTGCAGCGGGAGGGGAGGCAGGTTGCGCAACGCTGCAATAGCCTTCAAACCTCTCCCAACTCTGGGGGAGGTTTTTTTCATGGAATATAGTCCGCTGATTGCACCGGTCGTGGCGCTGGTCGCCTGGACGCTTGTCGTGCTGGTGTGGATGGCTGTTGCGCGCCGTGGGGCATTCGGCCGCAAGGGCATCAGCCTTGGCGCGCTTCCACCCGGATCGCGCGGCAGTGCACTCGACAATGCCGGCGAGGATCTCGCGCAGTGGAAAGCGCATAATTACAATCATTTGATGGAGCAGCCGACGATCTTTTATGCGATCGTTTTCGCATTGATCCTGATGAATATGGACGTCGAGATCAACGTCTGGCTGGCGTGGGGCTATGTCGCCTTGCGGATCGTCCACAGCATCGTCCAGTCGACCGTCAACATCGTCAAATATCGGCTCATTTTGTTCGGCCTGTCGACCTTCTGCCTGCTCGGGCTGACCGTCCACGCCGCCGCGCGGATCTTCCACGACTGTTTCGGGCTGTAGATCAGCGGCTGAAGGCGGCGGCCAGTTCCACATGGGTTGACCAGCGGAACTGACCGACCGGCTTGGCCCAGTCCAGGCGGTAGCCGCCAGCGACCAGCGTTTCGGCGTCGCGCGCGAAGCTTGACGGGTTGCAGCTGACATAAGCGATGCGCGGCACGGTCGATGCGGCGAGATGCTTGACCTGCTCGACCGCGCCGGCCCGCGGCGGATCGAGGATGACCGCGTCGTGCGCGCCAAGCTCCGCCGGATCATAGGGACGGCGGTAGAGATCGCGGTGGACCGCGGAGACGCGCCGCGTTGTCATCAGCGCAAGCACGGCGTCACGCGCGGCCTCCGCCGCCGTCACCATGCCATCCAATGCAAGCGCGAATGTCCCAAGCCCGGCGAACAAGTCGAGCGGCTGCCTTGCACCCTCGACGGCGTCGCGCACTGCCGCGACGAGTGCCGCTTCGCCATCGGCAGTCGCCTGGAGGAAGGCGCCCGGCGGAAAGGCCACGGGGTGGCCCGACAGGCTGATCGTCACCCGACCGGGCTCAAAGCGAGGCTCAGGGCCATAGCCATCGTCGATCGTCATGCGGGCAAGCTGGTGACGTTCGCAAAACGCCGTCAAAGCCTCGGCCGCGTCGAGCCCTTCGACTGACACGCCCTTCAAGGCGACGTCGGATCCCTGATCGGTCAATGTCAGCTGGACTTCGGCGGAGGCGCGCTTCGCCATCATCGTGCCGAGCAATTTGCGAAGCGGTGCAACGAGGGCAAACAGCCGCGGCTCGAGAATATGGCATTCGCGCATGTCGATGATGTCGTGCGACTTGGCGGCGTTGAAGCCGATCAGCACCTGCCCGCCCGCCCTTTGCGCCCTCAGGCTGGCACGGCGGCGGGTGCGTGGTGGCGATAGATGCGCGGCGCGGACCTCGGTCGTGAGGCCATGCTGGGCAAGCGCGCCGACGATCCGGCTCTCGCAATAATCGGCATAAGCCGCGTCGGTGAGATGCTGGAGCTGGCACCCGCCGCATTCGGGAAAGTGACGGCATGGCGGCACGCGGTGCCCGGGGCCTTCGATCAGGCTGCCATCTTCGGATATCACGTCGCCCGGCGCTGCGAAGGCTCGGTGCTGGCCGCTTGCGCTGACCCCGTCGCCGCGTCCGGCAATGCGAACTATCGGATCGCCGCTCACAGGTCGGACAGCGTTGCCGGGAGTGCGGCAATAAGGTCGTCGGCAATCATCGACGGGCCAGCGCGCTCCGCGGCGCGGCCGTGAAGCCAGACACCAGCGCAGGCCGCCTCGAAGCTCGCCATGCCGCGTGCCCTTAGTGCGGCGATGATGCCTGCAAGCACGTCGCCAGTGCCAGCGCTTGCCAACCATGCCGGCGCCGGCGGTGCAAAGCCGATGCGGCCGTCGGGCGCGGCGACGAGCGTGTCAGGGCCCTTGTAGACAATGATCGAGCGGCTCGCCTTGGCGGCGGCAAGTGCGCGCTCGGCCTTGCTCCCGGGCAGGTCGCCGAACAGTTTCACGAACTCACCTTCGTGCGGCGTGAGGATCGCGTCATGGCCGACGAGCCGGTTGGGATCGCCAACGGCTCCGATTGCGTCGGCATCGATCACGACGGGGCGCGTGGCGGTCAGCGCGAGCGTCAATATTTGCGGAATATCCCCCATCCCCGGCCCGACCAGGATCGCACCCACGCGCGGATCGTGGACCTCTGCAGTGTCGGTCTGGACGATCGCTGACGGGAGATTATCAATCGCAAGCGAGGTCGAGACCCGAACATAGCCCGCGCCGGCCGCCGCCGCCGCTCGCGCCGACAAAGCAATTGCGCCGGGCATCTTGCCCGCCAGGCAGTGAACCAGCCCGCGGCTATATTTATGCCCCGTAGGATCAAGCGCGGGGAGCGCGGGCGCCGTGATTTCGAACCAGTTGCTGGCCACATCGACGCCAATGTCGGCGACGACGACCCGGCCCATGTGCGCCATCGCCGGCATCAGCCGATGGGCAGGCTTCAATGCGCCGAACGTGACGGTAAGATCGGCCCGCGCTACCGGCGACAGCAGCGCCCCATCATCGCTCGAAACACCACTTGGCAGTTCGCATGCGACGGTCAAGTAAGCGGCGGCCCTCAGTTCAAAGAGTTGTTTCGAGACAGTCTCTTCCAAGCCACGGTTAAGACCAGTGCCGAAGAGACAATCGATCAACAACGGCGCGGGCTCAGCCTCACCAAGGTCATCCAGTGTAGCGATCCGCACCGCGTAGCCCGCCTCGGCGAGGTAGCGCGCGGCGACCCGTCCGTCGGCGCCATTATTCCCGGACCCGCACAGCACAAGAGTCTCGCGCGGTCCGACGAAGCGGCGAATGGCACTGGCCAGCGCAGCCCCTGCCCGTTCAATCAATGCGTCATTGCTGGTTCCGGCGGCGATTGCGGCCTGTTCGGCGGCGCGCATTGCTGCAGCGGTGAGGATGGGTCGGGACATAAAGCGCCTTAGCGCAGGTGGGTCGCCAAATGCCACCATGCTTCAGGACAGCGCGCCGCTGCCGCATCACGCGCGGCCTCATCGTCGAACAAAGCGAAGCAGGTCGCCCCGCTGCCCGACATGCGTGCAAGGCGGGCCCCGCGCTGCTCGCCAAACCAGTCGAGCACGTCGCCGATCGCGGGGACGATCGATCGCGCGGGTGCTTCAAGGTCATTGCGGCCGTCCCGCCACTCGCCCAGCGCCCCGCGATCTTGGCCGTCCCATGCCGCAAAAACGGCGCCGGTCGACAGGATGATCAACGGATTGACCAGCAAGATTGGAGAACCCGACACGCCCGCGTCGACCAGCTCAAGCGCATCGCCCGCCCCGCTTCCACGCGCGGTCATGCTCAGCAGGCAGGCGGGAACATCGGCCCCAAGCCCGGGCGCGACCGCCGACGCATGACGCGGATCAATGCCCCATAGACGCGTCAGCAATCGCAACGCCGCAGCCGCATCGGCCGACCCACCGCCAATGCCCGATGCGACCGGCAAATTCTTGGTCAAGCGCAGCGCTGCTCCGGCAGTGACTCCCGCTGCTTCCTGCAAGGAGCGCGCGGCGGCAAGGACCAAATTCTCCCCTTCGATCGCCGCGCCGAACGGTCCGCCGCACTCCAGCGATAGCGCCGCCGCCGGCTCGCCTTCAATCCGGTCGCCGTCGACGCAAAAGGCGAACAATGTCTCGATCCGATGTCGCCCGTCGGGCAGGCGCCCGCGGACATGGAGCGCGAGGTTGATCTTGGCCGGCGCCGGCTCGGCGATCCGGCTCACGGCTTCGCTCACGGCGCGGCCGTTGCCTTGGTCAGCCCGGCGCCAAGCTTGGCCTCGATCCGAGCGCGCTCATGCGCTTCCTCGGCAGTAACCAGCGCCGCCTGCCACGCGAACCGCGCTTCGAACCGTCGCCCGGCGACGAACAGGGCATCGCCGAGGTGCTCGTTGATCTCCGACTGCGCCGGGTCGGCAATGCTTGCTTTTTCAAGCGTTGCGATCGCCTCGGGCAGCCGGCCGCGCTTGTAGAGGGCCCAGCCAAGCGAATCGGTGATCGATGCATCGTCGGGGCGAAGCGCAAGCGCGCGGCGAATCATCGCCTCGGCAGCATCCAGATTCTCGCCGCGCTCGACCGAATTATAGCCAAGGTAGTTCAGCAGGAGCGGCTCGTCGGGCGCTGCCTTCAGACCAAGCTCAAGCTGCGCCCGCGCTTCGGGCCAGCGCTTAAGTTCATCAAGTTGCGCCGCGCCAAGCAAGCGATAGGTCCAGCGGTCCTTTTCCCCCTCGCGATCGGCAATCGCGCCGGCCTTGGCAAAGGCATCGGCCGCTTCGGCATGCCGATCAAGCTCATCGAGGACATTGCCGAGCCGGCCATAATCGCTGGCGCTTGCATCGCGACGGTCCGCGCTGCGCTTGGCCAGCGCGAGCGCTTCAGGTCCGCGCTTCTCGGCAAGCAGCAACCGCACCGAAGCATCCAGCGCGTTGGCGGCAAAGGGATCATCGCCGGGAATGCGGGCTAATGCCGCAAGGGCTGCGGCGGCGTGGCCGCGCCGCTCAAGCAGTAATGCGCCAAGCAGATGCGCTTCGCTGCTGTCCGGCGCGGCGTGGCGTGCAATCTGCACCAGGCTCAAGGGCAATGCGCGATCCTCGCCGCGCGAAAGCCCGATTGCCAGCCCGGTCAGCAATTCGGCGAAGCCAGCGGCCGGCCCGTCGATCGCGATTCCGCGCTGGGGTCGGTCGAGGTCCAACGTCCTGAGTGCCGGGTCCTCGCCGACCAGCAAGGCCTTGGCGCGCTCGCGCTCACCGGCCTTGGCGAGCCCGGCGGCAAAGGCGAGCCGCAACCGCACCGCACGCCGTCCACCAACCTCGAGCGCCTTGTCGATCAAGGGCAAGGCTTCTGCGACGCGTTTGCTGCTAAGTAGCATCGCCGCGCGCTGCTCGGCGGCAAAGGGGGCAAGCAGGCTGTCGGCGGCAACATTGGCAAGCCGCGCGCTGCCATCAGCCCGCGCCTGCTGCTCTGCCCAACCGCGCAGCACCGGCGCAAGGAAGCCGCCGTCGCTGTCACCGGTGCGTTCGTTGATGAGGCCAAGCGTTTCGTTTGCGCGCCCCCGGGCAAGCAAATCGGCGACCAGCAGCAGCCGCCCGTCGAGCCCAACTTCCGCGGGCTTCATCCGCCGCGCTACGTTGAGGGCAAGTGCAGTGTCGCCGGCCTCGATCGCCGTACTTACCGCCCGCCGGGCGAGATCGAGATTGGCCGGATCGCGCCCGGCGAGCAAGGCGAACAAGCGCGCCGCCCGCGCCTGGTCGCCGACCGCATCGGCGGTGCGCGCCTCGACGAACAGCTTGGGGCTGGCGTTCGCCGCGGTCATCGGCACGGCGACCAGCAGGGCTGCGGCTAGGGTTCGGCTACATGTTGGGATAATTGGGTCCTCCGCCGCCTTCCGGAACCACCCAATTGATGTTCTGGGTCGGATCCTTGATGTCGCACGTCTTGCAGTGGACACAGTTCTGCGCATTGATCTGAAGGCGCGGTGAACCGGCCTCCTCGACGATTTCATAAACCCCGGCCGGGCAGTAACGCGTTTCGGGGCTGTCGTAGAGCGCCAGATTGACCGTGATCGGCACCTCCGCGTCCTTCAGCGTCAGGTGAACCGGCTGGTCCTCGGCATGGTTGGTGTTCGACAGGAACACCGACGACAGGCGGTCGAAGGTCAGCTTCCCGTCGGGCTTGGGATAGTGGATCGGGTGGAAATGCTCCTTGCGCCCGATCGCTTCATGATCGGCGTGGTGCTTGAGCGTCCAGGGCGTGCGCAATTTCAGATAGTTGAGCCACATGTCCATCCCGGCGAACATCGTCCCGATCGTCCCGCCCCACTTGGCGATTGCCGGCTGGGCGTTGCGCACGATCTTCAATTCGTCCGCGATCCAGCTTGACCGGACCGCAAGTTCATAAGCGTCGAGCGTGTCGTGGCGGCGGTCGGCGCCAAGCGCCTCGAACGCCGCTTCTGCGGCAAGCATGGCCGATTTCATCGCGGTATGGCTGCCCTTGATCCGCGGCACGTTGACGAAGCCCGCCGCGCAACCGATCAGTGCGCCGCCGGGGAAGGCAAGCCGGGGGATTGCCTGCCAGCCGCCTTCATTGATCGCCCGCGAGCCGTAGCTGACGCGCTTGCCGCCCTCGATCTCGGCGCGGATCGCCGGGTGAGTCTTCCACCGCTGGAACTCCTCGAACGGTGAAAGATGCGGATTCTTGTAATCGAGCGCGACAACGAAGCCGAGCGCCACCTGGCCATTATCCTGGTGGTAGAGGAACCCCCCGCCCCACGCATCGTCGAGCGGCCAACCCTGGGTATGGATCACCCGCCCGGGTTGATGCTGATTGGCAGGAACTTCCCACAACTCCTTGATCCCAATACCGTATACCTGCGGGCCACTATCCTTGCGCAGGTCGAAGATGCGCGCCACTTCCTTGGTTAGATGACCACGCGCGCCCTCCGCAAAAAAGGTATAGCGAGCATGCAACTCCATCCCCGGCTGATAATCTTCTCGCCGCGTGCCATCGCGCGACACGCCCATGTCGCCGGTCGCAACACCGCGGACCGAGCCATCGTCGTTGAACAGCACCTCGGCAGCGGCGAACCCCGGAAAGATCTCGACCCCAAGTTCCTCCGCCTGAGTCCCAAGCCAGCGGGTCAGATTGCCAAGGCTGGCGCTATAGGTGCCCTTATTGTTCATGAACGGCGGCATCAGCAGATGCGGCAGCGCGTATTTACCCTTCCTCGACAAAACCCAGTGGAGGTTCTCGGTCACCGGCACGGTCAAGGGCGAACCCTTGTCTTGCCAGTCTGGAATCAGCTCGTTGAGCGCGCGCGGATCGATCACCGCGCCCGACAATATATGCGCTCCGACCTCGCTGCCTTTCTCGAGCACGCACACGCCAATTTCGCGGCCATGCTCGGCGGCGAGCTGCTTGAGGCGGATTGCCGCCGTGAGCCCGGCGACACCGGCGCCGACGATCACGACATCGTATTCCATCGATTCGCGGTCGCTCATTCGATTCCCTTCGTCGTGCGCTGCCATCGTGTCGGCAGGACTGCCCTGCCAATTCCTTGACCGCGCCGTCAACCTTGGTTGATGAAGCGGCATGGCCGAAACCGAAACAACGACGCGCGACCCTGATCGTGCCGCGGCGATAAGCGCGCTTGGCTGGTGGCTCGATTCCGGGGTCGATGTCGCGGTTGGCGAAACGCCGCGCGACTGGCGCCGAAGCGTACCTGCCCGTTCCCCAGTTCCCGTTGCCGAAGCCGTCCGCCAGACCCCAAGCGATCTTGCCGCTTTCCGCGCATGGCTTGAAGTCGAGCCCGGTCTACCGCTCGAGCGCCCGGGGGCGCGCCGAATCCTCCCTCTCGGCACCGAGGCCGCGGCGCTGATGCTGTTCGCCGATTTCCCCTCGGCACAGGAAATCGCCGAGGGCCGGCCCCTGGCGGGCGACAGCTGGGTGCTTGCCCAGCGCATGCTTGCAGCAATCGGACTTGCACCGGACGACGCTTACCTCGCCACGCTGGCTTGTTTCCACGTTCCCGGCGCGCGGCTCGACGGGGCCGAGTTCGAACGCTGCGCTTCGATCGCCCGCGACCATATCCGCCTCGCCAGGCCAGAGCGGCTATTGCTGTTCGGCGACGCACCGGCGCGCGCGCTTACCGGCCATCCTCTGGCTGCAGCGCGCGGCAAGGTCCACCGCATTGAGGGGGTGCGAACGGTCGCCACCTTCCATCCGCGCTGGCTGCTCCAGCGCCCGTCGGACAAGGCGCTGGCGTGGAAGGATCTTTTACTGTTGATGAGCGAGGAAGGCTGATGAAGCGCGCAATCCTGATATTACTGGCGGCGAGCGCAACGCCGGCCTTTGCGCAGTCGGACCCGCTCGCTCCGATCAGCCAGCCCGCGCCAGTTCCGGCCAAGCCGCAGCCGATCCTCGAGCCTGCACCCATTTTTCAGCCTGTACCGCCACCGGCACCGGTGCGCCCAATCCCGCGCGATTGGCGCGGTGTGTTCGATGCGATTCGATATCAGGACTGGGGCGGCGCCTCGGCGGCGATTGCGACGCTTCCCGAAAGCCCACTCAAGGCCGTGGCGCGGGCCGAACTGTTCACGGCCAAGAATTCGCCGCGTGCCGAGCTTGGCCCGATCCTGTCGCTGCTTGCCGAGGCCCCCGACCTCCCCCACGCCGAACAATTGCAGCGGCTCGCGGTCGCGCGCGGCGCGGTCGAGACGCCGCCTGTCATTTACGGACGACAGGTGATCGGGCTCGGCAGCGCGCCGCGGCGGACACGGGCCCGCTCGATATCCGGCGAGCCGGGCGCGGACGCGCTGATGGCGGCGCTTGAACCCTTTGTGGATGCAAACGACGCGCCCAATGCGGAAGCGTTGCTGTTCGCGCAGGGACCAATGCTGTCGAGCGAAGCACGGGCCCAGGCGGGGCAACGGGTCGCGTGGATCTACTACGTCCTTGGCCGCGATGCCGACGTACGGCGCGTCGCGGACCAATGGCGCTCCGGCGCGGTCGGCGAATGGGGGGCGCAATCGGCCTGGGTCAGCGGGCTTGCGGCATGGCGGATGGGCGATTGCAATTCCGGCCAGGCGGCGTTCCGCGACGCCATGCGCATGGGCGCAGAGCGCGAATTTGTTGCCGCCGCGGCTTATTGGGGGGCGCGATCGGCGCAGTCCTGCCGCCGCCCGCGCGAGGTGCAGGGATTGCTGCTGGCCGCCGCCCGGTCACCCGAAAGCTTTTATGGACTGCTGGCCCGCGAAACGCTCGGCATGGAGACCAAATTGCCCGCGCCGCGGCGCTTCGACCGCAACAGCTCCCTCGCTCGCTCCAACAACGTCCGTCGCGCAACCGAGCTGGTCGCGATCGGCGAAGTTGCGCTCGCCGAGCAGATGATTCGCCACCAGGCCCGCATCGGCGCGCCCGCCGAGCATGGCGATCTGATTGCAGTCGCGCGCGAGCTTGATCTCGCTGGGGCGCAATATTGGCTTGCGCACAATGGCCAGCGCGGCGTGCGCGTCGATGCCGCCGACCGCTATCCGGCCCCGCGCTGGGCCCCCGAACGCGGCTGGCGAATCGATCCCGCCCTCGCCTTTGGCCACGCCCGGCAGGAAAGTGATTTCCGCCATGCGGCAATCAGCCCGGCTGGCGCGGTCGGACTGATGCAGGTCCGCCCCGGCACCGCCGGTGATTTCGCCCGCGCCCGAGGGACCGGGGTGGGCAACCTCTCCGACCCGCGCGTCAATCTCGAATATGGCCAAAGCTATATCGAACTCGTGCGCCGCAACCCGGCCACGCAGGGCCAGCTGCTCAAGGTCATGGCCGCTTACAATGCAGGGCCCGTGCCGGTCTCGCGCTGGAATTATATCAACGACAAGGGCGATCCCCTGCTGTGGACCGAAAGCCTGTCCTATTGGGAAACGCGTTATTACGTCCCCACGGTGCTGAGGAACATGTGGGTCTATCAGGGACTTGCCGGCGCCGAACAGTCGGCCCTGCGCGCACTCGCCGAGCACCGCTGGCCCGCCTTCCCGACCACCACCACGCAGCTGGCGCGATAGCAACATGCAACCAAAAGGTTGCGTTATTGTCCGACGCCTCCTATCTGACGGTATCAGACAGGAGAAACTTATGACCGACCGTATCGAGAAAACCACCTTCATCCGCGCCCCGATCGAAAAGGTTTGGCGCGCCATCTCCGATCACCGCGAGTTCGGGACCTGGTTCAAGGTCGACCTCGATGGCCCGTTCGTTGCCGGCGAGCAGGCCACGGGCAAGATGACCTATCCCGGCTTTGAAGGCTATCCGTTCCTGGCGTGGGTGACTGCAGTGGACGCGCCGCGCCGCCTCGCGTTCGAATGGACGCCGGGTGTCGATAAACCCGATGTTCCTGAAACCGCGCCGCGCACGCTCGTCGAGTTCCGCCTGTCGACCGAGGCCGACGGTACCCGGTTGGAGATTGTCGAAGCTGGCTTTGACTCGCTCCCCGAAGGCATGCGCGAGAGCGCGCTTCGATCGAACAGCGGAGGCTGGGAAACACAGACCGAAAATTTGCGGCTCTATGCCGAAGCCTGAACCGGCGCCAAAGCCTGAGCCGGCAAGCGTGTTCGCCGCTTTGGGTGAGCCGACCCGCATCCGCTTGCTCGACCGCCTTGGCGATGGCGCGCCTCGCTCGATCAGCACCCTGGCGCGCGATATGCCGATCTCGCGCCAGGCGCTGACCAAACATTTGCGCATTCTCGAGAGCGCCGGGCTTGCTACTGTCGCGCGAGATGGCCGCGAGACCTTGTACCGCATCGACCCAGCGGGGCTGCTCGCCGCCGAGACGTGGATCGCCGGCGTGTCGAGCCAGTGGGACGCCGCCATCGATCGTCTCAAGCGCCACGTCGAAGACTAGTTCGTTCTTGCTTCGTTCTCATGTTTGACGCATCCTGCCGGTATGGCAATCGAGTCGACCAAGGCGCGCGGAGCGACGCGCAATAGTACGCCCGTCCGCTTCAATTTGAAGGAGCGAGTGGTCGACGGCGATTGGCTCGACAGCGTCGAAGCGCTTGACGGGATCGCCCCTCGCCGAACCACGGTGACGATCGAAAAGCCACGCAATATCCTTACCCGCAATTCCTCGCCGGACATCGGTTTCGATCGCTCGATCAACCCCTATCGCGGGTGCGAGCATGGCTGCATTTACTGTTTTGCGCGTCCGACCCACGCTTATCACGACCTTTCTCCCGGGATCGACTTCGAAAGCCGCCTGTTCGCCAAGCCCGATGCCGCGAAACTGCTTCACGCCGCTTTGTCGCGGCCGGGCTATGAAGCCGCGCCGATCGCGCTTGGCACCAACACCGATCCCTACCAGCCGATCGAGGAACGCTTCCGCATCACTCGCTCGATCCTCGAACTCCTGCTTGAGACCAGGCACCCGTTCACCATCACGACCAAGTCGGATCGCGTCCTTCGCGACCTCGACATCATCGTGCCAGCAGCGCGGCTGGGGCTTGCCAGCGTGGCCATCTCGGTGACCTCGCTCGACCCGGCAATCCACCGCACGCTCGAACCGCGCGCGCCAACCGCGCGCAAGCGTCTCGCCGCGGTTCGGACGCTGGCCGAAGCGGGTGTTCCGACCCATGTCGCGGTGGCCCCGGTGATCCCGCACATCACCGATCATGAGCTCGAAGCGATCATCGAGCAGGCGGCGGGGGCCGGCGCGCGCGGCGCCTTCTTCATTCCGGTTCGCCTGCCGCACGAGGTTGCGCCCTTGTTCCGCGCCTGGCTCGACGAACATTATCCCGACCGGGCGGGCAAGGTGATGGCGACGATCCGCTCGATGCGCGGCGGCAAGGACAATGACCCGGGCTTCTTCACCCGCATGCGCGGCGAGGGCGCATGGGCGGCATTGCTTGCGACGCGGTTCGAGAAAGCCGTGGCGCGAAGCACGCTTGGGCAGACCAAACTCGCACTGCGCAGCGACCTGTTCGAGCCGCCCGCCGGAGACCAATACCGCTTGCTGTAGGATTTTGCGGTGACAGCCAAGGACGCCGAGGCTAGCGTTCGCCCATGATCAAGCTCCCGCTCGCACTTGCCGCTTTCGCCATATCCGCACCCCTCTTCGCCCAGACCGTGCCGCCACCGCCTCCGCCGCCGATCACCGTTGCGCCGTGGATCGACGCCCTGCGCGACGACGCGCTCGCAAACGATCTTTACGCCTTCGACATTACCGAGGGACTGACCACCGAAGTCGGGCCGCGGGCAGCCGGCACTGCGGCCGAAGCTCGTGCCCGGGCATGGAGTGTCTCCAAGCTCAGTGCGATGGGTTTCAGCAACGTTCGCGTTGAGACCTTCGACATGCCGGTCTGGATACGTGGCCCGGAAAGTGCCGAGATCCTTGCGCCCTTTCCCCAGAAAATGGTCGTCGCAGCGCTTGGCAATTCGGCCTCGACGGGTCCAGCCGGCGTCACCGGGCAGGTCGTCGCCTTCGACAATGTCGATGCACTGCGCGCTGCTCCCGACGCAGCCGTGCGCGGCAAGATCGTGTTCGTCGACCATCGCATGATGCCGACGCAGGACGGCTCGGGCTATGGCCAGTTCGGCGCACCGCGCCGGGCCGGTCCGACCCTTGCAAGCCAGAAAGGGGCGATCGCAATCGTCGTGCGATCGATCGGCACCGATCGTCATCGCATCCCCCACACCGGCACGATGAGCTTTGCCAATGGGGCACGGCCAATTCCCGCCGGCGCGCTGAGCATTCCCGATGCCGAACAGCTCGTCCGCATCCTTGCCCGCGGCAAGCCAGTCACACTTCGCTTGCGGCTTGAAAGCGCAACCATTCCCAGCGCGCAGTCGGGCAATGTTATCGCCGACCTGATCGGGCGCGATCCCTCGTTGCCGCCTGTGCTAATTGCCTGCCATCTCGACAGCTGGGACCAGGCACCCGGCGCGCTTGACGATGCCGCCGGCTGCGGGATCGTGACGGCCGCAGCCAAGCGCATCATGAACGCGGGCCGCCCGTTGCGCACCATCCGCGTGGTTTGGTTCGGGGCCGAGGAAGTGGGCCTGTTCGGCGGACTCGACTATCTCGCCAGGCATGGCAAGGAACCGCATCATGCCGCCGCCGAAAGCGACTTTGGCGCCGACCGCATCTGGAAGGTCGTCAGCAAACTCGGCGAGTCCCGCCGCGATGAAGCCCGAATGATCGGCGCGGCGCTTGCCCCGCTCGGGATCGTCACTGGCGCATTGGACGAAGCCGGCGGGTCGGATATCGGGCCGTTGCTTGCAAGCGGCGTTCCCGGCGTGGGATTGAACCAGGACGGAACCCGCTACTTCGACGTTCATCACACCCCGGACGACACGCTCGACAAGGTCGACCCCGCGCAAATGCGTCAGAATGTCGCCGCCTGGACCGCGATGCTTGCGGTTCTGTCGGGCGGGGTAGAACCCAAGGCACGCGCCCGCCGTTAAGTCCTCAACCTCGGAGAATGATTATGAAACGTTTGACCATCGCTTCCATCGCCGCCCCGATGCTTTTGATCGGCGCCTGCAATGTCACCGACAATGGCAATGGATCTTCGACCATTTCGCTCGATGAAAACCGCATCGAACGGGGCACCGACATGCTCGCCAATGAAGCAAGCGAGGCTGGCGCCGAGGCCGCCAATGCGGTCGAGAACGCCGGCCCCGCGATCAAGCAGGGCGCCGCCGACATTAAGGAAGGCGCCGGGCGCGTTGCCGATCGGGTCGAGAATGTCGATGTCGATGTCGACCTCAATACCAGCGACGGCAAGACGAAGAACGCACAATAAGGTCCGGCAATAGCCGGTAAGGCTTGCCTTCGCCGCCCCGTGCGCTAGGGGCGGCGGCGGCCGGCGATTGTTCGGTCCGGTCGGGGAGTGGCGCAGCCTGGTAGCGCGTCTGCTTTGGGAGCAGAGGGTCGCAGGTTCGAATCCTGTCTCCCCGACCAATTCAAAAGCAAGCGAAAGCAGTTGAGCGATTGCAAAGCAATCGGGAAGCAGCCTGAAGACTTGCGCATGTCGGCCAGCCTGCGCTGCGCAGCAAGCGACAGGACTGACGTCACGGGATTTACTCCCGTGACCCGCATTCACTTTTTCTGGCAGCAGCCGTCACGGAGTAAATCCGTGACGTCGATCGATCCCGCTGCGCGGGTCGTCGGCCGGCTTTCAGCGGCTCGTCGCGCAGGGACGCTCGCTGCGCTCGCTTGTCCTTGCGCTCGGCGCTTCATGACGCGGTGGGCCCGGAGGGACTCGAACCCCCAACCTAGCCGTTATGAGCGGCCAGCTCTAACCAATTGAGCTACAGGCCCCACCGCCGCAAAGTTTGGCCATGCCCGAGCATGGTCGACTCTAACGATGGGCGCGATAGCCGTGCATCGCCGCGCCTTGCAAGTGAGGCTGGGAAATCAGCCCCCCTGCGCCGGCAGTTGGAGCGTGATTCTGTGCTCGTCGAGAATAAGGGTTCCGCCACCGACCCGTGCCAGCCCGCGCACCAGTCGCAGCGCAAAGCCAAGCCCGACGCTTTGCGCCTCATCGCCGCCCGAGGGATCGAACGCAGGATCGACCAGCTGCACCTCGCTATAGCCATCGAGCAGCCGCGGCCGTGCAATCGTCAGGAGACACATCGCGCCGTTGCGGCTCGAAGCGATGCGGAGCGCTTCGCCGCGTGCCACCACCTTGCACAGCGATAGCAGCAAGCGCCGCAGGAGCCGCTCCGCCAACTCGGGCGAGACGGCACAACCGTCGCGGTCATCGCTGACGTCAAGCTCGAGCACGCCCCCGCGAACGGCCAGGCATTGTTCCATTTCGGCGGCGATCGGACGGATCAGGTCGAACAAGCCGCCGCCGGGCTTGCCGCCTTGCATTTCCGTCTGACGCTGGCCCCCGCCGCGCTCGGCGCGAACCTTGGCCGCGAAGTCGAGATCCTCGACCGCCGCAAGCAATTGCCGCGCCTGGGCAACGATGCTTGCCGCGCGCTCGCGGTAAAGCCGATGCGCGGGTCCGAGATATTGGCCATCGATGATCTCGGCAAAGCCGATGATCGCGTTAAGGGGAGTCTTGATCTCGTGAACCATTTCGCGGAGCGCATCGAGATCGGGCTCGCGCTTTTTCCTGTCGGCAGCGGGCGCCGCTTCGTCGGTGCGCCGCGCCAGTCCGCGATAGCCAATGAAGCGACCGGTCGCTGGATCGAAGGCTGGCCTTCCGCTTGCTTCCCAGGTCCCCGCGAACAGCCCGCTTAGTGCCACCGGCGCATCCGCGAACGGATGATGCCGGACCAGACGCGCGGCGACATCGCGCTCAAGCAGCCCGCCCCCATTGCCGCTCAGCGGCCGCCCGACGAATATCCCGCGCGGCGCCCCCTCGACCCACGCGATGTGGCCCGAGGCGTCGCTCTCCCATTCGAACAGGCGAGCGTCTGTGTCTCCTGCCCGCTCCTCCCGCCGCGGCTGCGGTGGTGGCGGCTCCGGCGCTGCAGATGACGCCGGCTGTTGCTGCGGCGCGCGCCGCTGCTGAAGCCGTTCGATCCGGCTGACCATTTCACCAATCGATGGTTCGGCCAGTGCTGGCCCGGTGTCCGCCAACTCCTGCTCGGGCTTGGCCTGTGGTTCCAGCACAGACTCGATTCGCACCAGCGCGCGCACTTCGGCGTCGGCATCCCCAAGGATGTGCGCCGCATCTTCCTCGCTTAGCGTCAGCCCGGCGAACAGCGATGCGGCGATCCGCAGCGGCTGGGCGGCAAGCACACGAAGCAATGCCGCTGGCACGTCACGCCCGGCAATTGCCCGCATCGTCGCTGCACGCACTCCTTCGTCGATTGCGAACGCGTCGCGGCGGACGAGCTCGATCGCAGCAACGTGGGTCGCGCTGTTCGACGCTTCGCCACGCGCAAGCAGATCGACCAGCTGACGCCAGCGAACCGCACGGTCGCGCGCGTCGGCGACTGGCGCGTCAAGCAAGGTCTGGAGGCGATCGTCGAAGTGCAAAGCCAGAATCATCCCATCACGAACAGCATGCCCCTCTGTGCTGCGCTGCACGTGCTGGCGAGGGGTGGTCTGTTAACCGTCCTGTTTCAGCACATATATAATAGATTAGACCACTTTGACCCGGATGCGCCCAGCGGCTAGCGCGACGGGCGATGTTGATCCTCCTTTCCCCTGCCAAGACGCTCGACTTCACCACGCCTATTGCGGACGAGCCGACCAAACCGCGCTTTGCTACTGACGCCGCCCGCCTGGCCCGCGCGGCGGCAAAGCTCGGTCCAGACCGGCTCGCGGAGTTGATGCATATTTCCGACCAACTCGCCGACCTTAATCACCGCCGTTTCAAAACCTTCGCCAAGGCCGAGCAGCGCCCGGCGATCCGCGCTTTCGCCGGCGATGTCTATCGCGGCTTCGACGCGCCGAGCGCCGATGCTGACACGCTTGCCTTTGCGCAGGACCATCTTCGCATTCTGTCCGGCCTGTACGGCGCGCTTCGCCCTCTCGATGCGATCCGCCCCTATCGGCTCGAGATGGGCACGCGCTGGGGGCCTGCGAGCGACAGGCTCGTTGACTATTGGGGCGACAAGGTCGCCAAAACGCTTGCCAAGGACCTTCGTGCCGATGGTTCGAAGCTGATCGCCAACCTTGCGAGCAACGAATATTTCGCAGTGGTGAAGGGCAAGCTTCCCAAGGCAGTCCGGGTCATCGCGCCCGATTTCCGCGTCGAGACCGCCGCCGGGCTCAAGTTCCACAGCTTCACGGCGAAGGTGGCGCGCGGCGCAATGGCCCGCTGGCTGTGCGACGAACGCATCGCCGACCCCGCCGCGCTTCCCGATTTCGACCGCGATGGCTGGTCGTTCGACCGCGATGGATCGACCGCCGAAGTGCCTTTGTTCGTCAGGCGCTAAGCCGGTGCCGCGACCCCGTGCGGGGGTGGCGCGGCGGGGTGACATCGGCTAGCAGGGAACGGGGGCTCGCAATGCGCGAATCTCGTACATTTTTACTCTACGCAACCGACAGGAATGACCTTGGCGACACTGCCTCCGGCCGATAGCACCCCTCCAACGCTTGGCGACATCGCCCCCATCTCGATCGTCGACGAGATGAAGACCAGCTATCTCGATTACGCCATGTCGGTGATCGTCAGCCGCGCACTTCCCGACGTTCGCGACGGGCTGAAGCCGGTTCATCGCCGCATCCTCTATGCCTGCCAGGAAGCGGGCTATGTCGCTGGCAAGGCCTATCGCAAGTCGAGCCGCATCGTCGGCGACGTGATGGGCAAATATCATCCCCACGGCGACAGCGCGATCTATGACGCGCTTGCCCGAATGACCCAGGACTGGTCGATGCGCGTGCCGCTGATCGACGGCCAGGGCAATTTCGGCTCGATGGACCCCGATCCGCCGGCGGCGATGCGCTACACCGAAGCGCGGCTTGCCAAGGTCGCCAACTTCCTGCTTGGCGACATCGACAAGGACACGGTCGATTTTACGCCGAACTACGACGCCTCCGAGCGCGAGCCTCAGGTCTTGCCCGCGCGCTTCCCCAACCTCCTCGTCAATGGCGCTGGCGGTATTGCCGTCGGCATGGCGACCAACATTCCGCCCCACAACCTCGGCGAAGTGATTGCCGCCTGCCACGCCTTCATCGCCGACCCGACCATCAGTTCCGAAGGGTTGATGGAGTATATCAAGGGCCCCGACTTCCCGACCGCGCCGATCATCCTTGGCACCGCCGGGATTCGCTCCGCCTACACCACCGGTCGCGGGTCGATCCTGATGCGCAGCCGCGCTCACGTCGAGGAAGGCCGCGGCGACAAGCGCCTGATCGTTCTGACCGCCATCCCCTACCAGGTCGGCAAGAACCGGCTGGTCGAAATGATCGCCGAAGCCGCCAAGGACAAGCGCATCGAGGGCGTCAGCGACATTCGCGACGAATCGAACCGCCTTGGCGTACGTATCGTCATCGAACTCAAGCGTGACGCCACGCCCGAAGTCGTTCTCAACCAATTGTGGCGCCACACTCCCGCGCAATCGTCCTTCCCGGCCAACATGCTGGCAATCCGCGGCGGCCGCCCCGAAACCTTGATGCTGCGCGAGATCATCGAAGCGTTCATCAAGTTTCGCGAAGAAGTCATCACCCGCCGCGCCAAGTTCGAATTGTTCAAGGCGCGCGAGCGGGCGCACATCTTGCTCGGGCTGGTGGTCGCGGTCACCAACCTCGACGAGGTGGTCAAGATCATCCGCGGTTCGGCAAGCCCACCCGAAGCGCGCGAGAAATTGCTTAGCCGCGACTGGCCGATCGAGGAAATCCGCCAGTACATCATGCTGGTCGAGGCGATCGAGCCGCAGGCCGCTGGCACGAAATATCGCCTCAGCGAAACCCAGGTTCGTGCAATCCTCGAGCTTCGCCTTCACCGCCTTACCCAATTGGGCCGCGAGGAAATCGGCGGTGAGCTCGCAATCCTTGCCAAGACCATCGGCGAACTTCTTGAAATCCTTGGTAACCGTGCTCGTCTCTATGAAGTGATGAGCGAGGAGCTTCGCGCGGTCGAGGCGGAATTCGCAACGCCCCGAATCAGCGAAATCGCTGCCGCCTTCGACGGGCTCGAGGATGAGGATCTGATCGAGGTCGAGGACATGGTCGTGACCGTGACCCTCACCGGCTACATCAAGCGCACCCCGCTCGCCTTGTTCCGCGAGCAGAAGCGCGGCGGCAAGGGCCGCTCGGGGATGAACACCAAGGATGAGGACGTCATTACGACTTTGTTCGTGACCTCGACCCACAACCCGGTGCTGTTCTTCTCCTCGACCGGGCGCGTGTACCGCATGAAGGTTTGGCGCCTCCCCGAGGGCGGGCCAACCGCGCGCGGCCGGCCAATGATCAACCTTCTCCCCTTGGCAGAGGGCGAGACCATCTCGACCGTTCTCGCACTGCCGCAGGACGAGGCCGAATGGGACAATCTTCACCTCATGTTCGCCACGTGCCGCGGCACGGTTCGGCGCAACTCGATGGGCGCGTTCACGAACATCCCGACCGCCGGCAAGATTGCCATGAAGTTCGGCAACGACGACGAGGACGTCACCGACGACCGCCTGATCGCGGTCGACCTTCTTACTGAGGACGACGATGTCCTGCTCGCGACCAGGAACGGCAAGGCGATCCGCTTCCTGTCGACCGATGTGCGCGAATTCCAGTCGCGCTCGTCGACTGGCGTGCGCGGCGTGCGCTTGCTTGGCGACGACCAGGTGATTTCAATGTCGATCCTGCGCCGCGTCGGCACGACCTCGGAAGAGCGCGAGGCCTATCTGCGCAGCCCGCGCTGGCGCGACCGGACCAGCGCTGACGGCCTGACCGAGGAACGCTACGCCGACATCGCCGACAAGGAACAATTCCTCCTTACCGTCACCGAAAACGGCTTCGGCAAGAGGTCGTCGACGTACGAATATCGCCGCACCAATCGCGGTGGCCAGGGCATAACCAACATTGTCACGTCCGAACGCAATGGCGGGGTAGTCGCCAGCTTCCCGGTCAAGCCGGGCGAACAGCTCATGCTTGTCACCGACCAGGCGAAGGTCATCCGCACCACGGTCGGCGACATCCGCATCGCCGGGCGCAACACCCAGGGCGTGACGATTTTCAAGATCGACAAGAATGAGAAAGTCGTTTCGGTCGCCAAGATCGACGAGACCGAGGAAGTCGAACTGGAACTTGACGGCGGCAGCGCTCATGATCCGATCCCCGATGCGGTCGTTGGAGAGGATATAGCGTCCGGCGAAGAGACCTGACGGGAACGAGCCCCCAAGTGGGGGCGTTAGTTGCTGGCACACTGAAGGAGACCCCGATGCCGCTTGTAAACCACGCTCTCGTCCTCGTTACCGACGGTCGCAAGACGCTGTTTTTCCGCAACCACGGCGACGTCAACCAGATCGATCTGCGAACCGAGGCACATGACGAACGACAGGATGCAAGTGACGGGGAGATGAAGACCGATGCGCCGGGAACGACTCATTCCTCGGTCGGAAATGGACGCTCCAGTTACGAGGAGACCGACTTCCACCAGTTGGAGGAAGATCGCTGGGCCAAGGCGGCCGCCGAAGCAGTCAACAAGCGCGCGCTGGCCAATGACTTTGACGCGCTGGCGATCATCGCCCC
>JALYRC010000040.1 GCA_030855555.1 Pseudomonadota bacterium
CAGAAGGACCTTCCACGCGGCCGGATCGTCAAGGACGACACGCTCGCCGACATCGCCGGTCACCCGCCCAAAGCCCAAGAGGACCTCGGCAAGGTGCGCGGCCTATCCGCCGGATGGCGCAACAATGACATTGGCGCGCGGATGATGAGCGCGCTTGAAAAGGCCGAACCGATCGAGCCCGAGGCACTCCCCTCACGTGAGCCGCGCCGTCCGGGCCTGACCAAGGACGCCGCTTTGGTCAGCGACCTGCTCAAACTTTTGCTCAAGATCCGGGCCAAGGAAAGCGGCGTCGCATCCAAGCTCATCGCCCGAAGCGACGAACTCGAACTGCTTGCCGCGGGCGTGCGCGACGATCTCAACATATTGTCCGGCTGGCGGTTCGAGGAATTCGGGCGCGACGCACTCGACCTGGTCGAGGGACGGCTTGCCTTTGCGACTGAACATGGTCGGCTCAAGCTCACCCACACCCAGGCGGTTCAGCAAACCGAAACACCTGCCGAGGCTTGATCGTTAGCCTCACGGATCGGAGACACGTCATGAAATACGCCATTTGCCTGCCGGCTTTATTGCTTGCGGCCTGCGCCACAACACCCGCCCCGGTCGTTCCCATCGTAGCCGAGCCCGCTCAGCCAGCAGGCACCTGCCTTGGCGACTCGCTTGCAAGCTTCATCGGGCAGCCCAGGAGCGAAGCACTTGGGGCACGCATGTTGCGCCAGACCGGAGCGACCAAAATACGCTGGGTCGCCAAGGGCATGATGGTGACGATGGACTATCGCGACGACCGCCTGACGGTTTACCTCGACGCCGCCAACCGCATCGAACGGGCGAGCTGCGGCTAAGCCGCCAGTGTTTCGTCTAGAAACACGCTTACTCCGGCGTAGGCCGGAGTGTTGCGCGGAACAACTTAACGCTCCTGCCCGCGCAGGAGCACAAACTGCGCCGCAGTAATCTACCCGAAAGCGATCGCGGGCGTCCGGCCAAGCGACTTGGCCAATTGCCCAAGCCGCCGCTCGACCGCGCCCGAGGCAAGTTCGCGATAACGCGGATGGACCGTGAGCACGATGCGCCGGTCGCTAAGCGCGAGGCTTGACCGCCGCAGCAACGCTTCTGTGCCGCCGCTAAGGCGTTGGGCCAGGCGGATCGCCTTGCCCCACGCGATCGCGCTCTCATCCTCGCCCGGGCGCAGCAAGGCGGCAAGCCGCTTGCTGAACCCGCCATCGCCACCGAACGCGCTGCACAGGGCGCGCCCAAGCATGGCACGGTCATGCGAATCGATCCCGACCCAATTGCCATGAACTGCCATGTCGACCGCACGCTCGGCGCGATAATCCGGATGGGCGTTCCAGGCGATGTCGCCAAGCAGGCAGGCCGCAAGCCGCAAGCGCTGGTGATCGCTGCTTTCGTGCGGAAACAGAGGGTCGATCCACTGATCGAGCGCGGCGCCATGATCGCCGAAGCGCCCGAGCCGCTCACCCACTTCGAGCGCCGCCGCAAGCAACGGGTCCTGCGCCCGCGTTTCCTCGTCGAGGTCGCGGTAAAGCAGGCCCTCGCGCAGACCGACCGCCGAGGTGAACGTGCGCGCCGGCCCGAGTACTTCGATCATTGCTTCAAGGATGGCGGCCGCTGCCGGCAGCGCGACGATGCGGTTCAGCGACAGGCCGGTGCGCGACTTGAGCGCCTCGACCGGTTCGCTGCGCGCCATTGCGGCAAGCTCGCCTAGCCGCTCATGTCGAATGCGGTGCTGGTGAATCATGGGCAACGGGTGGCCAAGCAGTTTCAGATCGAGCGTCGCCAGGGCGCGAAACGATCCCCCGACTAGATACAGCCCATGACCACGAGCGGCGTCCTTCAACCGGCTCGGCGCCACGATCGCCCGAATTGCTTGCGTAATCGCGTGCTGGTCGGGGTGGCTGCCGACGCGCAGCACGCCAAGCGGTAGCGATACCCCCCCTCCCGCGGCGCCGCGCGCCACTCCGACAAGCTCGAGGCTCCCGCCGCCAAGGTCGGCAACGATCCCATTGGCGCGCGGAATGCCGGAGATAACCCCGAGCCCCGACAGTTCGGCTTCCTCCGGCCCCGACAACAAACGTGGGCGAAGCCCGATCCCCGCCACGCGTTTCAGGAAGGCCGCGCCATTGCTTGCGTCGCGTACCGCCGCAGTTGCAACGGTGTGGAGCTTCTTGAGCCCCATCTCCCGCCCCAGGGTGCGGAAGCGCGCAAGCGCCTCCAGCGTCTGTTCCATTGCCGCATCGTCAAGCTCGCCAGACGTGGCAAGCCCGCGGCCAAGCGCGGCATTGGTCTTCTCGTTGAACAGGACCGAGGGGACTCGCGCCGCGCCGCCATAAGCAACGAAGCGCACGCTATTGCTGCCGATGTCGATGATCCCGACGGGGCCGAAGGACTTTGCCGCCATGTCAGCCGCGCTGCGTCAGGCCGAGCTTGGGCACTGCCTTGCCGGCCAGCGACGCGCCGCGACCCGACAGCGACGGATTGGTCATGAAATAGCGATGCAGGTTGAACAAGCGCTTCCCCGGCACGAGCCTTTTGTAAGCACCATCAGGGCCAAGTTCCCAGCTTTGTTCATTGTCGATAAGATTGGCAATCATGACCTGGTCGAGCACTTGGGCATGGACCGTCGGATTCTCCAGCGGCATCATATATTCGACACGGCGGTCGAAGTTGCGCGGCATCCAATCGGCCGAACTGATATAGACCCGCGCATCGGCATGCGGAAGGCGCTTGCCATTCGCGAAGACGAAGATTCGGCTATGCTCGAGGAAGCGCCCGACGATCGATTTGACGCGAATATTGGCTGACATTCCGGCAATCCCGGGGCGCAGGCAACACACCCCGCGCACGATCAGGTCGATCGACACCCCCGCCTCGCTTGCCTCGTAAAGCTTCAGGATGATCGCGCTGTCGACCAGGCTGTTCATCTTCGCCCAGATTGCCGCCGGGCGGCCCTCCTTGGCGTGAGTGATCTCGCCATCGATCAATGTCAGGAACCGTTCGCGCATGTTGCGCGGGCTAAGCGTCAGCAGTTCCATCCCGCGCGGCTGGACATAGCCGGTAATGAGGTTGAACAGCTTCGCCGCATCGCGCGCCGCGCGCCGGCTCGCGGTGAAGAAACTGATGTCGGTGT
>JALYRC010000068.1 GCA_030855555.1 Pseudomonadota bacterium
GGCCTAGCCCGCCTCCCCACCCTCGTGCGCATGTGTGAGGAGCGTTCATGAAATTGGTCGTCGTCGAGTCTCCGGCCAAGGCCAAGACCATCGAAAAATATCTCGGGCCGGGGCATCGCGTGCTGGCGAGCTATGGCCATGTCCGCGATCTGCCGCCGAAGGACGGGTCGGTCGATCCCGACGACGGCTTTGCGATGCTGTGGGAGAATTACCCCGACAAGGCGAAGCAGTTAAAGGAAATTGGCGAATATGCGAAAAAAGCCGATTCCCTGATCCTGGCTACCGATCCCGATCGCGAGGGGGAGGCGATCAGCTGGCATGTGCAGGAGGTGCTTCGCAAGAAGAAGCTTTTGCCGCAACATGTTGAGCGCGTTACCTTTAATGCGATTACGAAGACAGCTGTGCTGGCGGCAATGGCCGCACCGCGCCAGCTCGACGAGGATCTGATCGACGCCTATCGGGCGAGGCGGGCGCTCGATTATCTGGTCGGATTCACGCTTTCCCCGATTTTATGGCGCAAGTTGCCCGGGGCGAAGTCGGCGGGGCGGGTGCAGTCGGTCGCGTTGCGGCTGATCGTCGACCGCGAGCGCGAGATCGAACTATTCAAAGCACAGGAATATTGGTCGATTACCGCGCAGTTCGAGCATGATTCGACGCGTTTTACCGCGCGACTGGTCGGTCTGGACGGGAAAAAGATCGACCGGCTGACGATCGGCGACAAGGGCAGTGCCGACGCCGCGAAGGCCGTGGTCGAGGCCGGGCGCTTCACCGTCGCAAGCACCGAAACCAAGCCCTTCACGCGCAATCCGCCGCCACCGTTCACGACCTCGACGTTGCAGCAGGAAGCATCGCGCAAGCTTGGCTTTTCGGCGAGCCACACGATGCGGCTTGCCCAGTCGCTCTACGAGGACGGGCTGATCACCTACATGCGGACCGACGGGGTGCAGATGGCCGACGAGGCGATCAGTGCCGCGCGGCGCGCGATCGCCGACCGTTATGACTCGGGATATGTTCCGGACAAGCCGCGCCATTACAGCACCAAGGCCAAGAATGCTCAGGAAGCGCATGAAGCGATCCGGGTAACCGATTTCACCAAGGATCGCGCAGCCGCGGGCGATCACGCCAAATTATATTCGCTGATCTTCAACCGCGCGCTGGCGAGCCAGATGGCGTCGGCGAGGCTCGAGCGGACGACCGTCGAACTGAGCGATGGCGCGGGCCGGGCGACCTTGCGGGCGACCGGGCAAGTCGTGCTGTTCCCCGGCTATCTTGCGCTCTACGAAGAAGGCCGCGACGAAAAGGGTGACGAAGAAGAGACGGCGCGCATGCCCTTGCTCAAATCTGGCGATGCGCCGGCCAAGCAGGCAGTCGACGCGACGCAGAGCTTCACCCAGCCGCCGCCGCGTTACTCCGAGGCGAGCCTGGTCAAGAGGATGGAGGAACTCGGCATCGGGCGCCCGTCGACCTATGCCGCAACGCTCCAGACCTTGAAGGACCGCAACTATGTGCGGACCGACAAGAACCGCTTCATCCCCGAGGAGAGCGGGCGGCTGGTGACGGCCTTCCTCGAGCGCTTTTTCGAACGCTATGTCGATTATGATTATACCGCGAGCCTTGAAGACGGCCTCGACGATGTGTCGGGCGGGCGCACGGGGTGGCAGGCGTTGCTCGAAGCGTTCTGGAAGGACTTCAAGCCCAAGGCCGGCGAGGTCATGGAGCAACAGCCATCAGAAGTGACTGCGGCGCTCGACGAATATCTTGCGCCATGGCTGTTTCCCGAGCGCGAAGACGGCAGCGATCCGCGTGTCTGCCCAGCGTGCGGCACCGGCCGCCTGGCGCTTCGCGGCGGCAAGTTCGGAAGCTTCGTCGCCTGCGCCAATTATCCGGAATGCAAATATACCCAGAAGTTCGGGCAGGGCGGGGACGCGGCAGTGGCCGACGGGCCGACCGACCTTGGCGAGGGCGTGAGCCTGCGTAGCGGGCGGTTCGGCCCTTATGTCCAGCAGGGCGATGAGAAAGACGCCAAGAAGGCGTCGATCCCCAAGGATATCGGGACTGACGGGCTGACCTTGGAAATGGCGCTGAAATTGCTGTCGCTCCCGCGCGTCGTCGGGATGCATCCCGAGAGCGGTAATCCGATCAGTGCCTCGATTGGACGCTACGGGCCTTACCTGGTCCACGACGGCAAATATGCCCGGCTGTCATCGACCGCCGAAGTGTTCGACACCGGCATGAATGCGGCGGTGGTCAAGCTGGCCGAGGCCGCGGCGGCCAAGGGCCAGCGCAGCGGCGGGCGCGAGCCGCTTGCGGTGCTGGGCGTACACCCCGAAAGCGCCAAGGAATTGAAAGTCATGGAAGGGCGCTACGGGGCCTATGTCACCGACGGCGAAACCCATGCGACATTGCCCAAGTCGGCGGACCCGGCGGCGGTAACGCTCGAGGAGGGCATTGCGCTGATCGACGCCAAGATCGCCAAGGGACCGGGAGTCAAGAAGAAGAAAAAAGCCGCGCCCAAGAAGAAAGCGGCGCCAAAAGCTGCGGCCGCAAAGAAACCCGCCGCGAAGAAGAAGTGAATGCCTCATATCGGTGGAAGGGGACATGCGGCGACGGATCTTTCCGCTCACGGAGTAAGCATGACATGCCTGTTACAACGCATTGTCGCTCTGTTTATTGTTGGGAGCATCATCTGCGTCGCCGGTCTCATCATTGGCGCAGCGGCACGGGGGAACACAAGAGCGCCTCCGATGAACACACTCCAACTCGACGGATCCTGATGTCTCAGGAATGCAGTGTGTCAGCCTCTTCCAACAACAGCGCTCGGAGTTCCAGCGCCGGCAAGGGTGGCTTAAGCCAATAACCTTGGCCGGCGACGCAACCCAATTCGTGAACGAGGTTTCGCTGCTCCTCACTCTCAATGTGTTCCGCCACCGCGGCTACGCCAAGGGTGTTACAGAGGCCGATAACGGCAGCCAGAAGACGTTTGCCGTTTTTACTGTCTTGGGCTGCCGTGATCAGCACTCCATCCAGCTTGATTTGATCGAAAGTCAGCTCTCGAAGGTAACCAATTGAAGAATAACCGGCCCCGAAGTCATCCAAGACAATGGTCACTCCCAGAGCGTTCAACTCGGCCAAATTTTGTTTTGCGTGAGTGATATCGCTGAGCAGCGCGGTCTCGGTGACTTCCACTTGAAGTCTTTGGCTTGGAAGGCCCGCCTCGAGCAAAGCGCGAGCGATGGCTTTTGAGGCTCCTGAGGAGCTCAGCTGAACGGCGCTTACGTTGAAAGACAGGCGGATGAATTCAGCCCAATGTGCTGCCTCAGCTAAGCTGACTCGCAATAGATGATCGCTAATTTCATCAATGACCCCCAGCTGTTCCGCAATTGGAATGAACTCCGAAGGGGACACTTGCCCAAGGGTTGGATCATCCCAGCGGGAAAGCGCTTCAATAGCGATTATGCCACCGGAATTCAGATCGAAAATCGGTTGATAGACCAGATGGACACGGTCTTTGAAACAGGCATCTCTCAGTGCTCGTTCAATGTGTGACCGGCGCTGATGGGACGCTTCCATTTGCGGTTCGAAGATGGCCAGGTGAGCGCCCTTGCGACGCTTGGCTTCATAAAGCGCGACGTCAGCATCTGAGAGAACCCGCGACGGCGCCGCCGAGGCGCCTCGCCTTGAGAACCCGAAGCCGATTGAGGCATCCGCGGTCACCTCCCGGCCGCTGATAACTGCCGCTTTTCCAATCTCTGCAATAATGCGCAGGCCGAGCACATGAGCATCGCCTGGTTGTGAGACATTCTCCAAGATGATGCCGAACTCGTCGCCGCCCAGACGTGCTGTAATCGCGTTTGTGCCGATCAATTCAGCAAGGCGAGTAGCAACAATTTGCAGAACTTGGTCGCCGCCGAGATGGCCAAGTGTGTCGTTGATAACCTTGAAATTGTTCAAGTCGAGGATGGCCACTGCAAAGGTTCCGGTAGAGCGCTCGGTCGTTGCCGCCAGAGCAGCAATGAAGGCACGCCGGTTTGGCAGGCCAGTCAGAAAGTCAGTGGTGGCTGTCAAAATGGCTTCCTGGCGAGCACTTTCTGTGAGGGCCTGCTCCCGAGAAAGTAAGGTACGCGACCTGATGACTTCGATGAAGTGCGCGTTGTGCACAATCAAGATCCGCAAAATCAGTAAAGCGACAAGCGCCAGACTAAGGGCAGCCCCCAGCAATTGGGGCTCCCGTGATATCATCGCTGTGCCAGCCAATGGTAGTGCAAGCACAAAGATCGGTATGCGCGCGGCTATAGGCAGCACACTCAAGCCGTAAGCGGTCCCGATCGCGGTGAAACCTCCGAATAGAATAACGGCCATTCTGTTTGAGGCATCAGCCTCGATGATAAGGTGGAGGCACCAAGCGCACACGACAATGCACAGGATAGCCGCGAAGAAAGAGGTTTGACGCAATTGATTCCGCATCGAAGCGTGACTCAATCGGGCCGGAGCCAACACCCATTGCGCGATACGAACGGCCGCGAAGAGGATTAGAAACGTGGGAAAGTTGAGCCCAATGCCCAATTTTCCTTCGGTAGCGAGCCTCAGACCGCACAAGTTGGCAACCGCGACAAGATAGATGATGGGCACCTGTCGCTTTAGCGATGCGTAGCGTTCCTCGAGAACCGCATTGTCGGCTGCGCGGTCTCTTCCGTCAGTATCGCGGGCTGGCGAGAAAAACTGAGCGAGCCTTTCTTTCACGATTCTCTTTTCTAGCGCGGAGTATGAAATTTGACGTAGGGCAAGCGTCGAACGACCCACAGAACTGACGTCCAGCGGATTGAACCTTCCCAATTCCGATTGTGCTCAACTAGCGGCGTCCCGTGCAATGTCCGCCGCGCTGTGCGTAGCTTAGATGTATCGTTGGCAAAGTCGAGCAACGGCACGATTAATGTGCGAACGATCCTGCCGCGCGTTGGTCAGGTTCACATACAATGTCTAATGGCCATCTGGGTCGAAAGCTGACGTTAGGGGGTGCCCGCAATGGGTCGAAAGCGGATGTTGACCGAGCGCGACGAGGAGGTCAGTTGCTCCCAAGAAGGAGGCCAGATGCCAACCCCGACTCTCGAGACCGAGCGTTTACTGTTGCGCGGCATTCAGGAGGAAGACCTGGATGGTTGGGCAACGCTCCTTGCGGATCCGGAAAGTGCCAGGTTCATCGGCGGCACGGTAGGTCGGGCGGCTGCCTGGCGATCCATGGCGGCGATGGCCGGATCGTGGCAGTTGAGGGGCTTTGGGATGTTCTCGGTTGTAGAGAAGTCGACGGGAAAATGGATCGGCCGGCTCGGGCCCTGGCAGCCTGAAGGGTGGCCGGGGACGGAGGTAGGCTGGGGCTTGGTCAAGGACGCCAGGGGCAGAGGATATGCCGCGGAGGGCGCTCGCGCTGCAGTCGACTGGGCATTCGGCCATCTGGGCTGGACCGAAGTGATCCACATCATCGATCCGCAGAATATTCCTTCGATCGTGCTGGCGGAGCGGCTTGGCTCGACAGACCGCGGCCCCTGCCAACTTCCGGCGCCTTTCGAAAGCTTGAAGGTTCGGGCTTGGGGTCAAAGTCGCGAGCAGTGGATGGCAAATTAGAGCGAAGGAGCGCGTGAGAGGAATTAGCGAAAGACTAAGAACCATAGTGCGACCGCCACCACGACGAGCATCGCAAGGCGCATGGCTTAGTATTTCGAGGTGTTCATGGGGGTCATCCGGCGGCTGTTGTCAGATCTTGGCGGGTGCGCCTGGCGATAAGAGCAGGGGTTGGGCGTTTGGTTGTGTGTGATAAAGGAGCCGCCCGGCACAGGTCCGCGCAGCCCCTCATCAATACGACTTAGCGGAGGATCGTGCTGATCACTCGTTCGATCAGGCTTGACCGTTGATCGACCTGGTAGAGGTAGCCATTGTTGTAATAATAGCGGTCCGATTGGTCGAGGCCATATTGCGAGCGCAGGGCGTCGGGGATCTGGTTATAGTTCCACATGTTGCCGGCATTGCGGTTGTAGCGCTGGCCTACGTTGAACAGCTTTTTGGCCTGACCGGGGGCCATGCAGCCATTGTTTTTCTTGGCGAGGCCCGGAGGACAGCTGCCCCGGGCGTCAAACGCGTAGAGGTTGCCGAAGCGATCGCTTCGCACAATGCCGCGGTTGGCCTTGGCACTGGCTTTGGAATGCTTCGCGCCATGCTTCATGGTGCCGTGCTTGCCTTGGCCGTGGCCTTGGCCCTTTGCATGATCGGGTTTGGCGGCGAGCGGCGCGGTCGTGGCAAGTGCAGCGGCGCCCGCGATCAAGATGAGCTTCTTCATAGCCTAATCCTTATGTTGCCGCCTCCCTGCAAAATGCCGGAGCCCGGAATTGGAAAGCGACGTGCCAAAAGCAACGATTGGCCCCCCAACTAATCTTCAACAATGCGAATTAGAATAAAGTTGCATCGTTCATCGGCCCGCAACTATTCTCTTGCACAATTTTAGGTCGAATGAGGGGCAATCCTCTTAACCGCCGCATGCCTTGCAGGCGGGGTCGCGGGTGAGGTTAAGGGTGCGCCAGATGAGGGACGTGCCGTCGAACAGGTGGAGTTTTGATGCAGCGTCAGGCGCAATGCCGACGATAAAACGGATTGCGACCAGTGCGGCAAAGGCGCCGACGGTGGCGGTGAGTGCGCCCAGTACGCCAAGCTCCGCGCAATTGTCGCAATCGTCGGCGTCGAAGGCGTCGCCGACGAAGCAGCGGTAACAGGGGCGGCCTGCGTCGTGCCCGCGGAACAAAGCGACTTGGCCCTGGAATTGCTGCGCGGCGGCGGAGAGCATGGGAATGCGGAGCCTGGTGGCAGTGTCGCTGACGAGCAGGCGAGTGGCGAAATTGTCAGTGCCGTCGAGGATCAAATCGTGGCCGGAAAGAAACGCTTGGGCGTTGGCAGGCGTCACGCGCCGCTTGATGGCGGTGACGGCAACATGCGGGTTGCGGTCGGCGACGAAGGCGGCGGCAAGAGCGGCTTTGGGCCGACCGATATCGCTTGTGCGGTAAAGCGGCTGGCGCTGGAGGTTGGAGAGATCGACGGTGTCGCCATCGACGATCGTCAGCCTGCCGATACCGGCGCCGGCAAGCGCGGGGAGGGCGCCTGCCCCGACTCCGCCCGCGCCGATGATTGCGATGCTCGCGGCCCTGAGGCGTTGCTGCCCGACACCGCCGACCTGCGGAAGGACGATGTGCCGCGCATAGCGGTCGAGTTCATCATCGGTGAGCGGACTCACTTGACGCCTGTGCTGCCGAAGCCCCCGGTTCCGCGCGCGGTATCGCACAGTTCGTCGACTTCATCGAACTCGGCCAGCGTGACTGCTGCGGGCACGAGTTGGGCGATGCGCTCCCCGCGGCGGATGGCGAAGATCTCGCTGCCATGGTTGATGAGCAGGATCTTCAATTCGCCGCGATAGTCGCTGTCGATGGTGCCGGGCGTGTTGGGAACGCTGATGCCATGCTTGAAGGCGAGGCCCGAGCGGGGACGGACCTGGATTTCAAAGCCTTCGGGAATGGCGACCTTGTAGCCCGTCGCGACGGCATGCCGTTGACCCGGGGCGAGATCGACATCCTCTGCGGCGACGACGTCCATTCCGGCGGCGCCGGGGGTGGCGTAAGCGGGGAGCGGAAGGCCTTCACCATGCGGCAGGCGCGTGATTGCGATACGGATGGTCATGACATTTCCTCGGCGATGCGCGCAATGAGGTGGGCGGCGACGTCTTCCTTCGCGGCCTCGGGCCAGTCCTCGACGCCGCCTGCGGTGATCAGATGGACTCGGTTGCGGGCGCCGCCCATTACGTCGCCCGAGACGTCATTGGCGACGATCCAGTCGGCATTTTTTGCAGCGCGCTTGGCCGACGCGTTGGCGACCACGTCCTGAGTCTCAGCAGCGAAGCCCACGATCAGGCGCGGCCGGTCGGGATGCGCGCCAAGCGTCGCGAGGATGTCGGGGTTGGCGGCGAAGCGAAGCTGCGGTGGGCCGGCGGCTTTCTTGAGCTTGGCTGCGCTTGGCTCGACCCGCCAGTCGGCAACTGCAGCGACCAGGATCGCAGCGTCGCAGGGCAGTGCCTGCTCGACCGCATCGGCCATTTCGCGTGCGGTTTCGACGTCGATGCGGGCAACGCCGCCCGGCGTGGGGAGGGCGACCGGCCCTGCGACCAGCGTGACGCGCGCTCCGGCGGCGGCGGCGGCGGCGGCGATCGCAAAGCCCTGGCGGCCGGAGGAGCGGTTGGCGATCACCCGAACCGGATCGATCGGCTCGTGGGTCGGTCCGGCGGTGATGAGGATGTGCTTGCCAGTCAGACTTCCGCTCGTCCCGAGCGAAGTCGAGGGAAGTCTTTGCGGCGGGGGTGTCTCGACTTCGCTCGACAGGGACGGTGTTTGGAGGGGCAAGCGCGCCAAAATGTCGGCCGGTTCGGGAAGCCTGCCCGGGCCGAACTCGCCGCATGCCATCGGACCGTCGTCAGGGTCTAGGACGTTGACGCCGCGGCTGCGCAGGGTGGCGATATTGGCCTGGGTCGCAGGGTGCTGCCACATGCGGACGTTCATTGCCGGCGCAACGACGACCGGCTTGTCGGTTGCAAGCAGGACCGTGGTGGCGAGGTCATCGGCGATCCCGGCCGCCATCTTGGCGATGAGGTCGGCGGTGGCCGGGCAGACGAGGATCAGGTCTGCAGCGCGGCTGAGCTGGATGTGGCCCATTTCGGCCTCGTCCTTCAGATCCCACAGCGAAGTGTAGACCGGGCATTCCGCAAGCGCGGCAAGGCTCATCGGGGTAACAAAGTGCGCACCGCCGGCGGTGAGCACGGGGGTGACGCTGTGTCCGGCCTTGCGGGCGAGGCGGATCAGTTCGGCGGCCTTGAAAGCGGCAATCCCGCCACCGACGATAAGGAGGATGCGGGCCATGGCGGTTCAGCCCGCGACGAGCAGGTAGGTTGCCGCCGCCGATAGCAAAGCAGCGATGATGGCAACGGCGGCGGTTGGGCTGCGCTGGAGGCGAATGCGGACGGGCATATCGTCGATCGGCGGTGGGGGCGGTGCTCCGCCGGGCTCGGGATAGCTGGCGTCGATCTTGCGGATCAGATGCGGGATGAGCTTGAACGCCCGCACCGTGTCGACGATGCGGTCGGCGTAATAGGCCTCCGGGCCAAGCTCCGAACGAAGCCATTCCTTGAGGAACGGCTCGGCGGTTTCCCACATGTTGATGTC
>JALYRC010000080.1 GCA_030855555.1 Pseudomonadota bacterium
AGGGGCGATCATGCGACAGGCGGGACTATTCGGGCTCTCGGAGCACTTGGAACGGCTGAGCAAGGATGGCGATCCGCTCGAGGTTCTGGATGCGACGGTGGATTTCGAGCATTTCCGGGGCTGGCTGGTCGAGGGGCTCGGCTACGGCGACGGATCGAAGGGCGGGCGACCGCCGTTCGATCCGGTGTCGATGTTCAAGGCGCTGATTTTGCAGGCGCAGCACAACCTGAGCGACGCGCGGATGGAGTTCATGATCCGCGACCGGCTGTCGTGGATGCGGTTCCTCGGCTTCGATCTCGGGGGGCCGACGCCCGACGAAAACACCATCCGGCATTTCAGGAACCGGCTGACGCAGACCGGCACGCTGAAGCGGGTGATGAAGGCGTTCGACTGGCAGCTTCGCAAGAAGGGCTACATCCCGATGGCCGGTCAGATTGTCGACGCCAGCCTCGTGCCGGCTCCCAAGCAGCGGAACACCGAGGCCGAGAAGCAGGCGATCAAGGATGGCAAGCGCGCCGATGAGATATGGCCCGACGAACCGGCCAAGGCGGCACAGAAAGACGTCGACGCTCGCTGGACGCTGAAGATTGGCGGCAAAGTGCGCTATCGTCCCGACGGGACGCCGCTGCCGATGATTGCGGTGCCGACCTTCGGCTACAAATCCCATATCAGCATCGATCGGCAGTTCGGCTTCATCCGCGAGGCGGCCACAACATCGGCTTCTGCGCCCGATGGACGAATGCTCCGGCGCGTCGTCAGCAACGAGAACACCGCGGGCGAGGTCTGGGCCGACAGCGCCTATCGCTCGCAGAGCAACGAGCAATGGCTCGCTTCGAAAATGCTCACTAGTCGCATCCATCGGCGCAAGCCGGCCGGCAAGCCGATGCCGCAGGCGACCGCGCAAGCCAATGCGAAAAAGTCCTCGATCCGCGCCCGCGTCGAGCACGTCTTCGCCCATCAGAAGAACCGCTTCGGCCTATTCATTCGGACGATCGGCTTGGCGCGGGCCGAGGCGAAACTCACCCTCGCCAACATCGCCTACAACATGGACCGCCTGATCTTCCATCAGCGCCGGATGGCCGGGGGATGAGTCTGTCCGGAAAACCCAGGTTTGCGTCGCAAATGCTTCGCCATCGCCATCATAGGCGGTGAACCCCACCACAACCGGATCAAAGGCGCGCCTTCGCAACCCCAACCGTTCCAAAATCAACGGTTAATGCGGGTGTCCAGCTGTTCGGGAATCGCAGGTTCGCCCTCGACCACATCGATGGTGCGCATTTCGCAAAAACGGGACAGTCGTTCCGCTAAGTCGCGGACAGCTGTTTCACTAATTCCCGGACAGCAGGATGGTGTCGGTCCTCGGTTGCCTGATTGAAGTCATTTGCGATTGATTTCGCCGTTTTCGTCGCCGGTCAAGGGCTGCGGTGTTTTTTGCTTTCTCATGCTGTCGCCTTCGAGCCCGATGCGATGGGCATTGTGGATTATCCGGTCGAGAATGGCGTCGGCGATCGTCGGCTCTCCAATCATGGCGTGCCATTGGGCGATGGGGAGTTGCGCGGTGATCATGGTGGATTTCCGCCGATAGCGTTCCTCAAAGATTTCCAGCAGGTCGAGGCGCTGCTGATCATTCAGGGTGTGGGTGCCCCAATCGTCGAGGATCAGCAGTTGCACCCGAGCCAGTTTGTCGACGACCCTCGGGAAGCGGCCATCGAGGCGGGCCAGACCAAGATCCTCGAACAGACGCGGCATGCGCAGATAGAGCACCGAATGGTCGAGCCTCGCCGCCTGTCGTCCGAAGGCGCAGGCCAGCCAGGTTTTTCCGGTGCCGGTTTGCCCGGTAATAATTAGGTTCTCGTGGGCCTTCAGCCATGCTCCCTGGGCCAGCGACATCGTGTTGCGCCGATCGAGACCACGATGGGCGGCGAAGTCGATATTCTCGATGCAGGCATCCACAAAACGCAGCCTTGCGACGGCAAGACGATTGCTCAAACGCTTGTCAGCGCGGATGGCGGCTTCGCGATCAAGCATCAGGCCGAGCCACTCATCGCGGCTGAGATCGTCGGTGCTATTCTGTTCAGCCAGTTCCCGGTAGGCGGTCGCCATTCCGCCAAGGCCGAGGGCCTGCATCTGGTCGAGGGTGGGATGTGTCAGCATGGGTGTTTTCCTTTCCTTCACTGATAGTAGGAGCCGCCGCGGATGTTGGTGTGCAGGGGCGTTGGTTTGACGGGCTCGGCGGTGGGCCTTGCCCGGTCGAGGCCGGATTTGAGGATGGCGTTGACGGAGGAATAGGTGATCGCGTTGATCATCAGTGCCCGCTCGCAGGCCGCTTCCAGTCGATCTCGTTCATAGCGCCGGGCCAGCGAGAGAATGCCGAACGCGGAACGGAATCCCTGCTCGGGATGGGGTCGGTCGCGCATCAGCCGCTCGACCAGAATGGCCGTGTTGGCGCCGATCGTCGTCGCCTGCCGGATCAGGTTCGCCGGCGTCGTGTTTGCATAGCGCTGGTGCGCCTTGGGCATGTGCTCGTTGACGGTGACATGGCCGGAGCGCTGGGAGCGACGGATATGGCTGGCGATCCGCTTGTAGTCATGGAAGATCTCGACAACCCGGTGCGTGAGCCGCACGTCCACGCGGCGGCCGATCAGCGCGTGCGGCACGGAATAGAAAGTCCTGTCGACCTCGACGTGGTAGTCGGGATGGACCTTCGCCGATTTCCATTCCGCGTATTCGAACGGCACCGCCGGCAATGGCGAGAGCGCCGAGCGCTCGATCTCCTCGAACATCTCCCGGCGGGATTTGCCGACATGGCGCATAGGCCGGTTGTTCAGGTCCTCCAGGAGAACGGCAATTGCGGCATTCAGATCGGCGAGGCTGAAGAAGCGCCTGTTGCGCAGCCGGGCCAGAATCCAGCGTTCGACGATCAGCACCGCTCCCTCGACCTTGCCCTTGTCCCTCGGCTTGCGGCTACGGGTCGGCAGGACCGTCGTGTCGTAATGCTCGGCCATGGCGGCGAAGGTCTGGTTGAGCGTCGGCTCGAACCATAGCGCCTTGACGACGCCCGCCTTCAAATTGTCGCAGACGATTGCCTTCGTCACCCCGCCGAAGAAGCTCAGCGCCCGGCACTGGCCCTCGATCCAGTCGGGCAGTTTCTGGCTAAAGCTGGCATGGGCGAAGGTGAAGGACGACGCGCCCAGCACGGCCACGAAGATCTGAGCCTGGCGGATGACGCCGGTATAGGGGTCGACGACGGGCAATGTGTGGCCGGCATAGTCGGTCTGCATCACTGCGCCCGCTTCGTGCCGGTTGCGGAACGTCGCGCTCGTCCGGCGCTGGAAAGTGCCAAACCGGTCGCAGAACCAGGTGTAGCCATAGCCGTCGGGATGGGAGGCGCGATATTCCTGCCAAAGCAGCGTCAGCGTTACGCCCTTGCGCTTCAGCTCACGCGAGATCATCGCCCAATCCGGCTCGCTCAGATCCTGCGGCGGACGACCCACCCTTCGGAACAGAAGCCGTTCAAGCGCCGCATCATCGTCACAGCCAGACGGAAGCGGCCAGCCAGAAAGCCCCGCCTGTCGCGCCCGCAACAGATAGGTCGAAACCGAGGTCTTGCTGATCTTCAGCCGTTCCGACACCGCACGCACAGAAAGGGCATACTCATGCGTCAGGCGCAGGATCGTTCGTATGTCCTTCACGCTCGTTTGTCTCGCTTGCTTCCGTCTTGGCATGGCCCCTCTCAACCCAATGATGAGAGGGCAAAATGCCAGAACGGCGCTCCCGAAAACCGACCGTCATATCCGCCCCGAAAACTGTCCGGGAATTAGCGGAATCACTGTCCCGTATTTACTGAAATCGCTGTCCGCGAATTACCGGAATCGGTGTCCGCGATTTAGTGAAACACGCAATCACGTCTCTTCGACGGCTTTGTCGAATACACCAAGCGGGTCACCCCGACCTGTCTCGTGCATCTGGAGCGCAACCGCTACAGCGTTCCGGCTTCTTTTGCCAATCGGCCCGTGAGCGTTCGGGTC
>JALYRC010000149.1 GCA_030855555.1 Pseudomonadota bacterium
AGCGCGGTGCCGGGCTTACCGACATCGTCATTCTGGTGGTCGCCGCGGACGACGGGTTGAAGCCGCAGACGGTCGAAGCGATCAAGCACACCAAGGCCGCCGACGTGCCGATGATTGTGGCGATCAACAAGATCGACAAGCCGGGCGCCAATGCCCAGAAAATCCGCGAAGAACTCCTTCAGCACGAAGTGATCGTCGAGGACATGAGCGGCGACGTCCAGGACGTCGAAGTTTCGGCGCTCAAGAAGACCAATCTCGATAAATTGCTTGAGGCGATCCACAACCAAGCCGAACTGCTCGAACTTCGCGCCAATCCGGACCGCGCCGCCGAGGCGACCGTGGTCGAGGCCCGTCTCGACAAGGGCCGCGGCCCGATCGCTACCGTGCTTGTCCAGCGCGGCACGCTCAAGGTCGGCGACGTGTTCGTTGCCGGGGCGACCGCGGGCAAGGTCCGCGCGCTGACCGACAGCAATGGCAAGATGGTCAAAGAAGCCGGTCCTTCCTTCCCGGTGGAAGTGCTCGGCCTCGCCGCAGTGCCCTCGGCAGGGGATCCACTGACCGTGGTCGAAAACGAGGCCCGCGCCCGTGAAGTCGCAGTCTATCGCCAGGGATTGCTCGACACCAAGCGCACGACCTCGGCGCCCGTTAGCCTGGAGAACATGTTCGCCGACCGCTCGTCGAAAATCATCGAATTCCCGATCGTCGTTCGCGGCGATGTCCAGGGCTCGACCGAAGCGATCGTCAATGCCGTCAACCGTATCTCGACCGACGAGATCAAGGTGCGCGTGCTTTCGTCGGGCGTTGGCGCGATCACCGAAGGCGACGTGACACTGGCCAATGCTACGGGCGCGCCGATCATCGGCTTCAACGTCCGTCCCAACGCCAAGGCCCGCGAGGCGGTTAACCGCACCAAGGTCGAATTGCGCTATTATGACGTGATCTATCACCTCACCGACTGGATCAAGGAAGCGATGGCGGGCGAACTTGGTCCTGAGATCATCGAAACCGTCGTCGGCCGCGCCGAGGTCAAGGACGTGTTCCCCGCCGGCAAGCGCGACAAGGCCGCCGGCCTGCTGGTGCTTGAAGGCGTCCTGCGCAAGGGGCTCCATGCGCGTCTCACCCGCGAAGATGTCATCGTCAGCAAAACGACCATCTCCTCGCTGCGCCGCTTCAAGGACGATGTCGCCGAAGTTCGCGCCGGAATGGAATGCGGTGTGCTTCTGGCCGACACCAACGACATCAAGGCGGGCGACAATCTCGAAGTGTTTGAGGTCGAGGAGAGGGCGCGCACGCTGTAGCCACGGGGCGCTGCGACGCCGGTGCGAAGCGCCGCCGGAGCAGCGCGAACAGCCGGCGAAGCACGGAAGGCCTGCGCGCAAGCGAGTGAAACCGCGAAGCGCGACAGGACCGACGGCGCGGGATTACCTCCCGTGCCGCTTCGCCGGAGGGAGATTGAATGAAGACCAAAGAGACTCAGGAAGGCCGCTCGGTTCGCCTGCTTCGCGTTGGCGAACAGGTTCGCCACGCCTTGTCCGACATATTGATGCGCGGCGATGTTCATGACGAGACGCTTGCCGCCCACCTCGTCAGCGTTACCGAAGTGCGCATGTCGCCCGACCTTCGCCTTGCGACCGTGTTCGTGAAGCCATTGCTCGGCGCCAATGAAGAAGCCGTGCTCAAGGCGCTTCGTACCAACACCGCCTTCTTCCAGAAGGAAGTCGCGCGCCGCGTGGTTACGAAATATGCCGCCAAAATCCGCTTTCGCGCCGACGAAAGCTTCGACGAGGGCGGCAAGATCGACACGATCCTGCGCTCGAAGCATGTTGCCCAGGATACGGGCGTGGGTCTCGACGAGGAATGATCGAGCTTGGCGGAGCGATGGCGGGCAAGGACTGCCGCGCCAAGCCATTTGCCGAACATCACCGCGATGCGCTTCGCGCCGCTTGCTTCGAGGACCGCGACATTTGGGCGATCTATGCCAATGATTTCGGTCCCGACGGCTTCGACGCCAGCATTGATAAATTCATCAACGGTCCAAACACCCGCGTGTTCGTCCTGTTCGACGGTGACGAACTTGCCGGCATGTCGAGTTTCTTCCTCGACGAGGCGCGCCAAACAGTCGAGATCGGCGGCACTTACTATCGCCCGCACTTGCGTGGCACCGGGCTCAATCGCCGCGTCAAGGACATGATGCTTGCCCGTGCGTTCGAACGCGGAATCCGCCGCGTCGAATTCCGCGTCGATGCCCGCAATGCCCGAAGCCAGGCCGCAATGGCCAAGCTCGGCGCGATCCGCGAAGGCGTCCTCCGCGCCGACCGTATCACCTGGACCGGCCACGTCCGCGACACGGTGTTGTTCTCCATCGTCCGCGACGAATGGCCCGCCTGATGGCCAAGCTCTATTTCTATTATGCCGCGATGAACGCAGGCAAATCGACCACCCTGCTCCAGGCCGATTATAACTATCGCGAGCGCGGAATGGAAACGATGCTGTGGACCGCGGCGCATGACGATCGATCGGGCATCGGCACGATCGGCTCGCGCATTGCACTGTCCGCACCCGCCGCGACCTTCGCGCCTGGGGTCAATCTGTTCGACGCGATCGTTCGCGAACTGATCAAGCGCAAGCTCGACTGCATTCTGGTCGACGAAGCGCAATTCCTTACGCGCGAGCATGTCCTGCAACTGTGCCGCATCACCGACGAGCTCGCCATCCCCTTGCTGTGCTACGGCCTCAGGACCGATTTCCGCGGCGAGTTGTTCGAAGGTTCGGCGGCACTGCTTGCGCTTGCAGATTCGCTCATCGAATTGAAGGCGGTGTGCGAATGCGGGCGCAAGGCGACGATGAACTTGCGCATCGACGCCGCTGGTAACGCCGTGGCGGCGGGCGCTCAGACCGAAATCGGCGGCAACGACCGCTACATTGCGCTTTGCCGCCGCCACTTTTTCGAGCGGTTGCGTGAAAGCAAGGCCCGCCAGCTGCGGCTCGAACTACCTAACCGCTGATCGTCATTCGTCGTCATCGTCCTGGACGATAAGATTGGGGTCGGATCGGTCGGGCAGGTAGCGCCACAATAATGCGATATTTGCCGACGCGCCGGCAATCTGCAGCATTGCCGCGGCGGCGATCATCGCCACAGGCTCGCCGCTGCGCAGGACCAGCAAGGTCGCAGCAGCCCCGGTGATAGAGATGATCACGACGAAACCGCTTAGCCGGTGCGGCAAATACGGTTCCATCTTACCGTGCCAGTTGAGCCCGCGCCCAGTGCGGGCAGCGAAATTGCCCGCCGGCCCGAAGACGGTCAGTACAATCTTGGAGATACGATAGGTCAAAAGGCGGCGCCCGCTGACGGCGGTGTCGCGGCCAACTTCGGCGAAGGCGAGCGGCTCGGCGGTCGGACGTTGGGGGATGTGGGCGGCCTTGGGCCAGTAGCGGATCACGCCATAAGCGATCCATTCGCGCATCCCGAAGGCGAGCCCCATGCCAACCGCCCCAAGCCCCGCGGCCCAGCCGAGCGCCGCCATGGCCAGCCCGCCCCCGGACAGCGCCAGCCGGAAGAAAGGCGAGTCCGTTCGCACATCCGAATAGCGCAGAACTCGCGCCGGCATTCCGGCCGCGACGAGGGGGAGGAAGAGCGCCACCTCATGCTGTCCGGCCGCCCGTAGCCCGAGCACCAGCCCGGCAATGAGCACGATGTTCGCGGCTAGCACGACGGCCTGGAGGATACGGGCAAAGCGCCGCGCCTGCTTGCGGATCGTGGCTGGCGCACCGACGCGTGCCTTGATCGACTTCGCCGTGGCAAGCCGGGTCAGCATTTGGATCGCGCGCAACATCAGCGTTGCCGCGAACAGCCGCGCCGTGTCGGCAGCGCCGATTGCAATCAAGATGACGGCCCAGAGCGCGATCGTCGCAAGCGCCGGCAGATATTCGCGAAGCGAAAGCCGGAGCAAGCGACGTGGATTAATCGCTCGCAGTGCGCGGCCAAGGCTGGCCAAGAGCGAGGATGGGGACGGATCGCGTTGCGGCTCGGACACTAAAGCTGGCTTATGGTCAAACCGCTACCCCTTGTCTATCGCGCGACCCCATGGCGCTTCACGGTTGGATCATCATCGACAAGCCGCTCGGGCTCGGCTCGACCAATGTCGTCGGCTGGGTCAAGCGCGCACTACGCGAAGCGGGCGAGCCCAAGACCCGCGTCGGCCATGGCGGGACGCTTGACCCGCTCGCCACCGGTGTGCTGCCGATCGCGATCGGCGAGGCGACCAAGCTCGCCGGGCACATGCTTGGCGCGACCAAGGGCTATGAGTTCACGATCGGCTTCGGTTCCCAAACCGATACGCTCGACCTCGAGGGCAAGGTGATAGCGACCAGCGACCAGCGCCCGACACGTGCTGAGATCGAAGCGATCCTCCCACGTTTTACCGGCCCGATCGAACAGGTGCCGCCGGCCTTTTCGGCGCTCAAGGTCGACGGCAAGCGCGCTTACACCCTGGCGCGGGCTGGGGAAGAAGTCGCTCTTAAGACGCGCGCGGTAACAATCCATTCGCTTGGCCTGCTCTCCGCCACCGAAAGCTCGGCAACTCTCACCGCCACTGTTTCCAAGGGCACCTACATCCGCAGCCTCGCGCGCGACATCGCGCTGGCGCTTGGGACGGTCGGCCACGTTACCATGTTGCGGCGTACGCGGGCGGGTCCGTTCACCCTGGAACAGGCGATATCGCTGGACTTTCTCGACG
>JALYRC010000196.1 GCA_030855555.1 Pseudomonadota bacterium
GCGCAGGGCTCGGCTTGGGCGCGGCCGACTTGGCGGCCTGCGCAGCCGGCGCTCCAGCAGTGGGTGCGGGCGCAGTGGCTGGCTTGGCCTTTTTCTCTTTTTCCTCGCCGGCGCGGACCGGGGACGGGCGCGATTCGAGCCCGAGGCGATGGGCTTTGCCGATTACCGCATTGCGGCTTACCCCGCCAAGATCCTCAGCGATCTGGCTTGCGGTTGAGCCGTCGGCCCACATCGCCTTCAATCGGTCGATACGCTCGTCGGTCCAGCTCATGAAAATTTAAACTCCGTACGTGTTGCGGCGCGCCGCGGGTGCCGATAGGCGATTGTCGGGTGAACGACCAGACTCCATCATGGATTAGCGCCGAACCGGGCAAGCCGACGCTCACTGGCATCAATGTCGTCGGCCTCAAGACCCTCTATATCAAGGAGGTGAAGCGGTTCTTCAAGGTGCAGATGCAAACCGTGTGGGCGCCGGCGATCACCACCTTGCTCTATCTGGTCATCTTCACGGTTGCGCTTGGGCGTGGCGGGCGAAGCGTACTCGGCGTGCCCTTCGCCGACTTCATCGCGCCCGGGCTGATCATGATGGCGATGCTCCAGAACGCCTTCGCCAACGCGTCTTTCTCACTGTTGGTGGGCAAGATGCAGGGAACCATCGTCGACTATCTCATGCCGCCGCTATCGACCGGCGAGCTTATCGCCGGCCTGGTCGGGGCAGCCGTCACTCGGGCGGTGCTGGTCGGCTGCGCGGTGTGGCTGGTGATGCTGCCGTGGCCCGGCGTCCATGTCGCGGTAACCCACCCGCTGTCGCTGATCTACTTCGGGCTGATGGGCGCCCTGATGCTGGCGTTGATGGGGCTTTTGACATCGATGTGGGCGAGCAAATTCGATCATTCGGCGGTGGTGACCAACTTTGTCGTGGCGCCCTTATCGCTGCTCTCAGGGACCTTTTACGCGGTCGACCAGCTATCGCCGGCATTCCGCGCGGCAAGCCACGTCAATCCCTTCTTCTACATCATCTCGGGCTTCCGCCACGGCTTCCTCGGCGCCAGCGACTCGCCGCTGATAGTCGGAGCGATCCTGTTGCTGGCGATCAACGTGGCGCTCTACGCGACATGCTATGCGCTGCTGAAGCGGGGCTGGAGAATCAAGAATTGAGCGAAATCAGCAACTTGCCTTTTTCGTGCGGCTGAACGCCCGATAACAGGTCCGTTCAGCCCCGAAACAACCCGCTCAATTCATAAGCATGGCATCACAGCTCAACAGGAGAGCACCATGCGTAAGCTTCTCATTCCCGCCGCCATTCTCGCGTCGACTCTTGCAGCGGCTGCTCCCGCCGCCGCGCAATGGGCGCAGCCGCAGGGCAATGCTTATGGCTATCAAAACAACCGTGGCATCGCCCGTTCGTATGAAGTGCGGATCAATCGGCTTCACCAGCGCATTCATCGCCTTGGCGAGCGTGGTCAGCTGTCGCGGAGCGAATTCTCGCGGCTTAATCGTGCGGTCGATGTGCTTGAGAACCGTCTCAGCCGGGCTTCATATCGCGGGCTGAATCGTCAGGAAGCGTATCAGATCGAGCGTGATCTGGCTCGCCTCGAGCGCGCAATTTATCGTGACGCGCGCGATGGCCGTGGGTTCCGCGACCATCACTCGCGCGCCCAAAATGGCTATGGTCAGTACGGCAACGACCAGTTCCGTAATGACCGTGATCGTGACGGACGCGACGACCGCTATGAGGACGACCGAGGCCGCGATCACGACGGCCGCCGCGATCGTCATGACGACGACGACGATTAAGCGCTTGGGTCAATCGACCCCCGGCAAGGCGTAACGAAGGGGCGGCTCCGGTACTGGGGTCGCCCCTTTCGTTTGACCCCACCGTGCGGTGGGCGATATAGCCCGCAGCGGCGGCCTGGCGGCCGCCCTTGCCTTTCACGCGACCCACAGGAGCCCTTCATGGCCATCACGCCACTCATGCCCGTTTACCCACGCTCGGAAGTGCGGCCGGTAAGGGGTGAGGGGGTCTATCTGTATGGCGAGAACGGAGAAAAATATCTCGATTTCGCAAGCGGTATTGCCGTTAACCTGCTTGGTCACGGGCATCCGCACCTGACCAAGGCGATCCAGGAGCAGGCAGCGACATTGATGCACGTGTCGAACCTCTACGGGTCGCCGCAGGGGGAAAAATTCGCCCAGCGGCTCGTCGATTTGACCTTTGCCGATACGGTGTTCTTCACCAATTCGGGGGCCGAGGCGGTGGAATGCGCGATCAAGACGGCGCGCCGCTATCATCATGCCAAGGGCAATGCCCACAAGAACACGCTGATCACCTTCAGCAATGCCTTCCACGGCCGGACGATGGGGACCATCAGCGCGACCAACCAGGAGAAATTGCGCGACGGGTTCGCACCGTTGCTGCCGGGATTCACGGTCGTCGAATTCGACAATCTCGAAGCAGCGACCGCAGCGATCGACGCCAATACCGCGGGCTTCCTGGTCGAGCCGATCCAGGGCGAGGGCGGGGTTCGCCCGGCCTCACCTGAATTCATGCGCGGGCTTCGTGCCTTGTGCGACGAGCATGATCTGATGCTGGTGCTTGACGAAGTGCAGTGCGGCGTCGCCCGCACCGGCACGCTTTACGCCCATGAGCATTATGGCATCACGCCCGACATCATGGCCTCGGCCAAGGGTATCGGCGGCGGCTTCCCGCTTGGCGCCTGCCTTGCGACCGAGCGCGCCGCATCGGGCATGACCGTCGGCACGCACGGATCGACCTATGGCGGCAATCCCTTCGCGATGGCGGCAGGGCAGGCGGTGTTCGATGTCGTCGCCAATGACGAATTCCTTGGCCACGTCCGCCAGATGGGGGACCGCTTGCGCTCGGCGCTGGAGCAGATGATCCCCAACCATGATGCGCTGTTCGAGGGCGCTCGCGGACTCGGCCTGATGCTCGGGATCAAGATGAAGACCGATAGCCGCGCCTTCGTCGGTTATTTGCGCACTCGCGGTATCTTGACCGTAGCTGCGGGGGATAATGTCGTCCGCATACTGCCGCCATTGATTATCGATGAAAGCCACATCGCCGAATTCATCACCCGCCTGTCGCAGGCTGCGGCTGAATATGAGGTTCCGGCAGCCGCATGAGCGCCCGGCGCTTCCTTAATCTGAGTGATGCCGGGGGCGATGCGGTCGCTGCCATCCTCGGCGAAGCGATGGCCCGCAAGGAAGCGCGCGCCGGCTGGCCCAAGGGCAGGGTCGACGAGGACGCGCCGCTTGCAGGGCATGTGCTGGCGATGATCTTCGGAAAGCATTCGACTCGCACGCGGGTCAGCTTCGACATGGCGATGCGCCAGCTGGGTGGGAGCACGATCGTTCTCGACGCAGCCTCATCCCAGCTCGGGCGCGGCGAGCCGATTGCCGACACTGCGCGCGTCCTGTCGCGCTACGTCGATGCGATCATGATCCGCACCGACGATCATACCAAGGCCGAGGCGCTTGCCGATCATGCGACCGTGCCAGTGATAAACGGTCTCACCGATCTGTCGCACCCGTGCCAGATATTGGCCGACATGCAGACGGTGATCGAGCGCCGCTTCAAACTTGCCGGGAGCAAGTGGGCATGGGTCGGCGACGGCAATAATGTGTGCAATTCGCTGATCGAGGCGGCCGCGCTGATGGGTTTCCAATTGAAGGTGGCGACCCCCGACGGCTTCCAACCCGACGCGGCAATGACGGCGCTGGCCGCCGCTGGCGACGATATCCGCTTCGGCAGCGATCCCTGTTCGGCGGTTGCTGACGCTGAGGTGGTCGTGACCGACACGTGGACCTCGATGGGCCACCAGGATGAAGCCGATCGGCGTGAGGCGTTCGCGGATTTCCACGTAGACCAGGCAATCATGAAACTTGCCGCGCCCGATGCTCTGTTCCTTCATTGCCTGCCCGCGCATCGCGGCGAAGAAGTCAGCGCCGATGTCATCGATGGCGATCAGTCGGCGGTGTGGGACGAAGCCGAAAACCGCCTCCACGCACAAAAGGCGCTTTTGATGTGGGCGATGGGCAAGCTCGACTAGCAGTTGCGCTTCACGCCCTGCGTTCCCATTTGCGCGATTATGACTTCCACGAACCTGACCCTCGACGTCGCCATGGGCGTCACGATCGAAGCGCGCCATGCCCGCGGCCGCGCAGCGCGGCTCGGGCCGGTGCTCGACGTCATCCTTGGCGGCCACGATTATCCCCCCGTGATCGAGCAGTTGCTTGCCGAGGCGCTGGTCCTGACGGCCTTGCTCGGCTCCTTGCTCAAGGATCCGCAGGGCCAGCTGACCATCCAGGCCCAGACCGAGCGCGGCGCGGTCGATCTCATGGTGTGCGATTACCGGGCCGGCGAATTGCGCGGCTATGTCCGCCACGATCCCGATCGGCTTGCCGAGATCGGGCCGCACCCGACCTTGTTCGCTCTGTTCGGCAAGGGCTATCTTGCAATCACCTTCGACCAGCCGGCAACCGATGAGCGCTATCAGGGGATCGTCCCGCTTGAGGGCGAGGGGCTTGGGGAGGCCGCGCAAAGCTATTTCAGCCAGTCCGAACAAATCCCCTCGATCGTTCGGCTTGCCACGCGCAAGGACGCATACGGCTGGGTTGCCGGCGGGATCATGTTCCAGCATCTTCCCGAAGGCGAGGAAGGCCGGGAGCGGCTTCATACGCGGCTCGACCATCCCGAATGGCCGCATGTCGCGACCCTGGCAGGGTCGGTCAAGCCGGAAGAACTGACCGATCGCGCGCTTCCGCTCGACGATCTGATGTGGCGCCTGTTCCATGAGGAGGAGGAAGTGCGTACGCTTCCAGCAGTGGCGCTGTCCAAGGGATGCCGATGCAGCGCCGATTACATCGCTTCGGTAATTTCGCGCTTCCCGGCGGCGGAACAGGCCGAGATGGTCGGCGAGGACGGCATGATCCGCGTCGACTGCGAATTTTGTTCGACCAGCTTCCCCATTGCGATGCCTAGCGTCGCATCCTCGACATAATCACGTCATCTTGCGATATTAGGGACGATTCATGGGGGTGAATATGAGAGACAAGATCATCCTTGGCGGAGTGGTTGCGCTGATCAGCGCCGGGCTGGTCGCGGCGGCGCCGCGCGCGCTCGCGCCTGCAAATGGCGGGCTGTGGCAAATTGCCTATTCGGCCAGGGAAGCGCCCAAGGCGAGCACCTGCGTCGCCGACCCGATTCTGCTCGCCCAGTGGGAGCATCGTGGCGGGCGCTGTTCGCAGACCATCGTGTCGGACAGTAGCGACAAGGTCGTCATCAGCTACACCTGTGCCGACGGTGGGATTGGTCGATCGGAAATGAGCCTGCTTACACCGCGCACCATCCGTATTGCGACGCAGGGCATTTCGGCTGGCGGACCGTTTAATTACGTCCTCCATGCTCGCCGCGCTGGAAATTGCCCGGCGCGCTGAACCCTTTTCCACTGAAATCCCGGTTTCGTTAAGGCGTCGTTTACCAACGCGCTGCTATGAGGGGAATGTACCGGATCGGTGCGCATTCTTCCCCTTGCGAGCGCAAGCTCGACCTAGGCCGCCCCGCCACACTGGCACCGGGCGGCCTTTCTTTGTGCCCTCGTTCTTTTCACCCTGCGGCGCGAGCGCTAAGGGGCGACGATGTTGCTGTTTCTAATCAAGGCGATCGTTTCCGGGATCCTCGTTGCGGCGATCTCGACGGTGGCCAAACGCTATCCCGGCTGGGGCGGGCTGATCGCCTCGCTGCCGCTCGTCTCCGTGCTGTCGATGGTCTGGCTTTATGGTGAGACTCGCGATGCCGAGAGCGTGGCGCGGCTTTCGCTTGGGGCGCTCTGGTTCTTCCTGCCGTCAATCCCGATGTTCCTCGTCATCCCGATGCTGCTTCGTGCAGGCGTTGGATTTGTCCCCACGATGGCAATTGCCTGCGTGCTCACGATATTGCTTTACGCTGCAATGATCTGGATCGCGCCGCGCGTCGGAATTTCGCTGTGACCGCCCCCAAAGCCGTGGTCCTCCTGTCGGGAGGGCTCGACTCGATGGTTTGCGCTGCGCTTGCGCGCCAAGCGGGATTTTCCGTTCTCGCGCTTACGATCGACTATCATCAGCGCCACCGGGTCGAGCTTGATGCGGCGCGGAAAATCGCCGCACAGCTCGCCGATCGCCATATCGTCTTGCCGCTGGACCTCAGTGCCTTCGGCGGTTCCTCGCTGACCGACGATAGCATAATGGTAGGCAAGGAAGGCGTCGGCGACGGCATCCCCCTGACCTACGTCCCGGCGCGCAACACGGTGTTCCTGAGTTTGGCCCTGGCGTGGGGCGAAGCGGCGGGCGCGCGCGACCTGTTCGTCGGCGTCAACGCGCTCGATTATTCGGGTTATCCCGACTGCCGCCCGGACTTCATCGCGGCGTTCGGTGCGCTTGCCAACCAGGCGACGCGGGCCGGCGTTGAGGGGGCAGGGTTCACCATCCATGCGCCGCTCCAGCACATGACCAAGGCCGACATTGCCCGCGAAGCGGCGCGGCTCGGACTCGATGCAGGGATCAGCCACAGCTGCTACGATCCGGCGCCGGACGGTGGAGCATGCGCTCTGTGCGATGCGTGCCGGCTGCGCGCCAAGGGCTTCGAAGAGGCCGGCCTGCCCGATCCCACGGTCTACGCCGCGCGATGACCTATGCTGTGAAAGAAGCGTTTCTGACGCTGCAGGGGGAGGGTGTGCAGTCGGGCCGACGCGCCGTGTTCCTGCGCTTTGCCGGATGCAATCTGTGGTCGGGGCGCGAAGAGGATCGCCGCAAGGCGGTGTGCCAGTTCTGCGACACCGATTTCGTCGGCACGGACGGGGTAGGCGGCGGCAAATTTGCGGATGCGGCGGCGTTGGCCGATCATGTCGTTGGCCTGTGGGGTACGGGAGAGGACCGACGCCTGGTAGTCGTCACCGGCGGAGAACCGATGCTTCAACTCGATACCGCATTGGTCGATGCGCTTCACGACGAGGGCTTCGCAGTCGCAGTCGAGAGCAATGGGACGATCAAGGCGACGCCGGGCATCGACTGGCTGTGCATCAGCCCCAAGGCGGGAAGCGACGTCGTCCAGCGATCGGGCGACGAATTGAAGCTGGTCTGGCCACAAGCGGGCATCGACCCGGCCGCAATCGAGCAATGGGACTTTGCCGATTTCCTGATCCAGCCGATGGACTGCGATAGCCGCGACGAAGCCTTGGCGGCGGCGATTGCGCTGGTGATGGAGCGCCCGCGCTGGCGGCTGACGATCCAGGCGCACAAGGTCATCGGGCTTCGCTAATCTACGGGAGACCGCTTGGCGTTGCACTTCGACAACCAAACCCAATGAAAAGGGGCCGCCGGCGAACCGGCGACCCCTTTAAACGCCAACACCCCGCAAGCGGGGTGTTGAGGCATTACATGCCGTTGGCGACGTTGGTGTCAGCGTCGTTGGTGGTCATGTCGTTCATTTCCATGCTGTTCATGCCATTGGCATCCATGGACATGTTTGCGTCCATGCCGTTGGCGGCATCGACGGCCATCATGTCGTTGGCAACGACATTCTCAGTGGTGAGCGTCTCGTCGACGTTCATCGTGTTTTCAGCAGCTTCGTTCTTGCTACAAGCAGAAACCGCCAGGGCCGCAGCAGCGACCAGGATAAGAGCACGCATTTTTAAACTCCCTTGAAAAATAGATCCGCTTGCGAGTGTTTCCCCCGCACTGCAAATCGGGGCGACAATAGAGCGGATCGCGCTCGCCCTCAAGCGACTTGTTCGTGCGCGCCTAAACATTTGATAAAGTGAGGGAAATCCGCCTTCAACGCGGCATCGAGCGGCCCCATTGTGTCGCCCTTGCCGAGCGCCGCGAGACTGGTGACGCCGTAATCGGATATGCCGCACGGGACGATTCCGCCGAAATGATCGAGCTGCGGCGCGACGTTGATTGCAAAGCCGTGGAGCGTGACCCAACGCTTCACGCGGACCCCGATTGCTCCGATTTTGGCCTCGTCACTCCCTTGCCCGGTCCAGATGCCGATCCGCCCGCATTCCCGCCGCGCCGGCACGCCAAGCTCGGCAAGTGCGGCGATCATCCATCCCTCAAGCGCATGGACGAACCGGCGTATGTCCTTTCCGCGTCGCTCGAGATCAAGGATGAGATAGCCCACCCGCTGGCCGGGGCCGTGATAAGTGTAGCGCCCGCCGCGTCCCGCTTCGAACACCGGAAAGCCGCGTGGGTTGAACAATTCGGCCGGGTCGGCGCTGGTCCCGGCGGTGAACAAGGGCGGGTGCTCGACGAGCCAGACGAGTTCGCGCGCATCGCCTGCGCGCACCGCAACCGCCCGTGCCTCCATCTCCGCAAGCGCGTCGGGATAAGGGGTCAGTCCCTTGCTGACCCGCCATTCGATTGCTTCCGGTTTTGCCGCCATCGCAATTGTCCTTGGCACCTCTTCCTTACTTTGCAAGGTCGATTGCCACCGGCACGACGCCTGCTAGGGTTTGGCGGGAATTTTACCGGAGGAATTGAGTGGCACGCAAACTATCGATCGGAACGGCGTGGACCGAAGCGGCGGCCTTTGTTCGCACTGAACGCAAGTTGCTTGCGCCGGTCGTGCTTGGGCTGGTGATGGTCCCTGGCGTGATTGCATCAATGGTCCAGCCCGCGGCTGCGCCCGGCGCCAGGCCGGAGCCAGGCGGCTGGATGCTGGTCACGCTCTTCATGTTCCTCGCGATGATTGTTGGCCAGCTGGCGATCGCGCTCATGGCCACCGGTTGGCGCGGCAGCGTCGGCGCCGCGATCGGGCGTGCTGCGAAGCGCCTTCCGACGCTTATGCTTGCTGGTCTCGCGATTATGATTCCAATGTTCCTTACCACGACCCTGGTCATGCTGCTTACCGGTGTGAAACGCGGCGCCGACGGCCAGCTCAGCCAGTCGAGCGTCGGCGCCGGAGGCGCGCTGCTGTTCCTGCTGTTCGTCGTGGCAGTCTTCTATCTGGTGGTGCGTTTGCTTCCGCTTGTGCCGATCGTCGCGAACAGCGACCACGGAGCGATCACAGCGCTGAAGCGCAGTTTCGCGATGACCAGGGGAAACTTCTGGAAATTGCTTGGTTTTCTGCTGCTGTTGGCGATCGCTTTCCTGGTCGCCGGGCTGGCAATCTCCGCAGTCGTCGGAACGCTTGTCACGCTTGCGTTCGGGCGCCCCGAGCCGTGGAGCGTTTCCCTCCTCCTAATAGCGCTCGTGGGCGGTCTGCTCCAGGCCGCATTCATTACCATCTACTCCGCGATGCTGGCGCGGATTTCGGTTCAGCTCGACGAAGCCCCGACGAGCGGCACCTGAGGGGCGCAGTCGCGCGGCAAGATGTCGGCAAGGCGGGGATCGATGAAGGTTTCGACCTTGCGCCCGACGGCAACGAAACCGGCGCGGCAATAAGCGCTGAGCGCGGCCGGATGGTCGAGCGTGCAGGTGTGGACGTGGACGCGCGAAACGTCACCCTGCCACGCCCGCGTGACCGCTTCGGCCAATAGCCAGCGGCCGTGGCCCTTGCCGGCATGTTCGGGGACCAAGCCGACAAAGGACAGCTCGCACTTGCGCGCGATGCGGCGATCGAGTTCGAGCATGCCTATCACTGCCGCCCCCTCGCGGACTTCGAACAGTTCGACATCAGGATCGTCGATGATCGCCAGCAACACCGCGTCGCGCATGATGAGCCGCGAAAACCACAGCCAGCGCCCGCCGACGGCTTGGAACAGGCTGCGATATTCGCCCGGCGTGGGGTGGGCGCGGTGGAGGGACAGATCAGAATGGGGGATCGCAAGCGCCTTCGGTCGTTCGCGCATTTCAAGATAGGTCACCACCGCGGCAAGCTGCCCGGCAGGAACATCGATCAGGCTCACGCCCAGCGCGCCAATGGCGGCAGGCTCATCAGGATCGCGTCGATGTTGCCCCCGGTCTTGAGCCCGAACAACGTTCCCCGATCGTAAAGCAAATTGAATTCGACGTAGCGCCCGCGAAATTCGAGCAGTTCCGCCATGTCCGTGTCATTGAACGGCTGGTCCATGCGCTTGCGCACGATCTTCGGAAAAATGTCGAGGAACGCCTCGCCGACATCGCGCGTAAAGGCGAAATGCTCGTCGAAACGATCCTCGAGCCGGTCGAAGAAAATTCCGCCGACCCCGCGCGCACGATTGCGGTGGGGAATCCAGAAATAGTCCTCCGCCCATTTGGCGAAACGCTCATAATAGGCCGGGTCATGAGCGTCGCACGCGGCGCGAAGCCGGTCGTGGAATTCGTCCGTATCCCCTTGAAGCGGGATCGCCGGGTTCAGGTCCGCCCCGCCGCCGAACCAGCGCTTGGCGGTCGTCAGGAAACGGCAATTCATGTGCACCGCGGGCACGTGCGGATTGGTCATGTGCGCCACCAGGCTGATCCCGGTTGCGAAAAAGCTCGGATCGGCCTCCGTGCCGGGGATCGACGCGGCAAACTCCGGACTGAAGCGGCCGCCCACGGTCGAGACGTTGACCCCGACTTTTTCGAACACCTTGCCGTTCATCTGCCCGCGCACGCCGCCGCCGCCATGGCTGCCGTCGGTTTCGGTCCGGTCCCAGGGAATGAATTGGAACGCCGCATCGCTCCCGCCCTCACGCTCGATCGCCTGGAATTCGTTGCAAATGCGGGTGCGGAGCGCTTCGAACCAGTCGCGCGCGGCCTGCTGCTGGTCGTCGAGCGGTGTCATTGTGGCAATCCCTTGGTCTGGCGCAGCGCTTCGCCAAGCGCGACCGCAGCGGAAGTCGCGAGGTTGAAGGAGCGCACTTCGCGGCGCAGCGGGATTTTGAGTTTCTCGTCGCACGCAGCAGCGACCAAGGCGGGCACGCCCGCGCTTTCCTGCCCGAACAGCAATATGTCGTCGGCGCGAAAGGCGAAGTCGTACAGGCTCGCCTCGGCCTTGGTCGTCATCAGCACCAGTCGCGCTTGGCCAGCCGCCGCCTGAAAAGCCTCGAAATTCCCGTGCCGCACGACGTCGACATGGTCGATATAATCCATTGCGGTGCGGCGGACTCGCTTGTCGTCCCACGCGAAGCCCATCGGCTCGATGAGATCGACCGCAACCCCGAAACAGGCACCCAGCCGCATCACGGCGCCGACATTGCCGGCGATCTCAGCCTGGAAGAGCGCAATCCGCATGAGCGTCCGATACGCTGCGCACGGTCCGTCGCACAAGCAGGGCATTTTGCCCATTTGCATCGGCCAAGCGAGGCGCTATCAGGCGCGCCAATCGCTCCGGACACCACCCGGAGGGATTGCGTCTGTATATCGATGTCCATCCGGACATCTCGCGCACATCATGTTGCAAGGGTGAGCATGGCCACGCTGGAAGAAACACAAGTTGCGAACGGGCCGGACGATGGCGTCCGCCGCCGCGACTTCATCAATATCGCTGCGGTGAGCTTTGCCGGGGTCGGCGCGGCCGCGGTCGTGCTGCCTTTGGTCAACCAGATGAGCCCGTCCGCCGACGTGCTTGCGCTTGCATCGACCGAAATCGATATCTCTAAGATTGCTCTGGGGCAGGCGATCAAGACCAGCTGGCAGAAGCAGCCGGTATTCGTTCGCAATCTGCTTCCGGCCGAAATTGCCGCGGCGAAGGCCGTACCCGCCAGCGAGTTGCGCGATCCCCAGACCCTCGCCGACCGCACGAAGCCGGGTAAGGAAAATTGGCTCATCACGCTGGGCGTGTGCACCCATCTCGGCTGCATTCCACTGGGCACGGGGGAAGGCGAGAATCGCGGCGAATATGGCGGCTATTTCTGCCCCTGCCACGGCTCGCATTACGACACCGCCGGCCGCATCCGCCGCGGCCCCGCGCCGACCAATCTGGAGGTGCCGGAAATCGCGTTCAAATCCGATACCGTGGTTCAGGTCGGCTGAGGTAGATTGAAATGAGCTTTCCCTGGGCACAGCAATAC
>JALYRC010000070.1 GCA_030855555.1 Pseudomonadota bacterium
CAGCACGCAACGAGCGCTCGGCGGCGCGCAGGCCGGCCTCGAGTTCGTCCAGTTCGGCGTTGAGGTGAATGCGGATCGCCTGGAAGGTGCGAGTCGCGGGATCGCTTTTCATGCCCGCGTGATGGCCAAGCGCCTTGCGCACGACCGCTGCGAGTTCGGCCGTGCGGGTCAATGGGCGCGCCGCGACGATGGCTTGCGCGACCTTTCGGGCGCGTGGCTCCTCGCCATAATCGCGGATGACGCGGGCGATTTCGACTTCTTCGGCTTCGTTGAGGAATTCCGCTGCGCTTAGTCCCGACTGGCTCATGCGCATGTCGAGCGGACCGTCGTTCGAGAATGCGAAGCCGCGCTCCGCCTGGTCGAGTTGCATCGACGATACGCCGATGTCGAGGGTCACGCCATCGACCGGCAGGAGATCGCGTGCGGCCAGCGCCTGCTCCATCTGGCTGAAGCGTTCCTCGATCAGGGTCAGGCGTCCCTCTTTTTGCAAAGAGTCCGGGACGAGTGACGGCCCGTTCGCGATCGCATCTGGATCACGATCGAAGCCGATCACTCGTCCCGCCCCCGCCTCGAGCAGGGCGCGGGCATAGCCCCCTGCTCCGAAGGTCGCATCGACGATCGTGTCGCCCTGGGTGATGGCGAGACCGGCGAGTACCTCCTCGAGAAGAACCGGGACGTGCGCCGCGGCGGGAGCGGCAGGACCCGAGGATTGAATTTCCGTCACAGCCCGCGCTCCTCAAGCCGGAAGCGCGCGATGTCCTTCATGTCCTCGGGAATGTTGGTATCGGCGAGGAACAGGGTCGGGTTCCACAGCTGGAAGGTCTCGCCGACCCCGATGAACAAAGCGAGATCCTCGATCCCGCTCTTGCGGCGCATCATCGGGGGCAAGATCACGCGGCCGCTCGAATCGTAAGGCACTTCCTCCGTCGCGCCGAACGCCATCATGGTGCGGCGGGCATGCTCGAGTTCCGAGGCGGGGTCGGTCTCCTGCTTCTCGAGCAGCCGCTCCAGCTTGCTGTGCTTGAGCGCGGCGTAAGCGGGGTCGTAGGCCGAAAGTGCCTGGAAGTGATCGTGCTTGGCAAGAACGATGGTGCGGGCATCGCCGCGGCGTTCGATCACCTGGCGCAGGAATGCGGGCACGGATACGCGGCCTTTCGCGTCCACCGCGTTCAAAGCACTGCCTTGGAACAGATGCTCTAGTGCCACGACCCACTCCGCACGCGGGATATGACTTACCCGTCGGCGGAATCACGATTTCCCGTGCCGCCGTGTCCGTTCGGCCCCGATGCCGACTCTGACCAGGTTTGCCCGCGTTAGTGTCGATGTTGGTAACTCAACAGTCGTGGGGATACAATGGGTTTTCATGCCACAACTGGGGAATTCGTGCCAAATGGCGGATTTCCGCGACATTTATGCTGGGGCTAGATCAGCCGTTCACCGCTTGTTCTTGGCGGATAACCCTGTGGATAAGTATGTGCAAAGTATTCGGATAGATTCGCCCTAGCGAATATCGGCGCGACCCAATTCGACCATCATCAGGTCAAGCCGGCGATCCGCCTCTTCTCCTTCGATCATCATGAAGTCGGCGTCGGCGATCACGCTCGCGCTCCCGCGCCCGACGCGGCACCGCCCAATCAATCCGTCCGCGATCACGGTGCAGCGCCTGTCGACCGCGCGAAGGGCCCCCTCATGCGCCGCGCCTACGCTCATGCGCAGCCCCCAATGATCGAGCAGGCCAGTGTCGGCAAAGTCCGGCGGCGGGCGTGTCCGGTCGCCGAGCGGGCGGCTGCTTTCCCATTTCAACGCGGGATCGGCAAGCAGGACGACTCGCCCTCCCCTGCTCACCCAGGCGTCAAGCTCGACCAGCACTTCGGCCGGTTGCGCGCGCGGATGGGCCATCAGCAATAATGACTGACTGTCGAGGCTAGCCGCATCTGCGATCGGTATTGGGACGATGGCGTATTTCCGCTCGATCCGCGCGATTGCCGCGAGCTTTGGCGTTTCGAGTGCAAATTCCTCGCCGAACAGTAATGGCAGGCTGGAAAGCAACGCCAGGCGAGGTCGCTCGGCTGGGGGCGTCTGCTGATCGACCAGGGCAAATCCGCCAGCGCCGACAGCAAGCAGCGCAAGCACGATCGCCCAAATGCGCATCACGGGGCCGGCGCTTGCTCGCTGACCTCGTTGGGGGTCGTCGACTGGCCGGGAGCCACGCCGATCTGCGCCAGTGGTTCCTCGGGCTCAGCGCTATTGGCCACGCCATTCGCTTGCGTCTGCCCTGGCTTGGCGTCGCCCCCGGAGCGACTAACGGCCGTGCCCAAGATCACCAGCACGAAAACGAAGGCGAGTCCGGTCAGTCCGATGCGTATGCGCTGCTTATGTTCGCTGCTGTCCCGGTGCTGCATGCGATGAACCTAGGCCAAGACGAGATGAATGCGCAATCGCCGCTTGACGCTCCCTGCTGCAACCGCAAAGAGCGCGCCATGAAAAATTTGCTCTTACTCGCCATTGCGAGCGCCGCTCTAATGAGCTGCCAAAAGGAAACCATCGACCTTGGGGCCGAGAAAAACGAGATCGCCGCCGCCAATGCCGCCAACGCTCCCAAGGTCGTCCTGCCTCCATCGATCGCCGCAACCAAGATCTATCGTTGCAAGGACAATAGCCTTGTCTATATCGACTGGTTGTCGGACAAGATGACGGCCAACTTCCGTGCCGAGAAGACCGGTGCGCCCGTCCAGCTCAAGTCCGCCGTTGCGGGTGAAGCGATGACGGCCGAGGGCTATTCCCTGACCGGCGATGCCGCGGCTGCGTCGATCACGCTTACACGCCCGGAAAAGGGCAGCCAGAGTTGTAAGGGCTAAGCCCTTCGCCTTCCCGTTCACCAACCCCCGGCGACCCGCTCGCCGGGGGTTTTTTTATGGGCTGCGCGCCGCTAGGAGCGCAACCATGATCACATCCGAGATCGTCGCCGAGCACGGCCTTGCTCCCGACGAATATGACCGCATCCTCCGTGCGCTTGGCCGCGCACCCAATCTGGTCGAACTCGGCATCTTCTCCGTCATGTGGTCCGAACATTGTTCGTACAAAAGCTCGCGTATTCATTTGAAGAAGCTTCCCACTCAAGCGGCGTGGGTAATCTGCGGACCAGGTGAAAATGCCGGGGTGATCGACATCGGTGACGGCCAGGCCGCGATCTTCAAAATGGAGAGTCACAACCATCCGAGCTACATCGAGCCCTATCAGGGCGCGGCGACGGGGGTCGGCGGAATCCTGCGCGACGTGTTCACCATGGGCGCGCGCCCGATCGCCAATCTCAA
>JALYRC010000079.1 GCA_030855555.1 Pseudomonadota bacterium
GGTCCGCGTCAAGCGCGCGCTTTCGGGCAGCAAGTCGCGGCTCATCGGCCCCAATTGCCCCGGCGTGCTGACCCCAGAAGAATGCAAGATCGGGATCATGCCCGGTTCGATCTTCAAAAAAGGCAGCGTCGGCGTTGTCTCGCGCTCGGGCAAGCTTACCTATGAAGCCGTGTTTCAGACGACCAACGAGGGCCTTGGCCAGACGACCGCGGTCGGCATCGGCGGCGATCCGGTCAACGGCACCAACTTCATCGACGTGCTCGAACTGTTCATGGCCGACGACGCCACCAAGTCGATCATCATGATCGGCGAAATCGGCGGTGCCGCCGAAGAAGAAGCTGCGCAATTCATCGCCGACGAGGCAAGGCGCGGCCGCAAGAAGCCGATGGTCGGCTTCATCGCCGGGCTGACCGCCCCTCCTGGACGCCGCATGGGCCATGCGGGGGCGATCGTGTCGGGCGGCAAGGGCGACGCTGGAAGCAAGATTGCGGCAATGGAAGCGGCCGGCATTTCGGTAAGCCCAAGCCCCTCCGAACTTGGCCGCACCCTTACGGAGCTATTGAAAGGATAACGTTCCCCGGCGAAGGCCGGGGTCCAGGAGCCGAAGGCTTCTCTGATCGGAGGAAGAATGAAGGCTGGCCTCGTCTACATGATGGCGAGCCGGAAAAATGGAACGATCTACATCGGATCGACCAGCGACTTGATCCAGCGTGTCGTCCAACACCGCGAAGGAGCGGCCGACGGCTTCACCAAGGATTATGGCTGCACGCTGCTTGTCTGATTCGAAACACATGACGACCTGCAACAAGCTCGCCAGCGCGAAGTGCAGATGAAGGAATGGAAGCGGCCATGGAAGATCAAGCGGATCGAGGAACGAAATTTTGATTGGCTCGATCTTTACCCGTCCTTACTTTGACCCCGGCTTGTGCCGGGCCTGGACCCCGGCCTGCGCCGGGGAACAAGAGGCATGATGACTGACGAAGGCAGCATGGCGATCGATCGCGAAGAAGGACCGAGCTGGGCGCGGCCGAATTGGCCGGTGGCGGCGCTCGACGCGGTGAATCTCGCGCTCGACCCGACCGAAGCGACGATCGAGCAGGTCGCAGCGGCGGCCAGCAAGGAAGCGACCGCAACGGGGGCCGATCCCGATGCGGTGCGCCGCGCGGCGGACGATTCGATCCGCGCGATGATGCTGATCCGCAGCTATCGGGTGAGGGGCCATCTTGCTGCCAAGCTCGATCCACTCGGCCTTGCCCATTTTGCCGAGGTTCCGGAATTGCAGCCCGCCTATCACGGCTTCACCGCCGCGGACCTTGACCGCAAAATCTGGCTCAGCGGGACGCTCGGGTTCCAATCGGCAAGTCTGCGCGAGATCGTGCCGGTCCTCGAAGCCAATTATTGCGGCGCAATCGGCGTGGAGTATATGCACATCAACGACCTCGAGGAGCGGCGCTTCCTCCAGGAACGGATGGAAGGCGAAAAGGCCGAGATCAGCTTCACGCCCGAAGGCAAGCAGGCGATTCTCGAGAAGGTTATCCACGGCGAACAGTGGGAAAAGTTTCTTGCGCGCAAATATGTCGGCACGAAACGGTTCGGACTGGATGGTGGTGAGAGCGCGGTGCCGGCGCTTGAATCGATCATCAAATATGGCGGGGCGCTCGGCATCACCGAAATCACGGTCGGCATGGCGCATCGCGGGCGGCTCAACGTCCTCGCCAACGTCATGGGCAAGCCGTACCGCGCCATCTTCCACGAATTCGCCGGCGGCAGTGCCAATCCCGATGACGTCGGCGGGTCAGGCGATGTCAAATATCACCTCGGCACGTCGTCGGACCGCGAGTTCGACGGCAATAAGGTCCATTTGAGCCTGGTCCCCAATCCCTCGCACCTCGAAGCGGTCGACCCGGTCGTGCTTGGCAAGGCGCGCGCCATCCAGACCCTGCGCGGGGATCGCGAGGGCGACACCGTCCTGCCAATCCTGCTTCACGGCGACGCGGCCTTTGCCGGGCAGGGAATCGTTGCCGAATGCTTCGGCTTCTCCGGCCTGCCGGGCTATGGCACGGGCGGGACGATCCATTTCGTCATCAACAATCAGGTCGGTTTCACCACCAGCCCGCAGTTCGGTCGGTCCTCGCCTTATCCGTCCGACATCGCCAAGTCGGTCCAGGCGCCGATCCTGCACGTCAATGGCGACGATCCCGAGGCGGTCACCTTTTGCTGCAAGCTGGCGATCGAATATCGCCAGTGCTTCAACCGCGACATCGTCATCGACATGTGGTGCTACCGCCGCTTCGGACACAATGAAGGCGACGAGCCAAGCTTCACCCAGCCATTGATGTACGCCACCATCGCCAAGCATAGTCCCATCAGCCAGATCTACGGCAAGAGGCTAATCGCCGAAGGCGTCGTGGACCAGGCGTGGATCGACGAGCGCACCAAGCAGTTCGTAACGCTGCTCGAGGGCGAGTTCGAAGCCGGCACTTCTTATTTGCCCAACAAGGCGGACTGGTTCGAGGGTCGCTGGTCGGGGCTAGGCCGGCCCGACGAGCCGGTGCTTGGCCGCCGCAACGTCGGCACATCGCTTGACGACGCGCAGTTCGACCGGCTTGGCCAGTTGTTGACGACCGTCCCGGCGGATCTCGCGATTCACAAGACGCTTGGCCGCATTCTCGATGCCAAGCGCAAGATGTTCGCGGACGGCGCCGGCATCGATTGGGCCACTGCCGAAGCGCTCGCATTCGGATCGATCGCCGACGACGGTTACCGCGTTCGGCTTTCCGGGCAGGACTCGGGCCGCGGTACCTTCTCGCACCGCCACGCGGTGTGGGTCGATCAGACCACCGGCGAGAAATACATCCCGCTACGCTCGATCGAGAAGGACGGCAGTCCGCGTTTCGAAGTTCGCGACAGCCCGCTCAGCGAGTTTGGCGTGCTCGGCTTCGAATATGGCTATTCGATCGCCGACCCGAAGACGCTTGTGCTGTGGGAGGCCCAGTTCGGCGATTTCGTCAACGGAGCCCAGACCATCATCGACCAGTTCATTGCCGCCGGCGAGGCCAAGTGGCTGCGCGCAAGCGGGATCGTGATGCTGCTCCCGCACGGTTTCGAAGGGCAGGGGCCTGAGCATAGTAGTGCGCGGCCCGAACGCTTCCTCCAACTCTGTGCCGAAGATAATATCCAGGTCGCAAATTGCACGACGCCGGCCAATTATTTCCATATCCTGCGTCGCCAGATGCACCGCGATTTCCGCAAGCCGTTGATCATCATGACGCCCAAGTCGCTGCTGCGGCACAAGCTTGCGGTGTCGAGCCGCGCCGACTTCGTCGGACAGGGGCACTTTAAGCGCATCCTGTCCGACCTTGCCCCGCCGCCCGAGGGCACGGCCAAGCGGCTGATCCTCTGTTCGGGGAAGATCGCTTACGAACTGATGGAAGCGCGTGATGGCGTGGTCGCAAAGGGCGCGCCGGCGGATACCGAGATCCTCCGCATCGAGCAGCTTTACCCCTTCCCGTCGGAACCCTTGGTCAAAAGACTCAAGGCACTTCCGGGCCTGACCGATCTGGTCTGGGCCCAGGAAGAACCGAAGAATAATGGCGCGTGGCACTTCGTCCAGGACCTGATCGAATGCTGCCTCGCCGAGGCCGGGCATAAGACCTTGCGCCCGCGCTTTGCCGGACGCTACGCCTCGGCTTCGCCCGCCACCGGACTTGCCAAGCGCCACATAGCCGAGCAGGCCGCACTGATCGCCGACGCCCTTGGTCAGAGTGCCGCAGCCCCCGCTGCTGCCGATGCCGCGGTCGAAACCGTTCAAAAGGCCGGAAAGGCCGGGAGTTAAGCATGCCGACCGACGTTGTAGTGCCCACGCTTGGCGAATCGATCACCGAAGCGACCATCGGCCAATGGCTCAAGGCGCCCGGGGACGCGGTTGCGCTCGACGAGCCGATTGCTAGCCTGGAAACCGACAAGGTCAGCGTCGAGGTCCCGTCGCCGATCGCTGGAACGCTTGCCGAACAATTGTTCAAGGAAGGCGACACCGTCGCCGTCGGCGCCATTTTGGCGCGCGTAGGCGAAGGCGTTGTTGCTAACAGTTCCCCGGCGCAGGCCGGGGCCCAGGCGCCGGAGGCGAGATCGACTCCGGCCGCTGCAGGTGAGCCTGCGGCTCCTGGGCCCCGGCCTGCGCCGGGGAATGTGGAAGCGTCACCCTCGACGGAAGGTGCACTCCGCCTGTCACCTGCCGTTCGCCGCGCCGTGCTTGCCAACCAGGTCGATCCGTCGGCGATCAAGGGCTCGGGAAAGGACGGTCGCCTGACCAAGGACGACGTGCTGTCCGCCGCAAAACAAAGCGGTGCTCCTGCGCAGGCAGGAGCCGTGGTCGAGTCCAAGGCAGCGGCCTCGCCTGCACCCACCGCTCCGGCCTCGGCCGGAGCACAGCAAGCTACAGGCGAGCGCCGCGAGGAACGCGTCAAGATGACGCGCATGCGTCAAACCATCGCTACCCGACTCAAGGAAGCGCAGAACACTGCCGCTTTGCTCACGACGTTCAACGACGTCGACATGAGCGCGGTCATCGACGCTCGCGCGCGCTACAAGGATCTGTTTGAGAAGAAGCATGGCATCCGTCTTGGCTTCATGGGCTTCTTCGTCAAAGCCGTGGCCCTCGCGGCGAAGGACGTGCCATCGGTCAATGCGCGGATAGAAGGCGACGAGATCGTCTATCACGACTATCTCGACGTGTCGGTCGCAGTCTCGGCGCCCAAGGGGCTGGTCGTGCCGGTGATCCGTAACGCCGACGCCATGTCCTTTGCCGAAATCGAGAAAGCGATCGCGGCTTATGGCAAGAAGGCCAAGGAGGGTGCGCTTACCGCCGACGACATGAAGGGTGGGACCTTCACCATTTCCAATGGCGGTGTGTTCGGCAGCCTGCTCTCGACCCCGATCATCAACCCCCCGCAGTCGGCCGTGCTCGGCATGCACCGCATCGAGGAGCGTCCGATCGCCAAGGACGGCCAGGTCGTGATCCGCCCGATGATGTATCTCGCGCTCAGCTACGACCACCGCCTTATCGACGGCCGCGAAGCCGTCGCCTTCCTCGTCCGCGTCAAGGAAGCAATCGAAGACCCGACGCGACTGCTGATCGATCTTTAGACAAGTCGTGCTCCGGCGGAGGCCGGAGCGCTGCACGGAGGATAATGAAGCCCGGTTGCCTGTACCTGATGGCGAACCATCGTCGCGGTCAAACTTATTTGGGCGTAACGAGCAACCTTGCCCAGCGAACCCACCAGCATCGAAGCCTTCTGGTTGACGGTCACTCCAAGGAAAAGGGCTGCACGCTGCTGGTCTGGTACGAATGGTATGACGATCTTCAGGAAGCTCGGGCCTGCGAACTTCGGATGAAGAAATGGAAACGCTCTTGGAAATTGCGAGTCATGAGGAAGAGAATCCCGAGTGGCGCGACTTGTTCAACGACATCGTTTAAGGGCCAACGCTCCGGCCTGCGCCGGAGCACAAAAGAGAGTAAATCATGGCTGATGTGACCTACGACTACGATCTCATCGTGATTGGCGCGGGCCCGGGCGGCTATGTCGCGGCGATCCGCGCGGCCCAGCTCGGGCTCAAGACCGCTTGCGCCGAGGGCCGCGCAACGCTTGGCGGGACTTGCCTCAACGTCGGCTGCATTCCCTCCAAGGCCCTGCTCCACGCCTCCGAAATCTACGCCGAGGCCAAGTCGGGAAGCCTCGCCAAGTTCGGGATCGACATCCAGGGCGCCTCGCTCAACCTCGACCAGATGCACGCTGAAAAAGCCAAGGCCGTCATCGAGCTCACCGGCGGAATCGAATTCCTCTTCAAGAAGAATAAGGTCGACTGGCTCAAGGGTTATGCCGCGTTCGAAAGCGCAAACTCGGTCAAGGTCGGCGACCGCACAGTCAGCGCCAAAAATATTCTCATCGCCACCGGCTCGTCGGTCACTCCGCTTCCCGGCGTTACGGTCGATAATGAGGCGGCAGTAATCGTCGATTCAACCGGCGCGCTGGCGCTGCCCAAGGTGCCCGAACATCTGGTCGTCATCGGTGGCGGCGTCATCGGGCTTGAGCTTGGCAGCGTCTGGCTGCGGCTCGGCGCTAAAGTCACGGTGGTCGAATATCTCGCCCAGATATTGCCCGGCATGGATGAGGAAGTGCGCCGCGAGAGCGCCAAGATCTTCAAGAAGCAGGGTTTCGACATCAAGACCGGGCTCAAGGTCACCGGCGCGTCCGTTGATGGCGGCAAGGCGACGCTGACCGTCGAACCGGCGAAAGGCGGCGAGGCGTCAACCATCGAGGCTGACGCAGTGCTCGTTGCGATTGGCCGGCGCCCCAATGTCGATGGGCTCGCGCTCGAAAAGGCCGGGCTGGAGCTTAATCCGCGCGGACAGATCGACACCGACCATGAGTTCCGCACCGCCGTGCCCGGAGTCTGGGCGATCGGCGATTGCATCCCAGGCCCGATGCTTGCCCACAAGGCCGAGGACGAAGGGATTGCCGCCGCCGAAAATATCGCCGGCCAGACCGGCATCGTCAATCACGCGGTCATTCCGTCGGTCGTCTACACCCATCCCGAAATCGCTGGGGTGGGGCTGTCCGAGGAGCAAGCCAAGGAAGCAGGTCACGAAATCAAGGTCGGGAAATTCCCGTTCATGGCCAACAGCCGCGCCAAGACCAACCGCGACACCGACGGCTTCGTCAAGGTCATCGCCGACGCCAAAAACGACCGCGTCCTCGGGGTGTGGATCATCTCCAGCCTTGCCGGAACGCTGATCGCCGAGGCCTGTTTGGCAATGGAGTTTGGCGCGACGTCAGAAGACATTGCCTACACCTCCCATGCTCACCCGACCCACGCCGAAGCGCTCAAGGAAGCGGCAATGGCGGTCCAAGGAAAGCCAATCCATATTTAATATGGCGAAACTCGCGGCGGCGAAAATTTAACCTTAATCGTAATTTGATCATGACCTCCGCTTTTCCTTGGTTTAGCCAAGGTGCACCGACTCGGACCGTGTGACTGGACATCACTCGGGGGGACACCGGGCCCGGCGTGTGACCAGGGGGTAATCAATGACATTACGCGCGAGCTTGCGCCGCTGGCACATGTGGCTGGGCTGGTTGGTGATCATCCCGATGATATTCTGGACCGTGTCGGGGTTCATCATGGTTGCGCGGCCAAATGCCGAAGTGCGCGGCGCTGCTCTGCTTCGCGATCCCGCGCCTCTTGCGCTCCTGACACCCGCAGTCGCGCCGTCGCTGGAAGGCGTGCCAATCACCAGCCTCACTCTCGAGCCCCGCGCCGACGGCCCGCGCTGGGTCATCCTGCTTGCCGGCGAGCCCGAGCGGAGCCGCCTTGCCGATCCCGCCACCGGTCGCCTCCTGCCCAAGCTTGGCGCCGCGGAGGCGCAGCGCGAAATCCTGTCGCGCTATACCGGCAAGGCGCGCGTGACTGACGTCAGCCGCGTCGACTCCGCCCGCCCGCCGATCGAGCTGCGCCGCCCGCTCGAGGGCTGGCGCGTGCGCATGGACGACGGCACGCATTTCTATGTCGATGCCGGCTCGGGCGAAGTCGTCGCGCGGCGCACCCGCTTCTGGCGCGTCTACGACTTCATGTGGGGGCTCCACATCATGGATCCATTGGGCCGCAAGGAAACCAACAATCCCTGGATCGTCACTTTCGCGCTGCTTGCGCTGGTGATGACGCTGATGGCCATGGTCCTGTTGCCGCTGGCCACGCGCAAGGGCTCGTGGATCAGCCGGCGAAAAGCTTCCACCACCTTACCGCTTCGCGACTAGGCGCCGCGACCGCTCCTGGTGGGCAGTTGAGGCAGCGCACCTGGATGCTTGGCCCCGACATGATCGCCGACACTTCGCTTATTACTCGTGCAAGCAGCGTGGTCGGCGCCGGTGCAAATGCGGCGAAGGCGTCGGTCGTCGTGTCCGATTCTCCGCCTCCGGCAAGCATTTCGACCAGCCGATCCTCGAAGCTTGCCTCCTGGTCGAGGTAAGTCACGCCGGTGTCGTCGGTCTTGGCAAGCGCGGCGGCCTTGGCGATCGCCTCGTCAAGCCCCCCGAACTGGTCGACCAGCCCCAATTGTCGAGCGGTTCCTCCGTCCCAAACACGCCCTTGCGCAATCTGGTCAATTTCGGCCACGCTCTTCTTGCGCGATTCAGCAACAATGGCGAGGAAGCGGCGATAGACGCTTTCGACCCCGGCCTGGATCAGCGCGCCGGCCGCGGGCGAGGGGCCGTTGAAGAGGTCGGGTTCGCCCGACAGCGGCGTGGTCTTGACCCCGTCGGCGGACAGGCCGACCTTGGCCATGCTACCCTGGAAGCTCGGCAATATGCCGAAAACGCCGATCGATCCGGTAATCGTTGAGGGCTCGGCGAAGATGGCGTCCGCTGGAGTCGCCACCCAATAGCCGCCCGACGCGGCGACATTGCCCATCGACGCCACCACGGGAAGACCTTCGGCCTTGGCGTGGAGGATCGATTGCCGGATCACTTCGGACGCGGTCACCGACCCGCCCGGGCTGTCGATCCGAACAACCAGCGCTTTCAGCTTGCCGCTCGCGACGCCCTTGTCGATCAATTTGGCAATGCTGTCGCCGCCCGCGCTTCCGGGAGCGGCCTTGCCGTCGGTGATCGTCCCCGCAATCGTAACCACGCCAATCGGACCGCTCGCGCTGCCGGGGTCAAGTTCGCGGAGGTAATCGTTGAGCTTGATCTGGCGATAAGGGATCGCATTGTCCTCGACGCTTCCGCCAAGTTCGGCCAGCCGCGCATTGTAAGCGTGACGCTCGCCGGCGCGGTCGATCAATTTCCCGGCAAGCGCGGCGCGCGCAAAGTCGCCCCCCGCGGCGCGCACCACCGCGACCGGATCGCGCAAATAAGCGTCGATCGAACCTGCAGCAGCCGGCCGCGCGCGGCGCACATCGTCGCGCCAGGTCTCAAGCATCGCGCCCGCCAGTCCCTGCGCATTGGCCCGCGCCTCGGGGGACATGTCGCTGCGGGTGTAGGGCTCGACCGCCGCTTTATGCGTGCCGACGCGAAAGACGTTGGCCGTCACCCCCAATTTGTCGAGCAGCCCCTTGTAATAGAGGTTATTGCCGCCCGGTCCGGCAATCGCCACCGCGCCGAGCGGGTTCATCCATATTTCGGAGGCGTGCGACGCAAGCTGGTAGCTGTCATCGCTATAACCGGTCGCATAAGCCAGCACCCGCTTGGTTCGCCGCGCCTTGTCGAGTGCTTCGCCAACCGTTGCAATTGCACTCTGGCCGCCGCCGACGAAGGATTCGAGGTCGAGCGCAATGGCCTTGACGCGATCGTCCTTTGCCGCGGCATCGACCGCCGCGACGACATCGCGCACGGCATGCTCGCGCGCCACGTCGCCCGCGCCGACCAGGCTTGATGCCGACTGCCGCGCGGGCTGCTCGACCAGGGATCCGTCAAGGTCGACCACCAGCACGCCATCGCCGATCGGCTTGGGGCCGGCGTTGAGCCCGGCGTACAAGGCACCGAAGAACAACAGCATCGCCAGCAGGACAAGCACGTCCTTGACGCCGACCAGCAACTTCCAAACCGCCCGAACAAACCGCATCGCAAGCTCCTTTGGGGAACGGTTAGCCGAGCCGAAGAGGCGAGGGTAGGAGTATTCGACAAGTGTATGGAACTGGTGCGGCCCGGCAAAACTGCTAATCCGCTCGGATATGCTGTCCCCGCCACTCGCCACCGAAGTCCGCGCTACGCTGTCTCTTGCCTGGCCGCTGATCCTTGCGAATCTGACCATGGCGCTGATCCAGGCGACCGACGTTCTGCTGATGGGGCGGCTCGGGGCACGTCCGCTTGCCGCCTCGGCGCTCGGAATTAATCTCAATTTCGCTTTGAGCCTGATCTGCCTCGGGCTGGTTACCGCCTCCTCGCCGATGATCGCCACCGCCCTCGGCCGGCGGGCGAACAATGTCCGCGATGTCCGCCGCACTTTCCGCCAGTCGATGTGGCTCATCGCCACCGTCACCCCGCCGGTATGGCTGATCCTGTGGCACTCCGAAGCGATCATCGTCGGCCTGGGGCAAGACCCGGGTCTTGCTCAGGGCGCTGCCACATTCCTTCGCGGCTACATGTGGTCGATGCTCCCCTTCCTCGCCTTCCAGGCAATGCGCAACTTCGTTTCAGCACTGGAACGTCCCGGCTGGGTGCTGGTGATCAGCCTTGCCGGGATCGTCCTTAATGCAGTGCTCGGCTGGGCAATGATTTTCGGCCACTTGGGCTTCCCGGCAATGGGGCTGTTCGGTGGCGGGCTTGCGAGCTCGATCGTCTGGACATTGCTGATGATTGCGCTTGCCGTCGTCATCAAGACCGATCCCCAGTTCCGCCGCTTCCATCTGTTCGGACGCTGGTGGCGGCCGGACTGGCCGCGCTACCGGCGGATGTGGCTGCTTGGCCTTCCGATTGGGCTGGCGATGGGGTTCGAGGGCGGGGTGTTCAGCGCTGCTGCCTATCTCATGGGGCTGATCAGCGCCGACGCCGTCGCCGCCCACGCCGTCGCGCTCCAGATCGCCGCATTGGCGTTCATGGTGCCGTGGGGCATGGCACAGGCTGCAACGGTCCGCGTCGGGCTTGCGCTTGGCCGCGGCGACCGCGCCGGTATTGCCCGCGCCGGCTGGAGCGCCTGGGTCATGGGAACGGGTTTCATGGCGCTGATGGCACTGGTCCTTTGGCTCATCCCGCACCAATTGATGACCCTGTTCCTCGAAGACGATGCCGCCAATGCCAATGTCATTGCGCTCGGCGTGTCCTTCCTTGGCGTCGCGGCAATCTTCCAGATCGTCGATGGCGCGCAGGTCGTCGGCGCCGGCATTTTGCGCGGGCTTCACGACACCCGCGTGCCGATGATCTTCACCTTCATCGGCTATTGGCTGATCGGGATCGGCGTCGGCGTGTGGCTCGCTTTCAGCGCCGACTGGGGCGGGGTCGGCATCTGGACCGGCCTCGCCCTCGGCCTCGCGATCGTCGCGGTGCTGATGCTGTGGCGCTGGGTGAGGCGCGACACGCTCGGGCTACTGGTCCGCTAAGCCGCCTGCCTAATGTCCACTATGGGTGGAAAGCGGACATCCCGCCGAGTAGGCTGCTCCGCATGGGCGCATTCATCCGCAAGAACTGGCTTCCGATCGTCCTCTGGACGGGCGCAGCCGTAATCCTTTGGTATGCGCTGGCGGTAGATCGCTCAAAGCTTGGCGGGGCGATCGGACTTATCGCGACAGGGGTCTTCTTCGAGATCATCTATCGCGTGTTCGGAAGCGAAGACAGATCGTAACGCAATGTCCGCCATGGGTCGAAACCGGACATTCGCCGATTCCACATGTTCCCTTTTTGTGCTACCGAGAGTGAGGCAGTCTGAGGAGGGATTTATGGGGTCGGAAAGCGGTGCTGTTGCTCCACGAAAATCTACTCTTCGTGTGGTGGAGGAAAGTGCAAAATCTAAAGAACGAGCCCACGCCGATTTAGCCCTCAATCCGGCCGTCAACGCTGCCGCGACCGTCCAGCTGTTTGGTCGCGGCACCATCGGCAAGTTGGAGATCACCGAAACGCTGGAAGCCATGA
>JALYRC010000082.1 GCA_030855555.1 Pseudomonadota bacterium
CCCACCCGACCGCTGGCGTATGCGGGCCGCCGAGTTGTTCGATCAGGCCGTCGTAGCGGCCCCCGGCGAGGACGGTGCCTTGCGCGCCGAGCTGGTCGGTGACGAATTCGAACGCGGTGTGGCGGTAATAATCGAGCCCGCGAACGAGGTGCGGGTCGAGTTCGTACGCCACGCCCGCGGCGTCGAGCCCGGCGCGGACCACGGCGAAAAACTCCTCGGCCTCGGCGCTCAGCGTCATCGGCGGGGCGGTGTCGGCTAACGGGCGGTCGCGCGGGTCCTTGCTGTCGAGGATGCGGAGCGGGTTCTTGTCGAGCCGCGCCTGGCTGTCCTCGGACAGGTCGGCGCGATGTGCAGCGAAATGCTCGACCAATAAAGCGCGCCATGCGTCGCGGCTGGCGACATCGCCGAGTGTGTTAAGCTTGAGCGTCACGCCCTTGATGCCAAGCTCGGCGAGCAGATGCGCTCCGAAGGCGAGCAGCTCGACATCGGCCTGCGGCTCGGCAGCGCCGATGATTTCGGCGTCGAGCTGGTGGAACTGGCGGAAGCGGCCTTTTTGCGGGCGCTCGTAGCGGAAGGCGGGGCCATGCGTGGCCACTTTGAGCGGGGCATATTGCTGCCAACCTTCGCTAAGGTAAGCGCGGGCGATCCCGGCAGTGAATTCGGGGCGCAGCGTGACCGCGTCGCCGCTGCGGTCTTCGAACGAATACATTTCCTTCGACACGACATCGGTCGTTTCGCCCATCGTCCGGGCGAACACTGCAGTCGGTTCGAGCACTGGCACTTCGACCCGCTTGAAGCCGTACAGGCGGCGCACCCGGTCGAATGCGTCAATCACAGCGTGAAAGCGGTCGGCCTCCTCGCCGAGCAGGCTTTGCATTCCGCGAATGGGCTGAGGGGTGGAGATTTTCGACATAGCGTTGTGCCTGCCACTAGCGACCGGGCAGCGAGCGCGCTAGCCTCCTGCAATGTCCAGCCAGTATCGCGCGCTCGCGCTCTCGTTCGCCCTTCCCTTCCTCCTCGCGGTGCCCGCCGCCGCGCAGAATAGCGCGCCGCAACCGCTGCCGATCGTGTCGACGATCTCGGCCGCGCGCGATGTCGCTTATCCCGGGACGATGCGGCTTGCGGTCGACGCGACCGATATCGACCAGCATATCTTCCGCGTTCGCCAGACGATTCCGGTCGCCGCGGCGGGGCGGATGACCTTGTTTTTTCCGCAGTGGCTTCCTGGCAAGCATGCCCCGCGCAGCGAACTCGAGAAGCTTGCCGGCCTCGTTATCCGCGCCGGCGGGCAGGAGCTGATGTGGAAACGCGACCCGGTCGAAATCCATGCCTTCCACGTCGATGTTCCTGCCGGCGTGGCGGCGCTCGACGTGTCGTTTCAGTTCGTAAGCGCGACCCAGCCCGACCAGGGGCGCGTGGTGGTCACGCGCGAAATGCTCAACCTGCAGTTCGAAATGGTGTCGCTGTACCCGGCGGGCTATTATACGCGCCGTATCCCGGTGTCGGCCAGCGTGACCTATCCCGCAGGATGGCAGGCGGCGACCGCGCTTCGGCCGGTCGCAGGCGCAGCGGCAAGCGGAAACACCGTCACTTACCAGACCGTCAGCTATGAAACGTTGCAGGATTCGCCGGTGTTCGCGGGCAAACATTTCCGCAAGGACGACCTTGGCCTCGGCGTGACGCTCAACACCGTCGCCGACGACCCCAAGGAGCTCGTCATCCCCGCCGACGTGCTCCAGAAGCATCGCAACCTCGTCACCCAGACGGTCAAGACGTTCGGCGCGCGGCATTATGACCATTATGATTTCCTCCACGCCATCACCAATCGAATGGGTGGGATCGGGCTCGAGCATCACCGCAGTTCGGAAAACCAGAACGATCCGGGCTATTTCACCGACTGGAACAACAGCCTTCCCGATCACAATCTTCTGCCGCACGAGCTTGTCCACAGCTGGAATGGCAAATATCGCCGTGGCGCGGATCTGTTCACGCCCGATTTTCGCACCCCGATGCGCGACAGCTACCTGTGGGTTTATGAGGGACAAACGCAATTTTGGGGCCATGTCCTCGAAGCGCGCTCGGGGATGTCGTCGAAAAGCGATATTCTCGACAAGCTGGCGAACATTGCCGCCGGGCTCGATAATCGCGCCGGACAGACCTGGCGCAGCCTCGATGACACCACCAACGACCCGATCATTTCGGCGCGCCGGCCCAAGGGCTGGACGAGCTGGCAGCGGTCGGAAGATTATTACAATGAAGGGCTGCTGGTGTGGCTCGAGGCCGACGCCATCATCCGCCAAGGCACCGCCAACCGGCGCGGGATGGACGATTTCGCGCGCGCCTTCTTTGGCGTCAACGACGGCGATTGGGGCGTCTTGCCTTACACTTTCGATGACGTCGTCCGCACGCTCAACGGCGTCCATCGCTACGATTGGGCAGCGTTCCTAACCGAGCGGCTGACGGAGAAATCGCCCCGGGCGCCGCTCGGCGGGTTCACGCTGAGCGGTTATCGGCTCGAATATGGCGACACTCCCAACAATGCCGCGATGATCGCCGCCAAGCGCTCGCCCGGAACCGATCTCACCTATTCGCTCGGCCTATCGACCGACAAGGACGGCAAGATCACCAACGTTCAGTGGGGCGGCCCGGCCTTCGCGTCGAAGCTGTCGATTGGTCAAACGATCGTGGCGGTCGACGGCAAGACGTTCAGCGGCGATGCCATCAAGGCCGCGGTGACGGGCGCCAAGGGCACGACTCGCCCCATTCGCCTGACCGTCAAGCGCGACGACACAATTCGCGAGGTGCTGGTGAACTATGGCGGCGGGCTGCGCTACCCGCGCCTGGTCAAGGTCGGCCAGGGGGAAGGTCCGCTGGATTTGCTGCTCAAGCCGCGGTGACGCTTTTGTAGAGTGCGGTGCCAGCCCACGCCTGTCTGACCAACACCAAAACGCTTGCCCTTGGCGGCGAGCGGGCTAGAGCGCGCCACCATGAACATTGACCTTATCCCAGCGGGATCGAATCCGCCGCACAGCGTAAACGTCCTGATCGAAGTGCCGATCGGCGGCGAACCGGTAAAATATGAATTCGACAAGGTATCGGGCGCGATCTTCGTCGATCGCATCCTCCACACCTCGATGCGCTATCCGAGCAACTACGGGTTTATCCCGCAGACCCTGTGCGATGATGGCGACCCGCTGGACTGCCTTGTGATGACTCGCTGGCCACTAATCCCCGGATCGGTGATCCGTGCGCGCCCGGTGGCGGTGCTCTACCTGGAAGACGAAGCCGGCGGCGACGAGAAATTGCTTGCCGTTCCCGAAGCGAAGACCAGCCCTTATTATGCGGACGTCACCGAAGGCAGCCAATTGCCCGGAATCGTGCTCCAGCAGATCGAGCACTTCTTCACCCACTATAAGGACCTCGAGCCCGAGAAATGGGTCCGCGTCGGCAAGTGGGACGATGCCGCCGCCGCGCAGCGCGTCGTGATGGAATCGATCGATCGCGCAAACGCCGCCAAGGGCTGAGGCGGGGTTATTCGGGTCGGCGACCACCGCCTGGCCGACCGCCGCCACCGAACTGGAACAGGCGCGTCGGCAGGAATAGTTTGCGGAAACTGATCCCGACCGTGCGTCCGATCGGTTCGAGCCGGTCGGGCTGGTAAGCGAAGGGGATATCGCCATCGCCGCCGCGGACCCTTGGGCGGGCGTTGAAGATGTTCTTCACTTCGAAGCGGACCGAACTGCCAAGGAAGAACGGGCTCTTCGAAACGAGGTCGAATCGCTCACCGAGGTTGGCGAACAGCCGCAGGTCGAAGGTGGCATAGTCCGAAAAGCGCAAATCCTCGCCGGCCCGACCTTCGACGCGGGTTGCGCTTCGCCAGTCGGCGGAGAGCCGCGCGCCAAGGCCATTATTATAATAGCCGCTTTCGATCTCGACTGCGTGGCGCGGCCGGCCGCCGTTCGAGTTCAGCGCTTCGCCATTCAGATAGTCGAGCGCCGGCACGCCGGGCGCTATCGTCAATTCGTCTTTGAACGTCAGCGTGTGAGTCGCCGACAGCGTCAGGCGCCCGCCGTTGCGTCCCCCGAAGCGACCACCGCCGCCGCGGCCTTCGCCGGTGCGATTCGGCCGTTCGGCGCGCGGCTGGGCGGGGGGCGTCGCGCCGGGCCGGGGGGCGGTGTCCTGCTGCGCACGCTGGCCGAAGCGGGCGCGCAAGGCAGCGATTTGTTCGCGGCTGGGCGGGTTGGACTTGAGCGGCTTGGTGAAGTCGAACCCCCAGCGCAGCGTGTCGCGGCGCGAGCGGTCAGCATTGACCGGGCGCAGGTCGACGCGAGTCAGCCGGCCGGCCGCGTCGCGCTCGAAGCGGCCAGGGAAAGCGGCCTCGAGGGCGCGAGTGACGGCGGGGAAGCCGATTTGCGGATTGTCGATAAACTGGCGCACCAAGTCGGCCCGCAGCCTGAGGTCGAGCGTCTCCGACGGCTGCCAATTACCGCCAAGCTTGAACACCGTGCGGCGATCGGCTTCGAGATCGGGATTTCCGCCGTTGATCGCAGTAACTGCCACGCTTTGGCTGGTAACCGCGTCAAAGAAATTGACGTTGTCGGTCTCGATCAAGGGACCGCCCAACTGCTGCAAGCTTGGCGGGCCCTCTTCGCGCGTGAAGCTGGTCAGCAGGTTGAGCCGCGGCGCGGGGGACCAGTTCAGCCCCGCGCCAATATCGGTCAACGTGCCGAAATCGCTTAGCTGCGTAAGCTTGGCATTGGCGTTGGCGGTGAGCCGCCCAATGGCCGAGGGGCGCTTAGCGAGGGGAACGTCGAGGCTCGCCGAGGCCTCGCCGGCAGTGCGGCCAAGATCGGCGCTGCTGACCACTCCGGCGCGACGGGCGCGACTGTCGAGGTCGGTGCGATCTACCCCCAGCTTGAACGTTGCGCCGACGTCACCGGCGGGGAGCGCGAACAATGGCCCGGTCGCGGTTCCGTCGAGGCTCAAGGCGCGGCGTGTGGAGCGATTCTCATCGTCCTCGAGCGCCGTCGGCCGGCTGCGCTCCGAGTCGCCTTCGGTGCGGTCGATTTGAGCATTGGCGATGCTCGACAGGCGCCATTTGCCCAACTGCTTGTTAAGCGCCACGCCTAGCCCGCCGCTGTCGGTGACCGAATTGCGCGTCAGCGGGTCGCTGGCCTCGAACGGGTCGATCCCGAAGCGGCTTCGGTTGCGGGTTCGTCCCGCCTCCGCAGTCAGGGTTGCACCGACGTCGCCAAGGATCGTGCGGTTGAACGAGCCGCTCAGGCGAGCCGACTGCTGCGCACCGACGAGGGTGCGGAAATCGCGCGGATCGGCGCCGGTGGCGGCCGGGTTAAGCCCGATATTGCGCTCGCTTTCATAAAGCGGGTGATTGCCGTCGATCCGCAGGTTAAGCGAGGTGCGCTGGCCATTGCGGATCAATAGCCGGGTGGCATCGAGCTTGCCGGCGACATATCCCCCGTCGGTTGCGACTGTGGTGCCGATTTCGCCCGACTTGCTGTCAAAGCGTCTGCGAAGAACGATGTTCACCACGCGCTGATCGGCGGAATAGCCATATTTAAGCGCGACTTCCTCGGGCAGGATTTCCATGCGCTCAATCGCTTCGGGCGGCAGGTCGCGAAGCTCGCGAAATCCGGAGATCCGCTGGCCGGTCAGCAACAGCACCGGCCGGCCCCCGTCCCGACCACGAGCGCTGCCCGTTTGCGCCGCCACGGCTTCGAGCAATTCGGCAATCGTTGTCGCCCCGGTGGCACGTATGTCGCGAACGTTGAGAACATTTTCAGGCGGGATGTCGCCAACGACCGATCCGCGCGGGCGCTGACCGGTGACCACGATCGTCTCGCTGCCGTCCTCTTCGTCAATTGTCTCCGGCTCTGCGGGAGTGGGAGTGGGGGTCTTAGGCGCGACCTCCTGGGCAAAGAGCTGAACCGGGGCAAGGAGCATTGCACCAGCAAACAGCGCGCGACGAGGGGTCATAAGGGCTTCCAAACACACCAGAATCAAACTTGTCGGCGGCGCTGGCGGCCTGTCGGTGAACATGCCATGACCCTCAACCGGAATTTCTGCAAAGCGGAGTTTGGTGATGACGAACGGTTGCTGGGTGGCGTTGCTTGCAATCGCGATTGCGGGAAGCGCCGGGGCGCAGACTGCGGAGCGCGATACGCTGGGCGCGATCGCCCGGGCGCGCGCTATTGACGGCCAGTTGCGCTCGATCATCGCAATCGATCCAACTGCGATCGCCCAGGCTCGCGCCATCGACCGGCGCGGCGCAAGTGGGCCGCTTGTCGGCAAGCCCGTGCTGGTGAAGGACAATATTGAAACCGCGGGTCCATTGCCGACCACCGCCGGGAGTCTTGCACTCATCAACAACGTCACCGGGCGCGATGCGCCGCTGGTGGCGCGGATGCGGGCGGCGAACATGGTGATACTCGGCAAGGCCAATCTCAGCGAATGGGCGAATATCCGTTCGAACAATAGCATCTCGGGCTGGAGCGCGGTTGGCGGCCAGACGCGAAATCCGTTCGCGCTCGACCGCAATACCTGTGGCAGCTCATCGGGGTCCGGCGCTGCAGTAGCTGCGGGCATTGTCGACCTGGCGATCGGTACGGAAACCGACGGATCAATCACTTGTCCCGCCGCGATCAACGGCATCGTCGGATTCAAGCCGACCGTTGGTCTCGTTAGCCGAACTCACGTCATTCCGATCAGCGCAAGCCAGGACACCCCCGGGCCAATGACCCGCAGCGTCCGCCAGGCGGCGCAATTGCTCAGCGTCATCGCCGGCAGCGATCGCGCGGATTCTGCCACGCGCGAGGCCGATCGGCGCAAGTCCGATTATGCCGCGTCGCTTGACGCCAACTCGCTGCGGGGCGCGCGGATCGGAGTGATGCGCTTTGCCAGCGGGTTCGGCACGGATCCCTTGTTCACCGCGGCGCTGGCGATGCTCAAGGCACGCGGCGCGACGCTGGTGGAGATCAAGAAGTTCGACGACAAGGCGATCGGCGGCAATGAATTCACCGTGCTGCTGACCGAGTTCAAGGCGGGGTTAAACGATTATCTCGCCAGCACGCCGCCAAGCGTCCGCTCCCGTACGCTGGCCGACGTGATCGCGTTTAACAAGGCCAATGCGGCTACCGAGATGGCGCTCTTCGGGCAGGAGACCTTCGAACGTGCCGACAAGACCAAGGGCTTGTCCGACCCGGCCTATCTCAAGGCGCGCCGCACGAGCCTTGCCGCCGCCGGCACCAACGGAATCGACAAGATGATGCGCGACCACCGCCTCGACGCTCTGGTCGGACCGACGATGCCGGCTGCGTGGAAGATTGACGCGGTCCACGGCGACCAGATCAGCGGCGGGGGCGCCGGAAGCCTTGCTGCGGTTGCAGGCTACCCGCACCTGACCGTGCCAATGGGGCAAGTGAAGGGGCTGCCCGTGGGATTGAGCTTCATCGGCGGAAAGTGGGACGACGCACGTATCCTGTCGCTCGGCTTCGCCTACGAACAGGCCCGCGGACCGCTTCCAGGACCGAGCTTCTGGCGCTCGATCGAGGAGAGTCCTGACGTTGCGCCCCTTCTGCAGCCGGAGCGTTGAGGCCTGTTCTGGGTTAGCGAGTTATTTTCGCTTTAGAATATCCCCGGCTGGCCACTCGGTCGGCCGCAATTTGCGGACCCGCATTTCGACGGTTTTCCTCGGCTTTCCGTCCGCACCGACGTAATGGCCAACTTCGGTCCAGACGCCATTCTTCACGACTGCTTCGAACTGCACTTTAGCCCCCGGCCCCGCAGGGACTTCCCATGCAAACCCGTTGGGTTTCACCTTCAGTTCGGTCGTGGTGGCAAAACCGCTGGCATGCGAGGTGATCGAATAAAGATCACGCCTCGTGTCGTAGGAGATGATTGCAAGAGCATTGAACAGCGTCTTGCCCTTAGCATCAAAGGCTCTTCCTTCGACCAGCCGGATGGTGCCGCCGAGCAGCGTTCCAGAGCGTTCGGTCTGCGTCAGCTTGATCCCTCCTGACCGCTCCATGACTTCAACGGTTCCGACCCACTCGCCGTCCATGAAGTTGAGTGCGGCCATGGCACTGGCTTGCTCCTGCAGGAGGGAGGCATTCGGCGCCTGCGCTGTCGTGGATTTGGCCGAAAAGGCGAATAGCGCCGCAACCAATAAATATTTGAATCTAGACATAGTTTCCCCCGGCTCAGTCACGCCACTAATGCATCTACAGGACAAGCCGGCCGTCTACCATGAGCAAAACTATTAATGGTGTCCGCAATGTATGTCTGGCGGGCCCTTGGCGTCCTTCGCTTAAGGGGGAACCGAGCCGTGCTACGCATTGTTCGCGCGGGATGAGTGACAATATCATCCACCGCTTCCTGCGATCGAGCATCGCCGATCTGGAGCATGACGTCGACCTGATCGGGGACCTGCTTGCGCAAGGGGAAGGCCACGATCGCAAGGTAAGGCTATTGGCCTATGCCGGATATCGCAACGCGCAGGCGGTTCGCGTCAAGGGCCGGATCGTGCGCTTTGAACCTGCGCTGAAACCGGGCGACGGGATGATCCAGAAGCTCGGCGCGATGCTGGAAATCTACAATAGCGAGGAGCTGCCGGGGATTGCGGTGCACTGCGAAGGCTATGGCCAGCAGGCGGAAGTGTTGACCGACGACGAAGGCTATTTCGACTTTGAAATTGCCATCGACCAGCCGCTGCCGCCGACTACGCAATGGGAAAGCGTGACGCTGACCACACCTGGACGACAAGCCCAGCAAAGTGGATTCAAGGTGCCAATCATTGCGCCGGGTACCGATCATCATTGGGGAATCATTTCCGACATTGACGATACGGTGGTTGAGACCGGCGCAATGGATTTTCGCCGTCACTGGCGCAGGGTGGTGCTCGACCGGCCGCAAGATCGGCTTGCCGTGCCGGGCGCTTCGGCGCTCTACAAAATGATTGCGCGCGACCATCTCGCGCCCGCCCGGCCATTCTTCTACGTTTCGTCATCGCCGTGGAATCTCTACGGCTTCATCGCCGAATTCATGGAGCTTAACGCCATCCCGCACGGGCCGATGTTTCTGAAGGATTATGGGTTCGACCGCGGCCAATTCGTCCACAAGGGACATGACGACCACAAATTGGAAGCGATCGAGCGCGTGATGCGCTTTTACCCCGACCTGCGCTTTCTGCTGATCGGCGACAATGGTCAGCGCGACGTGACGATTTATGCAAAAGTGGTCGAGGACTTCAAGGATCGGGTGGCGGCGGTCTTCATTCGCGATGTCGATGGGTCGTGCCGCGAAGGCCCCGAGGGCAAGCTGCTGGAGCAGATCGGTGCCGCCGGCGTGCCGACTTTCTGCGGGGCCGGCTTCGACGATGCGATTGCGGTAGTCGAAACGCTCAAGCTTGATCGGCCGGTCGAAGCAGCCCAGGCGGTGCTCAAT